>JANXYC010000301.1 GCA_025350305.1 Cyclobacteriaceae bacterium | reverse complement strand
AATGGATCTTTCTATTTTGGAATTCCGGAAGACCGTACTTTCGAGGGATTTTCCTGGAAGCTGCTCGATCAACGTGGTATAACGTTGAAGTCGGGCGACTTTGAGGAACTGATTAACCATACGAAGAAGGTGGACGTGGACGGTCTTGCCAATGGAATTTATTTCATAATGCTGTCGGGACCAGGAAAATCCGTGGTACACCGTAAGATTGTAATAATGAACAGGAATTAACAAGCAATGGTAGTTCAATTAACAATATTTTATAAATGTTGACGGAACTGCAAAGATTGTCGACCTCCGAGGTTGAACTTGTGATGAAGACGCCACTGCTCGTTTGCATTTTGATTGCAGGCGCCGACAATGAGATTGATAAGACTGAAATTAATGGTGCCATTGAATTGCTAAAAAAGGGAAAATTCATTGGCAGTCTCAACGAATACTATAAGGAGGTTGCTGAAGATTTTGAAGAGAAGTTTAAGCTACTGCTGAAGGAGTTGCCCAGGGAATCCTCTAAACGTAATTCAGCTATTGTGGAAGAATTGTCTCAACTTAATAGGATCTTTCCTAAGATGAAGAAATCCGTTGCCGGGGATTTTTATAAAAGCCTTCGCTACATCGCAAAAAAAATAGCGGAAACTTCGGGTGGCATTCTTGGTGTGAATGCGGTCGGCGCGGAAGAAATGAAATTCCTGGGCCTGCCTATGATGAAGGATCCAGCTGCTTCGTAATCCGGCTATGACGGCCTTGCGTTCTTCTTTCTTCGGAAGTTCAGTGGTGCCCTTCCGACTGGTGTTTATTATGTGGGCACTATTCAGCATTGAGTTTTTTTATGGCTACGACTTCGGCTGGCTTGGAATCAGGCCGCGTACGTTTAGTGGACTGATCGGCATCCTTGTCGCGCCAGTCATCCATGACGGCCTGGCACATTTGATTTCAAATACTGTGCCGTTGCTTTTTTTGGGATCTGTGGTATTTTTCTTTTATAAACGCATCGGCGGTATTGTATTCTTTCGCTGCTACATGATCACTAATTTGCTCGTGTGGATTTTCAGTCCCCGGGATTCATATCACATCGGCGCGAGTGGACTGATTTACGGTCTTTCATCATTTTTGATTTTCTTTGGGATTCTCCGCAAGGATTTTTGGTCAATCTTCATTTCAATTATCGTTTTTGTGATGTATGGAGGTATCTTTTACGGAGTAATGCCGATGGACCCGCGGATTTCGTGGGAATCACATTTGGCAGGAGCGATTGTCGGCACAGCAACGGCATTTGACTTACGGAATAGTAAAGTATAGAATCTTATGGATGCAACGGCCCGCAAAATATTGACTGACCTTAAAGAAAAAAGGTATGCACCGGTATATCTATTGCAAGGGGAGGAAACATTCTATATTGATCTGATCTCCAACTACATAGAGCAAAATGTTTTAAGTGATAGTGAAAAAGGATTTAACCAGATCATTCTGTATGGAAAGGAATCACCTGTTAATGTAATCCTTACCAACGCGAAACGCTTTCCCATGATGGCTGAACGGCAAGTGGTAATTGTTCGGGAAGCCCAGGATATCCCCGACCTTTCAAAAGAAATGGGGCAAAAGCTGCTCCTTGATTATTTCTCGCGGCCATTGCCCAGCACACTGCTTGTTCTTTGCCATAAATACAAGACGCTTGACAAACGAAAGGAACTTGGTAAAAAGGCAGAGCAACTCACCCTGTCGGCCACGTTCAAACGACCCTACGAGAACCAGCTTCCCGAATTTGTGGATGAGTACATCCGCAGTAAAGGCTATTCCATGGAGGCGCGCGCAATTCAAGTTTTGTGTGAATCGGTTGGGAATGATTTAAACCGGCTTTCAAACGAGATCAACAAGATGGTGATTGGAAAACCATCCGGCGATCAACTCAGCGCCGAATATGTTATGACCCAGGTAGGAATGAGTCGTGAGTACAACATTTTCGAATTACAGAAGGCGCTCATCGCGCAGGATCTATTCAAGACCTGCCAGATTGCTGATTATTTTGCCAGCAATACCCGTAAGAACCCGTTAATCATGTCCGTCGCTTTTCTCTTCAGCTTTTTTAGCAAGCTTTTGCTGGCTGCATCGACTTCGAGTAAATCTGAAAAAGAGTTGGTTACTACCTTAAAAATCAGCCCGTTCGCTGCACGAGATTATATGAATGCTTTGCGAAACTACTCCCTGGGGAAGATCATGGAGAACATTTCTCTTCTCAAAGCGGCGGACCTCAAATTGAAAGGTGTGAATTCCGGATCGGAGAATGAAGGTCAGATTTTGAAAGAACTTGTTGTCCGTTTGATTCATTGATAGATCAGAGCACGGGTGATTATAGAACCATTCTCCCAATGGAACTATAATGGAAATTCGGGCAAGATTGATTACTTTTGAGCGCGTGTATTTCTTATTTTTTGGTGAGACACGGTATTAAATTTTTTAAACTGTTACGGCAATAAACGCCGTTCTGAGAGAAAATTACGAATGAAGAAAGGTACATTGGTACTTAGTGTGCTGTTGTTGAGTCATTATTTTTCCTATGGTCAGGAAACCTTGTCACAACAAAAATATGAACGCTTGTTCCAAACAGGGCTGGAACTACTTTCACACCAGGAGTACGGCTCGTCCTATAAAATCTTTGAAGACTATTTAAGAACATATCCTTTGTCGGATTCCCGCAAGGCAGATGCTGAATACTATCGTGCTTTCTGCGCGCTGAACCTGTACCATGCCCAAGGTGAAAAACTATTGGAAGATTACATTGCTTCCTATCCGCGATATCCAAAAGCCATTGCAGCTTACTTTAACCTGGCAAACTTTTTTTATGCCGAAAAAGACTATTCGAAAGCGGCCCGTTATTATTCCATAGTAGATTTCCTGTCTCTGAGCGGCGAACAGCAAAATACCGGACGATTCCGGTGGGGATATTGTCTCTTCAGTCAGAAAAACCTGAAGGAGGCGCTGGATCAATTCAACGCCATAAAAGGATTGGGAGGTCAGTATGGACCAGCTGCAAGCTACTATGCAGGATTTATCGAGTCGTCCAATGGAGATTATCCCAACGCGCTGATTGATCTGAAAAGGGCTGAAACGAATAATTCCTACGCTGGCATTGTGCCGGTGATGATTGCAAATGTTTATTACAAGCAGAAGAATGATGCAGAATTGTTGAAGTATAGTGAAATGGTCTTGGCCAGGGAAAACACTTCATCAGCGGATGAAATATCTTTACTTGCGGCGGAGACGTACTTCAGAAAACAGGACTATAAAAATGCGTTAGCACTTTATAAGGAGTATCTCGACAATCATGAAAAGAATGTAGACCAGGGTGTGCTTTACAGGGCAGGTTTTTCCGCACTCGCATCTGGTAGCGATGAACAAGCATTTCCTTATCTTAAATCGGCTGCTTCCGACGGAGATTCTGTCGGCGTGTATGCCTCGTATGCTTTAGGCTTGCTATATCTCAAGCGCCAGGAAAAATCACTGGCACTGATAGCCTTCGAAGTGGCAAAGAATTTTAAAAGGGATTTGCGCGTCGCCGAAGAGAGCTTATTTCAGTCAGCCAAAATCAACTACGATCTGGGTCGGCCCGATGTGGCGATCAATGAATTTGAAACCCTCCTTAAGGATTACCCTGAGTCACTCCATGC
Organism: Cyclobacteriaceae bacterium; assembly: GCA_025350305.1. Classification (GTDB taxonomy): domain Bacteria; phylum Bacteroidota; class Bacteroidia; order Cytophagales; family Cyclobacteriaceae; genus ELB16-189. The sequence continues at coordinate 2,561 of JANXYC010000301.1, read as the reverse complement.
TCAGGAGATCAAAGAGTTGCTGTCGCAGGCGTACGTGAACGCGAGCAACTACAATAAGGCAATCGAATACATCGATGCATTGCCAAAAAGATCGCTTGCCGTCGATCGGGCGTATCAAAAAGCCACCTTCCTGAAAGGCACGGAACTGTTCAACAAAGAAGACTATGCACAGGCTGTGCAGTTTTTTGAAAAATCACTGCACTATCCAGTTGACCCGGAATTCGTAGGAGAAACGAGTTATTGGAGTGGCGAAGCATATTCATTGGGTAGAAAATACGACCAGGCCATTCCATTGTATGAGCAGGCTTTGGGCACTTTGCCGAAACCCGAAATGGTGAGGGCAACCCGCTACGGTTTAGGTTACGCCCACTACAATCTGCAGCAGTACGAGAAAGCGTTGGTAAGTTTTAAAGATTTTGTTTCCAAGTCAACACCTTCAGAACCCGACTACACAGACGGCATCATCCGGCTTGCTGATTGTTACTACGTGAGTAAGGCTTATCCGGAAGCACTTTCTTTTTATCGGAAGGCGATTCAACTTAACTCCGCTGATGCCGATTATGCACATTTGCAGTCAGGTATAATCCAGGTGGTCCAGCGCAAGTACACAGATGCAGGAAGTGAATTTGAACTGGTAATCAAAAATCCTTCCTCGCGTTATGCAGAGGATGCTTTGTTTCAGCGCGCGCAAATGGATTTTGAATTGAGTAATTATGCACCTGCCATAATCAACTTTACGAAACTCATCAATTCATCGCCATCATCCCGCCTTCTTCCATATGCATACACCCGGAGGGCCGCTGCGTATTTCAATCTTAAGAATTATGATCAAACTGCGAATGACTACATCGCGGTCCTGGAAAAATTTCCAACCCATCCGGCGACCCAAGATTTGCTGTTACCGCTGCAAGAGTCGCTCAACCTCGCAAATCGTTCAACAGAATTTGATCGTTATCTTGGAAAATTCAAACAGGCCAACCCGGATGCGAAAGGAATTGAATCAGTGGAATTTGAAACAGCCAAGAACGTGTACTTCAATCAGAACTATGCTAAAGCGATCGAGCTTCTATCGCACTATTGTACAAGCTACTCTGAAAGTCCACGCTTGACGGAGGCAAAATATTACGAGGCAGAATCGTATTACCGTCTAAAAGAGCCTTCGAAGGCATTGGAAATCTACCAACAAATCTCAAATGACGATGCTTTCGCTATGTTGAGCAAAGTAATGGCCCGTGTGGCAGAGTTGGAATTTAAACAAGGACGGTATGAAAACGCAGTGATAGCATTTCAAAAGCTCACCCGACTGGCCGTAAACAAAAAGGAGCAACACATTGCCTGGAATGGCCTGATGGAATCGTATTATCTCCTGGCCAAGTACGACTCGACCGACGTCTATGCAAAAAAAGTTTTGGAACAGGGAAGTATTAACGCCAGTGCCCAAAATAAAGCATCCTTGTATTTGGGAAAGAGCGCCATGGCCAAAGGAGATTATGAGACTGCCAAAGATGAGTTTCTCACCACACTTAATATGGCCCGCGATGAATACGGCGCAGAAGCAAAATATTTATTAGGCGAAATTTTTTACCTCACAAAAGAGTATAAGCAATGCTCCGAAACACTCTTCTCACTAAATACTGATTTTGCCGCCTACCATGATTGGGTTGGCAAATCTTTTCTTCTGTTGGCCGATAATTATGATGCTATGGGCGAACTCTTCCAGGCCAAGGCAACTTTGAAATCGTTGATTGCTAATTTTCCAATACAGGACATTCGTGACCTGGCAAAAGAGAAACTGAAAGTCATTGAACAGGAGGAGCTAAAGAAGAAGGCAATCGAGAAAAGTGACACAACTGGAAATGAGAAATGAGTAGTAAACAAAATCCTCATGATCGTGCCAACGGACGGTTTGCCTCACGAGGGCATCTCTGCTCAACACCAATAGCCACCTTTGGATTCTCATTTATTGCAGCTTGTTTCCTTTCCTTTCAGGCATACGGCCAGGAAGGGTGGGAGAAGGAGGGAGCGGGAGAAATTAAGGACGTTCAATATGAAATCATCGTGAACAAGAAAATAACGTTATCACGAGCGGCTCGTAATTTTGAAAAAATTCCGCCACGACCGTTTGAGCCCATCAAACCGGCTATTGAATATGAGTCCAAAAATTTCCGGTTTACGACCCCTGACTACAAATCGGTTATAAGGCCTCTGAAATTGAAGCAGGAGGAACTATCGAAGGTCTACGGGAATTATCTTAGCGCCGGCTTCGGCAACTACGCTTCGTTTTTCCTGGAAGGAAGTGTGACAACTAAGCGTGACAAGAATAAATTTTTGGGAGCCCATGTCTATAACAGGAGTTTTGGTAAGGGTCCGGTAGCAGAGAAAAACTCAGCAGCTTCCACGCTGCAAGTTCAACTTTTTGGTAAAAGCATGGGGAAGGATGTCACCTTGTCCGGTGAGGCTAACGTTGAAAGCCGTGGGGCGTATTTCTATGGATATAATCCCGTTGTGGAGGTTGACCGTAATAGAATCCGACAATTGTACAACGTATACAGCCTGAATGC
>JANXYC010000296.1 GCA_025350305.1 Cyclobacteriaceae bacterium | reverse complement strand
TAGTTCAATAGCGTTTCCAAACTCGCCGGTTGCTACGGAGGACACGGCACCGCCACCCATCCCGATGCGGTAGTTGTCGCCGCCCAGTATCACGATTTTATCTCCGGTCTGCAAATGTTCCTTCTTGCTGTCCTTTTTTTTTCCGTAACCAACGCCACCTGCCAGCATGATCACTTTATCAAACCCAAATTTCTTATGATGCTCTTCATGCTCGAATGTGAGTACGCTTCCTCCGATGAGTGGCTGACCAAATTTATTTCCAAAATCACTGGCGCCGTCGGAAGCCTTGATAAGAATTTCTGCCGGCGTCTGGTAGAGCCATTTTCTTTCTTTAAATTTTTTTTCCCAGGATCTTACATTATCCAATCGTGGATAGGAGGTCATATACACCGCCGTTCCTGCTAATGGTAACGAACCCTTACCGCCGGCAAGCCTGTCACGGATCTCACCACCCGAACCGGTGGCGGCGCCATTAAATGGTTCCACGGTGGTGGGAAAATTATGTGTCTCAGCTTTTATTGAAATGACCGACTCGATGTCATCTATTCTAAAATAATCCGCTGTGTCTTGTCGAGCTGGAGCAAATTGTTCGATCGTCGGCCCGCTGATGAAGGCAACATTATCCTTATAGGCAGAGACGATAAAATTCGGATGCTTTTGTGATGTTTTTTTGATAAGTTGAAAAAGTGTGAGTTCTTTTTCTTTTCCATCAATGATAAACGAGCCGTTAAAAATCTTATGGCGACAGTGTTCGGAGTTCACCTGCGAGAAACCAAACACCTCGCTGTCTGTCAACTTGCGGCCAAGTTGCCAGCTAACATCATTTAAATAGGCAATCTCCTCGTCATTCAACGCCAATCCTTCCTTTCTGCTGTAGGCCGCCAGGTCACCCACCTCGTAAATAGGATCTGGCCTATGAAGGATGGTAAAGAGATCTTGATCTAATGTCCGATAAAGAGCCTGCAACATAGGATCGTGTGCAGCCGACTCATTTCTTACAGAAACAAATTCCTCAATTCGCTCAATTCCTTGCAGACCCATGTTTTGAGTGATCTCCACGGCATTGGTGCTCCAGGGGGTGATCATCTCTTTTCGCGGTCCAACAAAATATCCATCCAGGAAATTCTCGTTCAATGACTTAGCTCCGCCAAAGAGCCAAATAAGTTTTTGAATGTCTTCGATTGAAAAGGCATGCGTGTGACCAACCGCGTAGAGTGGGCTGGACGGAGACCTGAAAAATAAAATCATGAGATAAATGTGAGCCCAAAAATACAGGATTTAAAGAATTTTGAAGCGTCTTTGATGATTCATTTTATATGAACGTGTGGAGAGGGTGACATTTGTTTTATCTTGCGCGGTAATTAGAGTAGGTGTGGACTTTCTTTGAATGATATCAACAATGGTTCATTGCTTTGGTTGACATCTGGTTTTAATTTTTATATAGTTCTAAATCTGATTTGTAGTATGAAAGTTGCGATAATATCAGGCATTACGGGTCAGGATGGAGCCTATCTTGCGGCGCTGTTGTTGAAAAAGGACTATCAGGTAATTGGATTGTTGCCAGACGGAAGACTATTGGATACGGTTCGTCTTGACTACCTGGGTATAAAGGATAAGGTTATCCTTCGAAGAATTGATCTGTTGGAAGAAACGCAAGTAAAACGGATGTTGGCTGAGACAAACCCGGATGAATTCTATAATCTCGCAGCCATTAGCTCGGTGGGGGTATCGTTTAACCTGCCGCTTATCACGTTTGATTTTAATACCAGAAGCGTTATGGTGATGCTTGAATCTATTCGACAAGTCTCGCCACGCACGCGCTTTTACCAGGCCTCCAGCAGTGAGATGTTTGGGAGTTTGGGGATTTCAAGTTTGCCCATCAAGGAATCTTTCCTTTTCCACCCGGTGAGTCCGTACGGCATCTCCAAAGCGTCGGCGCATTGGTTGACGGTAAATTATCGTGAAGCTTACAAGCTTCAAACATGCTGTGGTATTTTATTTAATCACGAATCAGCCCTGCGTCCGTCACATTTTGTAATTAAGAAAATAATTCGGACGGCCATTCAAATCAAGAACGGAAACCAAAAGGAATTAAATCTGGGAAACGTATCGGTTGTGCGGGACTGGGGCTATGCACCTCTATTTGTGGAAGCGATGTGGCGCATGATGCAGCAGGAAGTTATGGCTGATTATTTAATTTGTTCCGGAATTCCAACCAGTCTGCGAGGTTTCGTCGAGAAGGTTTTCAAGAATCTTGACCTGGATGCTTCTGAATTTCTAAAGACGGATACATCGTTACTACGCAAGCTTGAGTTAGAAACCATTTATGGAGATAATTCGCTCGCCAAGACACGCCTTGGATGGGAATACAATCTCACAACAGATGATCTTGTCCATCGCCTGATCGAAGATGAAATTGATTTTATGAACTGGGAAAAGAAAACGAAATAGTTTCTTCTAGGGACCTACTTGTTTTGCGATGTTGGTCAACTTTTTCCAACTGAATGTCACTTTAAAATTCTACATTCTAGCATTCAAATTAATTTTCAACCCGTTTCTCCCTATATCAGCTGTTTTTTTCATTTTTACCTAAAATAATTATTCAACTCATTACGTCTCTGCCGGTATATGGAGCGAGCCGTGGCGATTGACATAGTCCTGATGGAGGAGATCAAGCAAGAGACATTCCGCAAGGAGAAAGGTAAACTGCTGAGTTTTATACGCGGTAAGGTATCCTCTGTCGAAGAGGCAGAAGATATTTTGCAAGATGTGTTCTACCAGTTTGTGGCGGGTTTTGAGTCGATTGAGTCATTGGACAGGGTTACTTCGTGGTTGTACAGTGTAGCACGCAATAAAATTATTGATCGTTACAGACGCGATGCGGCACGCCCGAAGAAGGCGGATTTTGATGGCGCGATTGGCCATGACGAAGCGTCGCCGTTGACGCTTCAAGATATCCTTCCCGACCTCGACAACACGCCGGAAGCTTCCTTGCTGCGGGAAGCAATTTGGGATGAGATCACGCTCGCATTGGATGAATTGCCAGCTGACCAGCGTGAAATCTTTATCCAAAACGAGATGGAGGAACGCGGCTTCCGCGAAATATCGGAAGAGACCGGTGTCTCGATCAATACACTGCTTTCGCGAAAGCGGTACGCCATTATTGCGCTAAGAAAAAGATTGCAACAGTTCTATGATGATTTGCTGAAAAATTAACCTCGCGCTCAGCCCCTCGCAGGAGGGTGTCCCGGAAAAGTTGGGACGTGTGAGGTAAGTTAAAAACTAAATAATTGAGTTATGAAACGCGGATGGTGGATTTTGAAATTCCTGGTGTTTGGAATTGTGATGCTGATGGTGATAGGCCTGGTGACACAACTGTTGTGGAACTGGTTGGTGCCGGTGTTGTTTGCGGGGCCTGTGCTCACCTTCTGGCAGGCGCTTGGCTTGCTGGCGCTGACAAAGATTCTGTTCTGGACTTTTGGAAAAGGTGGCGGCCACTGTCGTCACCGCCAAGGTGGACCTTGGGGATATTATTGGTCGCAGAAATGGAAAGGCATGTCGGAGGAAGACCGGGAGCGCTTCAAGCAGAAGATGAAGGATAAATGGTGTACCGTAGAGAAAAAGACACCAACCCCTGATTCGGGCATTTCAAACGGTTGAGGTGTACTTCACAAAAAATTTACATACTTTTTTTGAGAAAAGCCTCAACCTATTATAAAAACGGGCGTTGAAGGAAACTATGGAAACTTTAGTAATATCAATAGTTTCTATAGTTTTGCGCCCATGATGGAAGAACACGATATAAAAGACAAGATTATACGAGGGTCGGAAGAGCTCTTCATGAAGTATGGCGTGCGCAGTGTATCGATGGATGATGTTGCCCGCCACCTTTCCATGTCAAAGAAAACTCTCTATCAGTACTTCGCCGACAAGGATGAGATTGTTACGATGGTAGCGGCCTATCACATGGAAAAGGACCAGAAGCAATACGAAAGCTTCCATACCTCCGCGAAAAATGCCATCGACGAGTTAGTGAAGATATCGTCGTGTCTTAAGAGAGATCTTCAAAAGATGAATCCTTCTTTACTATTTGACTTGCAAAAATTCCATGCAAAGGCCTGGTCGGCGTGGTTGGGTCACAAGCAGCTGTTTATCCGTGACTCAATTGTGCGCAACCTGAAACAGGGAATAGAGGAAGGTTTTTTCCGCCCCGAGATCAACACTGATATTTTATCAACCATGCGGCTTGAACTGATTCAGCTCACCTTTGACGAGCAAATATTTCCTTCTTCGAAATACGACCTCGCAGAAGTGAATCTTCAAATCTTTGAACATTTCATCTACGGCATTCTGACTGATAAAGGCTGCAAAGTCTACGAGAAATATAAGCTACAATCCAATAACCCTGAATTAATTCCCCAATCCCTATGAAACGTATCTATATTTTACTAATCGCTTTCAATCTTCCTTTCCTTATCTGGGGACAGGAGAAGACTGGTGCAGCGTTCACACTCGAACAATGCATTCAATTTGCACTAGAAAATTCTGTCCGGGCAAAAAATGCGGTGCTGGATCAACGCATTGCCAAAGCGAAGGTGAATGAGACCATCGGCATTGGACTGCCACAAATTTCCGCCAACGCATCGCTCGTTCACAATCCTTCACTACCCAGATTTTTCGCAACGTACGGGGGTCCAAAAGGGTTTTTAGGAGATCTAAGTTATGTGCCAGGACTCCAGATAGGTGATGCCGTAGCCTCGCAGAATTTCTTTCAATTGAAAAGTACCGGTTTGGCAAGCGTTACCCTCAATCAGTTGATCTTTAACGGATCATATCTCGTGGGATTGAAGGCGGCAAGCACCTTTAAGGAACTGTCGGTAAAAACGACAGAGCAGACACAACAGGATATTATTCAACTGGTGATGAAAGCTTATTACTCGGTGCTGATTAATAAAGAAAGGGCAGCGCTATTTGATAACAACATCGCCAGGGTCGACACCCTCCTGAAAAATACTACTGCGTTAAACAAAAATGGTTTTGCTGAAAGCATTGACGTAGACCGTGTCAAAGTTACCTTGAACAATCTAAGGACCCAACGGGATAATTTTTTGAACCTGAATGAACTCAGCTTGCAATTATTGAAATTCCAAATGAATTATCCTCAGGATCAGCCCATCGAGGTGATCGGTAATATCGAGGAAACCGAGGTCGATCCCACCTTGGAACACTACAAGGAAGGCTGGGATTACCACAACCGGCCTGATTATAAAGTATTGGAAGTAAATCAGCGGCTTCAGCAATTGAATATCAAAAATCAGTACGCTGCCGCCGCACCGGTTATCTCTGCTTTTGCTACACTAGGCTATTCCACTGGATCACCCAATATCGCTGGCTTATTTAAGACGAACACACAGATTAGCGATAATGGTCTCATAGGCCCTGATAAATGGTATAACTTTTCACAGATCGGTGTAAGCTTGAGTATGCCCATATTTACGGGGTTCTCCCGTCACTACCGCATTCAGCAGGAGCGACTCAAGATGGTGCAAATAGACAATACATTCAGTAACCTGAAAAACTCGATTAATCTCGAAATCTCTCAGGCTTCGCTGAACTTTGAAAATGCAATCAAGTCATTGGCTTCTCAAAAAGAAAACCAAACTCTCGCCGGCAATATTGCGCGAGTGACCAAAATCAAATATGAGCAAGGCGTTGGTTCAAGCCTGGAAGTAACAGATGCTGAAAACAGCCTCCGCCAGTCCCAAACAAATTATTATTCTGCTCTATTTGATGCTATGGTGGCCAAGGTCGATCTCGATAAAGCTTACGGGAAGCTTTTGCCTTCCGCTTATGACAACACATCCAACAACCTTGAAAACAAATAATACATGAAAACGAGATTATACTTCAATATCCTTCTTGCAATTGTAGTGGCGGGCCTTTTAGTAGCTTGTAGTGCGGCATCCAATGATGATAAAAAAGTCCAACTAGAAAAATTAAAATCTCAGCAAGCAAAACTTTCTACCGAAGTGAAAAAACTGGAGGAAGAAATTGCCAAAGAAAACCCTACAGCCGTAACAGCAAAAGCAAAAGATGTTGCTGTTGCCCAACTCGCACCCAGGCCATTCGATTATTATATTCAAACACAGGGTGCAGTAGAGGCAGTTGATAATATTTTAGTGAGTGCCAGAACAATGGGCCTGATCTCCCAGGTGTTTGTCAAGGAAGGTGACATCGTTTCAACAGGCCAAACACTGGCGCAGATCGATAACTCCCTTATCGTTCGCAACATGGAAGAAATGAAGTCGGCCCTTGGCCTTGCAAAGACCGTTTACGAACGTCAAAAGAACTTGTGGGACCAAAAGATCGGCACCGAAGTACAGTTTCTCCAGGCAAAGAACAACAAGGAAAATTTTGAAAAAAGATTGGCCACCATGAATGAGCAACTTGACATGAGTCGTATAAAATCTCCCATCAATGGATCCGTGGACGAAGTTTCACTTAAGATTGGACAAAATGCCGCTCCCGGTCTGCCGGCCTTTCGTGTGGTGAGTAATGATAAACTGAAGATGAAAGCAAATGTGTCAGAGGCCTATGTTACGTCTATCAATAAGGGCGATAAGGTGAGTCTTACTTTTTCTGATATCAGCAAGACCATGGAAGCACGGGTAACGTTCGTTGGAAGAACGATCAACCAACTTTCAAGGACCTTTGCAGTGGAGGTAGCGCTGCCTGCCAGTGAAGAATTGCGTCCAAACATGACGGGTGTGCTTCGGGTGATCTTCAAATCGGTGCCTTCTGCAATTGTGGTGCCAGTGAACGTTGTACAAGATGTGAACGGCCAGAAAATTGTTTACATCGCCGAGATGGATGGCAACCAAATGGTGGCCCGCAAAAAGGTAGTGGAGGTTGGAGGTGTATATAGCAATCATGTGGAAATTAAAAGCGGTCTGAAAGCCGGTGATAAAATTATTACCATCGGATTCCAGGGATTAAATGACGGTGAATTCATTAAAATCTAAAAATGACGTGAGTAGTGAGATTTGAGTATGGAGATGTTCAATACTCATACCTCACCGCTCAATACCACCCCAAAGAAATAAATATGAAAGACACTGAAAAAGAATTTAAACCCACCAGTTGGTCCATTGATAATAAGGTAGCGATTTACGTTGCCACCGCCATTATATGTTTGGCGGGTATGATGACCTATAATAGTTTGCCCAAAGAAAATTTTCCGGAAGTAGTGTTTCCACAAATCTATGTGGCAACGGTTTATCCCGGAGCTGCTCCCAGCGATGTGGAAAATCTAATAAGCAAGCAGATCGAAAAACAAGTAAAATCCATTGCTGGCGTGAAAAAAATCACCAGCAATTCCGTACAGGATTTTTCCAATGTAATTATTGAGTTTGAAACGAATGTGGAAGTAAAGGAGGCCAAGCGGGAAGTAAAAGAGGCCGTCGACAAGGCTAAGCAGGACCTTCCCAATGACTTGCCGGACGATCCGCAAGTGGTCGACATTGATATTTCAGAAGTGCCCATCATGAACGTGAATTTGTCCGGTGATTTTGATCTTCAGACACTTAAGAAGTATGCCGAACAAATGCAGGACCGGATTGAGACACTAAGCGAACTCCGCCGCGTTGACATCGTAGGGGCACTTGACAGGGAGATCCAAATCAACCTTGACATGTTTAAGGCGGCTCAGGCGGGTGTGAGTATGGATGATATCTCCAGTGCTATTGGCTTTGAAAACAGGATCATTTCCGGAGGACAACTCTCGGTCGATGGCATGAAGCGATCCCTTAGTGTGAACGGTGAATACATCAATGCCGACCAAATAGCCAATACGGTGATCGGATCCATTAAAGGTGGAAAAATCTACCTTAAGGACGTCGCGGAAGTTATTGACACTCATAAAGAACAAGAAAGTTTTGCCAGGCTGGACGGTAAAAATGTTGTCACCCTTAACATCATCAAGCGCGGTGGCGAAAATCTTATCCACGCTTCTGACAAGATCAATGTGATCGTAAAAGAGTTTGAAGACAACATTTTACCGAAAGGGTTAAAAATAACGATCACCGCCGATCAGTCGGACAATACGCGAACGACACTCCATGACCTGATCAATACGATCATCATTGGTTTCGTATTAGTGACGATCATCCTCATGTTCTTCATGGGTGCCACGAATGCGATCTTCGTGGCGCTCTCCGTGCCGATCTCGAGTTTCATTGCATTTCTGGTGTTTCCTACGTTGGGCTTTACCCTCAATCTGATGACGCTGTTCTCCTTCCTGCTCGCGCTTGGAATTGTTGTGGATGATGCGATCGTGGTTATTGAAAATACGCACCGTGTTTTTGATAATGGCAAAGTTCCTATCCGCAAAGCGGCCAAGCTTGCCGCGGGTGAAGTATTTATGCCCGTTCTTTCAGGTACGCTGGTTGTATTGGCGCCGTTCGTGCCGCTGGCTTTCTGGCCAGGTACGATTGGAGAGTTTATGTTCTTCTTGCCAGTGACTCTTATCGTGGCATTATTGGCATCACTGGTCGTGGCTTACATCATGAACCCCGTTTTTGCCGCCGACTTCATGACTGTTCACGATCATGATCACAGCCGCAAAAAATTTACGAAAGGGTATAAAGTGACCGGCTCAATTTTTGGCGCATTAGCATTGATATGGTATGTAACCGGTTCCTTTGGGTTGGGCAACTTTACTCTTTTCATTTTTGGAATTTATTCCCTGCATCGTTTTGTTCTGGAACAACTGATAACCGGATTCCAAACCAATTTGTGGCCGCGCGTTCAGCGCAGTTACATGCGCTTGATATCCTGGTGCCTGGTGCGTAATAGACCATTTGGTATCATGGGTGCTGTGGTTGCCTTATTTATCTTTTCAATTTGGTTTACGGGTGTGCGTAAACCTCCGGTGGTATTCTTCCCTAAAGGTGATCCTAACTTTATCTTTGCCTACATCCGCATGCCGATTGGTACTGATCAACGTGTTACGGATTCGATCACTCGCATTGTGGAGGAAAGGGTAACGAAGGTGGTGGAGCAGGATGGCAAGAAAAATCCGGTAGTGGAATCTATCATTTCCAACGTCGCAAAAGGGGCAAGTGAAAATCCTTTTGAAGGAGGGACGCAGTCAAGTCCCCACTTAGGTAAAGTAACCGTTGCATTTGTAAACTTTGCGGATCGCCAGGGACAATCTTCACGCGTATACCTCAATAAGATCCGTGATGCTGTGAAGGGTATCAGAGGTGCCGAAGTTTCCGTCGATCAGGAACAGGGTGGACCCCCGACCGGAAAGCCAATCAATATTGAAATATCTTCAGAAAATTTTGACGACTTGACGGCGACTGCCATACGCGCAAAGAAATACCTCGATTCACTCCAAATTGATGGTGTGGAAGAGTTGAAATCTGATTTTCAAAGCGACAAGCCGGAAATCGTAATACATATCGACCGGGAGAAAGCAAATCGCGAAGGAATTTCTACCGCCCAGATAGGAGGCACCCTTCGCACTGCCATTTATGGATTGGAAGTTTCCAAATTCCGCGATGCGAATGATGATTACCCGATACAACTGCGAATCCAGGCAAGCCAAAGAAACGATATCAATACGTTATTGAATGTCCCCATTACTTTCCGGGACATGACCATGGGTGGTCAGGTCCGTCAGGTACCACTTTCTTCTTTTGCCAAGATTGAATACTCAAACAGCTATGCAGGTATCAAAAGGATCGATCAAAAACGTACAATCACCCTGGCATCGAATGTACTGAGTGACTACAATCCGAATGCGGTGGTGGGCCAAATTCAGGAAGCTATGTCCTTCTTTAACGAGCCCGATGGTGTTATGATTAACATGACCGGTGAGCAGGAAAAGCAGGCGGAAACAATGGCCTTCCTCGGCAGTGCCGGATTGATAGCACTTGGATTGATATTCATGATCCTGGTGATCCAGTTTAACTCAACCACAAAACCGTTGATTATATTATCGGAGATCATTTTGAGTGTGATCGGTGTGCTGATTGGTTTTTCAATTTTTAGAATGGAAATTTCCATTGTGATGACAGGTGTGGGCTTGATGGCCCTTGCGGGAATTGTGGTGAGAAATGGAATTTTGTTGGTTGAGTTTACCGATTTGCTGATCTCTCAGGGTGTACCATTAAAGGAAGCAATCGTTGAGGCAAGCAAAACAAGGATGACTCCGGTGTTGTTGACGGCAATGGCTGCTACCCTGGGACTGATTCCGCTAGCCGTAGGCTTTAACATCGACTTTGTTACTCTTTTTACAGAATTCAAGCCGCATATTTTCTTCGGTGGCGATAACGTTGCATTCTGGGGCCCGCTTTCATGGACCATGATCTTTGGAATCATCTTTGGAACGTTCCTTACGTTAATTCTGGTGCCGGTGATGTACCTGATGCGCGCCAGGCTAAAGGAGCGGATATTTGGTATTAAAGCAGAACCCGCTGAAGGAATTGCAGAGGGCAGGGTATCGTTGAACTAAAATAATAAGAAAGTCGTCTCTACTTGGGACGACTTTCTTCTTTATGAGAATCCGTGTTATGACCATGTTTTTGTTCATTTTATTTTTTCTGCTGATTGATTATTATTTCTTTCAGGGAGTACTCGCAGCCAGCAAACACTGGTCCGAAGGCTGGAGAAGCGGTGTGCGCATCGGCTTTTGGGTCCCCACCGCACTTTGCATTCTTGCCTTGTTTTGGTGGACATTTGGTGATCCTTATATTTTTGGGGCCAATACAAGAAGTTTTATCATTACAGGAATTGTAGCGACTTATTTTTCTAAAACTCTGGGAATACTAGTTCTTTTCACTGATGATCTTCAACGCGGTGTGCGGTGGGTCGTGGCCTTGTTTAGTAAAAGTACCGATGGACATCTTGGCGGACCGGTGATACCGCGTTCAGAATTCTTATCGAAAGTGGCACTGGCAACTACAGCCGTTCCTTTTACGGCATTTGCTTATGGAATCATATCGGGCGCACATGACTATCGTGTAAAACGCGTGACCGTAAAACTTAAGAACCTCCCAAAATCATTTGATGGCCTTCGCATTGGGCAGATCTCGGATATTCACGCAGGAAGTTTTTGGAACAAGACCGCCGTGAAAGGCGGCGTGGAGATGATGATGAAGGAAAAACCTGATGTAATTTTTTTCACTGGTGATCTTGTCAATAACGAATCATCGGAAGTAAAAGAATATGTACCGGTCTTTGAAAAACTCAAAGCTCCCCTTGGTGTTTTTTCCATCACCGGTAATCACGACTATGGTGATTACAAAAACTGGACGACACAAGAGGAGAAGCAGCGCAACTTCAAGGACCTTGTGCAGGCACATAAGATCATGGGTTACGATATTCTTATGAATGCGCATCGATTTTTGGAACAAGGCGGTGAGAAAATAGCTATCATCGGCAATGAGAATTGGGGAGCGGGGCGATTTTCGAAATATGGAAAATTGAATGTAGCCTGCCATGGAACAGAGGAAGCAGCGGTTAAATTGTTATTGTCGCATGACCCCACACATTGGGACGCGCAGGTAAGACCCAACCATCCCGAAATTGATATTACCTTTTCAGGACACACACACGGTTTTCAATTTGGTGTTGAGATTGGAAATTTCAAATGGAGTCCTGTTCAATATGTGTATAGGCAGTGGGCTGACCTGTACCGCGAAGGAGACCAATACATCTATGTGAACCGCGGCTTTGGTTATCTTGGCTACCCCGGCCGCGTGGGCATTCCCCCGGAGCTCACCATTGTTGAATTGAAAAGAGCGTGATGAGTTGGCCCCTAACTTTTGACTTTGAACTTTCAGCTTTGCACTTTCAGCTTTGCACTTTGAACTTTGCACTTTGAACTTTGCACTATTATTTCCCCACCCATCATGGCGAAGCACCGCCAACTTTCACCAATTTATTCTCTTTAAACATCCCGGTTAGCGATTTTTTGAGAAGCTTCTTTTGCTTTTCCGGAAGTTTTTTTAAATCAAAAATGTATTCTGTTTCGCCTTCCTTTCCCCAAGGTTTGATTTTGTATTCAAGGATCACTTTATTTTCTTTTTGAAAGGTTTTGAGGTACGCTGAAAACTTTTCCATGGCCTTGTAATCTATACCCGCTCCAACGCTAACAAAGTTAATAGAAAGGTGATCGCTTGAATGCGGTTGTAAACGTTGGCCTGACACCCTTCCTGAACAGGAAAGCAAGAATGAATAGACGATAAGTTGGAATAATCGTCCAGAACTACGCCACATTTTGTTGCAGAGCTTTTTCCTGTCGTCGCTTTTCGTCAATCGAAAACTTACCGGCGCCAAAAATCATGAATACAATCAGGCCGAGCAGAACGATGATAGAAACTTCCAACTCCATTTTACTTCCCACTGACATGAATTCCTTATAGTTCACAAATATTACCGCCCCGATAAGGATGGGTAATTGAACAAGGCACATGATTCTGGTCAATAATCCAAACGCAATCAGAGGACCACACAGTAAGTGTGCAAAAATTACATAATGTGCAATGGCCACACCGGTATATCGCATGTTGACTCCCTCGATACTCATTTCAAGTGATTCAATATTCATGGCAAACAGGGCCCCTTTGTATGTAATGAAAATACCCAGGGCAATTCGGAAGATGTCTAACCAGCCGGGGCGATGAGAATTTCCCCAGCTTTCAATTTTTGTGACAACATTCATAGAAGCGAATTTAAAATTTCGTACAAAGTTTACGAAATCATTTGGCAAAAGGCAACTGCTTTCGGAAGGAGAGTGGCGTTTTGGCCGTTATCTTCTTAAAATTCCGGTTAAAATTTGAAACATTTGAGAAGCCGGTTTGGTAACAAACTTGCTGGATGCTGCTATCCTTTTGGATGAGGAGTTGGCAGGCATGGCTCACCCGCACTTCATTGAGGAAGTTAATATAGGTTTTTCGCGTATGGAGTTTAAAGTAGCGGCAAAAGGCCTCCACGGATAAGTTAGCCAACCTCGCCACTTCCGTAAGGTATATCTTGCGATAGCTTTCTCGAAAAGTGAACTCGACAATTGAATTCATTCGTCCTTCTTCGCGTGGAAGTAAGCGACTTGACTGAAGGGCCAGTTTTTTTTTATTTTTTGTTTCGGCGAGCAATTTCAACAATGAAAAGAATCCTATCATTTTTTCAAGACCGCTGCTATGACTGAGTTGCTCAATGCGATCCGCAGCGTCTTTAATGGCAGAACCGGAAAGTTGAAATCCTTGCCGGCTGGCAGTTGCAAATTCCCGAACACCGGCCAGTTCGTTGGAACCCCATAATTCTTTCCCAAAATATTTCTCACTGAAGTACAAGGAAATACTTTTGGCACCGATGGTAGCATTGTCCTTATAAAAGGATTGGTCGCAGCGGAATACATGAGGTTGCCCGCTGCCGATGGCAAACATGTCACCGGCCTGGAAGCGTCCTACATAATCCCCGGCAATCAATGTCCCTTCACCAGACTTGATAAGCATGATTTGAATTTCGGGATGCTGATGAAGCTGATCATAGAAATGAGAAACTTCATCTATTTGTACCCGCACGACTTCGTGCTCGGTTTGCGGAACATTGAAGGCGACCACCTTCTTATTTGACACTATTTTAGCCATTAATTAAGTAAATATGATTTAAAAATAGTCAAAATAGTATAATAAATAACCATTTTCAGCGAATTAACCAATGCTACGAGTATCTACCTTTGAAAAAAAATAACTATGTGGAAAGGTGTTTTTCCTGCTCTTACTACCAAGTTCAACGCCGACGACACGCTTGACTTCAAATTGTTTGAGAAGAATCTTAATGCCCAGCTCGTTGCTGGGGTTGATGGCGTCATCCTGGGTGGATCGCTCGGCGAAGCAAGTGTGCTCAGCAACGATGAAAAATTTGACCTGGTAAAATTTACCGTTGGCACGATAGCAGGCAAGGTACCCGTGATCATGAATATTGCTGAAGGCAGTACCCGTGAAGCGGTAAAGCTTGCGATACAGGCGGAGAAATTGGGGTCGAAGGGCCTCATGATGCTGCCTCCTATGCGTTACAAGTCCGATCACCGTGAGACGGTGAAGTATTTTAAGGACGTGGCAAAGTCAACATCACTTCCTATCATGATTTATAATAATCCGGTTGACTACAAAATCGAGGTTACGCTGGAGATGTTTGATGAACTGGCAGAAGTACCCACTATCCAGGCGGTGAAAGAGTCTACCCGCGATGTGAGTAACGTCACGCGGATGATTAATCGCTTTGGTGATCGCTTTAAGATTTTGTGTGGTGTTGATCCATTGGCAATGGAGGAATTGTTGATGGGTGCTCATGGTTGGGTTGCAGGCCTTGTTTGCGCCTTTCCAGCCGAGACAGTCGCGATATACAGACTGACTAAGGCCGGCAGGATTGCAGAAGCATTGACGATCTACCGTTGGTTTCTTCCTATTTTAGAACTGGATATTCATGCCAAACTAGTGCAATACATCAAGTTGGCGGAGACAGAAACAGGGATTGGATCGGAAAATGTTCGTGCTCCACGTTTAACATTGGTAGGCTCTGAACGTGAACGCATCCTCAGGATAATCCGTGACGGTATCGCCAGCCGACCATCCCTTCCCGACTACAAGAAGTTATAACCAATCCATTTTAGTCCAGCAATCTGAAATTTTTATTGTGTAATCATTAATCTCTCAATCATGCACGTAAATCTGAAAGAAAAATTCAACAAGTTCTCAGAGCATTGGCATCCTTACATCATTGGAGAATTGAATGAGAATTATATTAAGATCGCTAAGGTGAAAGGAGAACTAATTTGGCATAAACATGATCATGAAGATGAGTTGTTTATTGTGTTGGAGGGAACGTTGATGATGGATTTTAGAGATAAGACCATTGCTACAAAACCAGGCGAAATTCTAGTCGTGCCAAAAGGAGTGGAGCATAAACCATGGACTAGGGATGAAGAGGTAAAAATCATGCTGGTGGAACCAAAATCCACAAAGCACACAGGTGATCTCATCGTGGAGCAAACGGTGACCGACCAGAAGTGGATCTAAAATTAAAACAGCCGATTTATGTTTAAAGACATTTCAACAGCAGAGATTGATACCGTACTTAAAAAATCACACGAAGCTTTTTTACTGTATCGCCGCGTAACGGGTGATGCGAAGGCCTCCTTCCTGGAAGCAATTGCCTCCGGGATTGAAGGCCTGGGCAATGAATTGCTGGAGACGGCCATGGGAGAGACCAATCTGCCCGAAGCAAGGCTCGCAGGTGAACGGGCCCGCACGTGCAATCAACTTCGCCAGTTTGCGTCACTCGTGAAGGAAGGATCGTGGGTGGAAGCTCGAATCGATACTGCTATTCCCGACCGCGCACCGCTCCCGAAACCAGACCTTCGAAAAATGATGGTGCCCCTCGGACCCGTCGTTGTCTTTGGCGCCAGCAACTTTCCATTCGCCTACTCCACAGCCGGCGTTGACACAGCTTCGGCCTTGGCCGCTGGATGTCCGGTGGTATTGAAAGCACATCCGGCGCATTCCAAGACATCTGAATTAGTCGCAGGGGTGATCGCAACCGCAATTAAAAACATTGGCATGCCATCCCATACCTTTCAGCATGTTCATGGTTCTTCTTTTGAAGCAGGGAAAGGATTGGTCCAGCATCCATTGACGAAGGCTGTAGGATTTACCGGGTCATTCTCCGGAGGCAAAGCATTGTATGATTATGCGACACAACGTCCGGAACCGATCCCGGTATTTGCTGAAATGGGCAGCGTCAACCCGGTATTTATTTTACCCGGTGCACTGAAAGCCCGAAGTGAAAAAGTGGCCGAGATGTATGCGGCTTCGATCACGCAAAGTGTAGGTCAATTTTGTACGAACCCCGGATTATTGTTAAGCCTCACGAGCCCGGAATTGAATCAGTTTGCTAAACAGCTGGGTGAAAGGATGAAGATCATTGCACCGGGCACAATGCTTCATCCTGGGATTGCCTCAAACTATAAGAAAAACCGTGATAAAGCTTTGGTGCAAAAGGGCGTGTCTTTGGAGGCAGCGTCGAATGACGCGCCCAAAGAAAATCAAGGCGAATCAACACTGGCAACCGTACATGCGTCTGATTTCTTAAATAACCCAACCCTGGTTGAAGAAGTATTTGGCCCCTACTCCCTACTCGTGGAAGCAGCAAACATAGAAGAATTAAAAGCAGCAGTGCGCAAAATTCCAGGACAACTCACAGCTACCATTATTGGTGAAGAAGATGAACTCCTTCATTATGCCGATTTTGTTCAGCTGGTGATTGAGAAGGCAGGCCGGGTTATTATCAATGGTGTGCCCACTGGCGTGGAAGTATGTCCATCCATGCATCACGGGGGTCCTTTTCCTGCTACAACCGATTCACGATTTACTTCCGTGGGTACCGACGCCATCAAACGATTCGTTCGACCAGTTTCCTTCCAGAATTTTCCAGACGCCCTGTTGCCGGCGGAATTGAAACAAAATAACCCGATGGGAATTTGGAGATTGTTTAATAATGAGATTAGGAAATAGTTGACAGTCGACAACGATCAATTGACAAGCCTTGTCAATTGCTTTTTTCCCGTTGTTAATTATTGAAATGATACATGAAACATGAGTAAAACATTCTTCTGCATTGACGCCCACACTTGCGGCAACCCCGTTCGCCTGGTGGCTGGCGGAGGGCCTTTGCTGGAGGGAAGAAACATGAGTGAAAAGCGCCAGCACTTTCTTCGCGAATTTGATTGGATTCGCAAGGGACTCATGTTTGAACCCCGTGGTCATGATATGATGAGTGGCAGTATTTTGTACCCTCCATCCGATCCTGCCAATGATACCGGCGTACTTTTCATTGAAACCAGCGGCTGCCTTCCAATGTGTGGTCACGGTACTATCGGCACAGTCACAATCGCGATTGAACAAGGGTTGGTGATTCCTAAAAGATCAGGCTTTTTGAATCTTGAGACCCCGGCCGGGTTAGTGAAAGTGGAATACAAACAGGAAGGTAAAAAAGTGAAGTCGGTAAAAATACAAAACGTGAAAGCCTATTTGGCAGCCGAAAAAATTACCGCACAATGTCCAGACCTCGGAGAGTTGTTGCTGGATGTTTCGTATGGTGGAAACTTTTACGCAATTGTTGACTCCCAGGCTAATTTTTCTGGATTGGAAAATTATACAGCCGATCAATTAATAAGCTGGAGTCGTGAACTTCGAAAGGACATCAATAAAAAATATCAATTCGTGCATCCGGAAGATCCAACTATCAATAGCTGCAGTCATATCCTTTGGGCAGGGAAGGTAATCGATCCAAATTCCACAGCCCGCAATGCGGTGTTCTATGGTGACAAAGCCATCGACCGATCGCCTTGCGGGACGGGCACCTCCGCGCGACTAGCCCAGTGGTATACAAAAGGGAAGATTAAACTTGGAGAAGCGTTTATTCATGAAAGTATTATCGGATCAAAATTTATTGGAAGGGTAGAGGAAGTAACAGAATTGGCGGGTAAACTGGCCATCATTCCAAGTGTTGAAGGCTGGGCGAAGGTGTATGGATATAATACCATCACGATTGACCCTGAGGATGATCCGTATGCGTATGGATTTCAGGTGATCTAATTGAAAAGATACTGGATTCTGCCAACCATCATCAAGAATCTACAATAAAAATGAAAAGGATAGGAATTATTGGGGGCGGTATCCTTGGGCTGAGCTCGGCTTATTATTTGAATAAGGCTGGTTTCAAGGTCACCATTCTGGACCAAGGTGACTTAACGGAGGGTTGCTCTTTTGGGAATGCGGGGATGATTGTTCCCAGCCACATCATCCCCCTGGCTGCCCCAGGCATGATTGCAA
Source organism: Cyclobacteriaceae bacterium (assembly GCA_025350305.1). Lineage (GTDB taxonomy): Bacteria > Bacteroidota > Bacteroidia > Cytophagales > Cyclobacteriaceae > ELB16-189. Next base: position 1,308 of record JANXYC010000296.1, on the reverse strand, counting down.
AGGGCTTCCGGTGGATGTTCGATTCGACTAGTCCTTTTTACATCAGGCCGCGCTTCAGCAAAGATCTCGTAAAATGGGGTTACCAGTTTTATAAGCATTCCAATAAGGAACATGTCGAGCGTGCAATTCCCGCATTGAAAGAATTAAGCCTGTTCAGCAAGGCCATGTATCAACAACTATCAAAAGAGCTACCGTTTGATTTTGGCTATCAGGAACGAGGGCTATTGATGCTGTATCAAGGAGTTGAAACAGAGAAGGAGGAGATTGAAACGGCACACCTTGCCAACCAGGCTGGAGTTGAAGCACATATCCTTTCACTATCCGAACTGCAGAAACTTGAACCGGATGTACGTGTGCGTGCTCGTGGAGGAATTTATTATCCCGGAGATGCGCACCTGATACCCCGAGTACTCGTTGAAAAATTAATTCTTCATTTGAAGCAAGAGGGGATAACATTTCACCCCAATACTACTGTCACAGGATTTCATACTGAAAATAATCTTGTCGAGAAAGTAAAAACAGATCAAGGTGATTTCGGGATCGATACGTTGGTGGTGGCGGCGGGTTCGTGGTCGGGTGCGCTGTGTTCAATGCTGGGAATCGGGCTTCCCATGCAGGCAGGTAAGGGTTATAGTTTCTCGTTGCCTAATGTTGAGAAGAATATCAGGATACCAACTATTTTTTTGGAGGCACGTGTCGCTGTCACTCCGATGGGGAGTTCCTTGCGCTTCGGCGGGACAATGGAGATTGCTGGCGTTGATCATTCGATCAACATGAAGCGGGTGAAGGGAATTGTTGATTCGATTCCAAACTACTATCCCGACATGAAAGTTGATATCCCAAGGAAGGAAAATGTGTGGCATGGCCTGCGACCGTGTTCGCCGGATGGATTGCCGTACATTGGCCGGTCTCGTCGATTAGCGAATGTGATCGTTGCGACAGGTCATTCGATGATGGGCTTGAGCCTGGGTCCGGGTACTGGGAAACTGGTGAGTGAAATTGCCTTGGAAGAACAATCCAGTGTTCCTCTCCAGGCGTTTGATCCCGGAAGATATGATGATTGAACAAAAAAAAATGCCCCGTTTAGTCGGGGCATTGAAATATTCGATCCTAATGAAGTAGTATCTTAATTAGTCTTCGCGATTGAATCCGCCTCTGCGGAAACCGCCACCACCACCGCCATTGCTGCGGAAGCTGTTAGGTCTTTCTTCGCGTGGACGTGCCTCATTCACTACGAGACTCTTGCCCTGAAAATCAGATCCATTGAGACTGGTGATTGCCTGTCGTGCAGCACCGTCATCCGCCATC
>JANXYC010000278.1 GCA_025350305.1 Cyclobacteriaceae bacterium | reverse complement strand
CAATTCCTTCCCTGCTCTCCTGGGGGTTGTCCTTGATGGCTTTTATGATCTCCGTTGAAGTGAATTTCTTGAAAAGACAAACCGACCGGAAATAAGACAGTTTTCCTGATTGATTATCTGAAGGGTAAGTCTAAAGACTTATAGCATGGTGGGTCCAAGTCTCTCAACCCGCCAATCCCATCGCGCAAGAACCAGACGCGCATTTTTAGATGTGTTTCAACTCAGGACGTGTAAATACATCCACCCATCCGACAATGGTTGAGGTGGCAAAATACATACCATCAGGATCCCGAAATTTGTACTTTTCAGACATGGATTAAAAGTGTACATGGAGGGGTTAATCCAAAATTGTTTGAAAAGGAAAACAGGATGATTTGTGGGTGAAATTCTTGCGCCATTGAGAAAAACCTGGAAATTTTCCACACTTATTAGAGCGCACCGGCACGCGCTCTAAGCGCCGCGCCATAGCCACTCCATCCAACATCCTGTACTACGCGCTTCACCTTCACCTTATTAATTGCTTGTTCAATCTTACAAATAAGCCTTTTTATACAGTGCTTACTGAGTACTACGTAGCTTGCGCAACACTATGACGATGTTAGTTGTTGATTAACAAGAGTTTACATCGAGAGTTATGTCGCCTAAATGATGAGCGTAGTAAGTATTGGCGGAAAATGCTCAGGTTGGATCCATTATTTGCATCAAAAGAATGAAATTGTTTAAATTAGACTATTCTGTATACACCTCTCCCATCAAGAAATAATAATGGAATTTATCGACTACTATAAGATACTGGAGCTGGATAGAAATGCGACGGAAGATAGTATCAAAAAAGCCTATCGCAAATTGGCCAGAAAACATCACCCGGACCTGAACCCAAATGACGGTGCCGCCAAGTTGAAATTTCAACAAATAAACGAAGCCAATCAGGTCCTGAGTGACCCGGAGAAAAGAAAAAAGTACGATATGCATGGCAAGGATTGGAAACATGCTGATGAATTTGAAAAGGCGGGACAACAGCAACGAACCTCAGGATCAAGAAGGGGTGAATCGTACTCGGAACATGATTTTTCAGATTTTTTTGAATCCATGTTTGGCGGCGAAGGCCGCGGCCAGAGAGCCGGTGGACAAGTAAAATACAGGGGGCAGGATTTCAATGCAGAATTACAACTCGACTTGAAAGATGTGTATGTAACCCATAAGCAAACGTTAACTGTAAACGGAAAAAATATCCGCCTTACTATTCCAGCAGGAGTTGAGAACGGGCAGACTATTAAAATACCCGGACATGGTAGTCCCGGGGCCAACGGTGGACCCCACGGGGATTTGTACATTAGTTTCTCCATCACCAATCAGACCAAGTTCCGGCGCGAAGGAAACAATCTTTATACAGATGTTGACTTAAACCTTTACACGGCCGTACTGGGTGGTGACATTACGATCGATACGTTTGACGGACAAGTCAAGCTAGCCGTGAAACCTGGAACACAAAATGGAACGAAAGTAAAGCTTAAAGGAAAAGGTTTTCCGGCTTATAAGAAAGAAGGTGAGTTTGGTGATCTGCATGTAACCTATCAACTAAAACTCCCTACCAACCTGTCTGAGAAAGAAAAACAATTATTCGGAGAATTATCAAAAATCAGCGAAAATGAAAAATGACGATTTACTCCCGGTAGAACTGTTATGCACACAATATAATATTGAGGTTTCTTTTATAACCTCCTTGACAGAATTTGGGTTAATTGAGATTATCAAAGTTGAAGAAACGAACTACCTCTACAAGACACAGATTAAAGACCTCGAAAAATTAATTCGCTTGCACTATGAACTTGATATAAATATGGAAGGCATTGATGCAATTTCTCATTTACTCAGGCGTGTAGATAATCTTCATGAAGAATTGACAGCGTTAAAAAATCGATTACGGTTATACGAAAACAACTAGCCCTACTTTGTCAAGTCAGGCAATCTATTGAAAAGCATACGGTTGCAGCCCGAAGAGCGAATCAGAAGTATGGTCACGAAGAACACAACGAACCACTACGAAATCGAGGTCCAACGGATCATTGGCTCTGTTTCGTTGTGCTCGTTGTGTCATCTTCGTGCTCGTTGTGACCCAAAAAATCTAAATATGACAAAGTAGGACTAAAAACGTGCCGACAACGCGAGGCTCGCATAATCGTGCGATTCACCAACTTTCATTTCCTTCGACAAATGATGGAATGTTATACTCCAGGAAATATCGTGTTTAGAAAACATCAATCCATACTTCCTGGTAAGTACCCATGGTTCATGCTGTGCTGTAAACAGGCTCTTACTTGTGGAAACCAAACTACCCTCGATAAAAATGTTGGAAACAACATACTGAACACCCGCACCGAAAAAGAAGAAGAATTCAAATTGTCTGCCCCTGCCCTGCGACCGGCTATCCCAACTCAGGCGGCTGTTAGTGAACACTGAATTTCCAATGTCATTGAATTGTATTACTCGCATCGTTAGCTCTTGCGAGACCTTGTTGCTACCCGTGCCTGCCTGAGCAGCGGATTCACTGACTATATCAAGGTCGTTGGTAAGTCTCCAATTCTGCAAGCGTGCATAGTAAACATTTACAACCAGCTCGTTTGGGATCTGGTATTTCCACCCTTTGGGCAACGTATAGTGGGTAAGCTCGTGTATCCAACGCTGGAGGTTTTCCATGCCGGAAACGGGGCCAACCAAACCCATCTCCAATTGGTATTGATTACTCTTCCGTATCGATGGAAAATTTGAAATGGTAATATTCCCAAAATTCCAACCTGCATACGGTCGGTCAAGCTTTGTACCATTGGTTTGATCTATATCGTACGGTGTATATATCTTGACGCCGTAATGATACTCAACAATAATTTTTGAAGAATCGGAGGCCCCTCGAGGCTTCAGGAATCTATGCAACCTGGAATTCGGTTGAACAAGCCTCCGATAAAGTATGTCTTGCCCTGCAGTGTAGTAATAATCTTCAATTGCTAAATAATCATTTTCCGAAACCAGGCTTACCTCACGACTGTAAAACGGGCGGCGCGATTGAGCCATCGTTACAGCTTGCCAATTTGCTGTAACAAGAAAAAAAATCAACAGAAGGCGTGAGTGATATTTATTCAAAGATGACACTAGCTATCAGTATCTTTGCAGTCTTTACGTGCCCGCATTTTTGTAGTACACTCACTCACCTTCACCAGAGGCAAACCCTGGCTTGATCTCATTAAAATCGAGCGGAGTTCCAAAAAACCGGTTGACTGATTTTTGATCGTGGCCCGGCAAATATATAGTGGGACTTTGCTTACAAAATTCATGAATTTTCATCAGTGTCTTTCTGGAAGCATTACTGTCGGCATTAATTCCACGAACCGTACTTGATGGCAGTTGATCAAAGCTAAAACACGCATCGCCCCCAAAGAAAAGATTGATATCCGGCGTCATGAAAATTACAGATTGGTGACCGAACGTATGTCCCGGTGTGGGAACGATGATAACGTCATTTGCCTTGGTCAAAACAAAACCATCCTCGAATGTGCTGCCGGCATCATCAAAATAATCCACCAGGTGCGGCCGAAACCACGCGGGGTGAGTTTGCTCCACAGCGTAATACGGTTTGACGAACTCTTGATGAGACACAATTATTTCCGACTTAGGAAAGTACTTCAGGCCCCCTGTATGATCAATGTGCAGGTGCGTCAAGACTACCCAACGCACATTTTCTGCCTGAATACCCAGCGAATTCAATTGAGTTCCTACTTCGCTCCGCTCGATAACATTGAACCGGGTAATTTGCTTATTAAACCAACCATTGAATCCGGTATGACTCAAATACAGGGGACTATTAGCCAATGTAGTTTCGCCGGTATCAATTACAATGGTTCCTTCAGGATGCTCAATGACCCAACAGAATATGGGCAACCATTCCGTCCACGTTGGGTCGAAAAGAACAAAGTAAGGTCCAAGGTCTGAATTGTAATGTGTGTTTTTAATCTTGAACCAGCCAGAGATGATCGCATGAATCTTAATGCCATTCACAACCCGGGTGTATATACCAAGTCCCTTAAAAGAATGCAGTTTTCTTTCAAACGATGCTGCGTTGCTTTCTCGATTGATTTGAGAAACTGCTTCCATAGGTTAATCCAACACAAATTTAGCGGCCTTCGTGTCGCGCGAATTACCGCCTATAAAAACGTGAAAGTCTCCTGGCTCAGTACCGAAGCTCATATTCGATCGGTAAAACGCCAGGTCTTGTATAGATAACGTAAATGACACCTCCCTGGACTCTCCCGGTTGCAGCGTGATTTTTTGAAACTTCTTAAGCTCTTTCACCGGCCTGGTCACCGATCCAATAAGGTCTCTTACATATAGTTGCACCACTTCCTCACCTGCCCTGGTACCTGTATTCGTTACCTTGCATAATACCGTAAGTTCATCTTGTGTGGTAATATGCTCTTTCAGTAGTTTGATTGCGCCGTATTCAAAGGTGGTATAGCTAAGTCCGAAACCAAATGGGTAAAGTGGTTCATTTTCCTCGTCCAGATATTTTGATGTGTACTTATTGTTGCGATCCATAGGACGTCCCGTATTTTTCATATTATAAAAAATCGGTATCTGGCCCACCGAACGGGGGAATGTAACCGGCAGTTTCCCGGAAGGATTGAAATCACCAAACAATACATCCGCGATTGCATTGCCTGCCTGGGTGCCGAGGAACCAAGTTTCCAGAATTGCAGGAATGTGCCCCGCAATCCAGTTGATAGTGAGTGGGCGGCCATTCATCAATACGACAACAATGGGTTTGCCGGTTTTAGCTATTTCCTCGACCAGCTTTTGTTGCACTCCAGGTAATGCGAGTGACGCGCGGCTGGCTGCTTCGCCTGTCATCCAGGCTCCCTCACCAAGTGCCAGCACCACTACATCCGCCTTATCAGCGACTCGCACAGCTTCAGCGAAATAGGTGGTTGAATCATCACTGATGTTGCAGCCCCTGGCAAAGAGTACATTGGTCTTCGGGGAAACGGCTGCCTTAATACCCTCCAGTAACGTAACGGATTTTTTCCAATCGCCGGCAGCGGACCACGATCCTATCATTTCTTTCCTGGCATCGGCCAGGGGTCCGATTACGGCAAGCTGTTTTACCTCTTTCGATAAGGGTAACAACAGTTTTTCCTGTCTCGGCAACTGGCCATTTTTTAGGAGGACAATGGACTTCCTCGCCACGTCGCGTGCAGCTTCCAGAAACTCAAGCTTCATCACCGTATTTTTCTCACGTTCGACATCGCTGTAGCGATACGGATCATCAAACAAACCCAGTTCAAATTTCTTTTTAAGAATTCTTCTTACAGAGGTATTAATTAATTGTTCATTGATCGTACCCTTTTTTACCAGTTTACCAAGCGCTTCCTCGTAAAAGCCCGCCTGCATGTCCATGTCCACACCTGCCTCCAGGGCGAGCGCTGCAGCAGAAGCAGTATCTGCTACTACACCGTGTGGAATCATTTCCATAATGGAAGTGTAGTCGCTGACGACAAATCCATTGAACTTCAATTCCCCACGAAGCAAATCGGTCATTAAATATTTACTGCCGGAAGCTGGTACACCATCAAATTCATTGAAAGAAGACATCACCGTGGCGGCGCCAGCTTTTATTGCTGCTGCATAGGGAGGAAGGTAAACTTCACGAAACATTCTGTCCGACATGTCCACTGTGTGATAATCACGGCCGGCCTGCGCGGCACCATACGCCGCAAAATGTTTGACACACGCCATGACCGAGTTCAATTCACCGACGCCCTTTCCTTGCAATCCCCGGACGCGTGCCTCCGCAATTCGAGAACCGAGATAGGTATCCTCCCCTGCACCTTCGGCTATTCTACCCCAACGAGGGTCCCTCGCAATATCCAACATTGGAGAAAAGGCCCAATGCAATCCTTCAGCAGAAGCCTCTTCGGCGGCTATTCGATCCGACTTTTCAATGGCTTCCATGTCCCAGCTGGCAGCAGCACCGAGTGGAATTGGGAAAATGGTTCGGTGGCCATGTATCACGTCGTAACCAAAAATCAAGGGAATGTGCAGACGGGTTTCTTTCACCGCCATCTCCTGAAGTTCGCGTGTGTACTTAGCCGTGAACGCATTAAAAATGGCGCCAACCCGTCCTTTTTTTATATCCTCTTTATAACCTTGTCGCATGGTGGGGCCGGTAACATCCCAATCACTGGTGTATAGCGAAAGTTGGCCTACCTTTTCTTCCAGGGTCATCACGTTGATGAGGGAGTCAATTCTTGAATCAACACGATTGGTTTGATTTTCTTTACTGCATGCGGTCAACAGCGCCACCAGGCAAATGAGCGTAAGGAATTTTTGCATAACACCTCGGGGATTTAGTTTGTTTTCAATTGAAATTGAGCTTGGTCATGGCTGGCTGTACCTCCGGCGACGACATAAAAAGATTCCATAGCAAACCCGTCCTGTAATTTTCAATCATCACAATGATCGGCCCCTGGTCGATGGCCAGGTAGGAATTGGCATACCACCCTGCTGTTGTGTTAAAGGCATCATAGAAACCATATGTTCCCCAGGTCTTATCCCCGATTGTGTAATAAAAAAACTTTAGTGCTTTCATTGATTCTACAGGAGTATAAGGAAAGGAAGATAGTGCAGCAGTTGGCGCGATCACACCGAGGTCATTGCCGGGTGAATGAGCTGAGTATCCGGTTTGATTATCGCTCGCAGTAAGTCCCCAACACTCATCGCTATAACCTACCCAGTTCCTGGGGTTTGCCACACAATAAGCATGGTTGATCAAACTGGCGTTTACATTTTGAGTCCAATAGTTGGCATAGTCATCTGAGAAATGAGGATTGAGCCCGAGGTAGGAATAATGCACCCAGAACAGCGGAGACGGGCTTTCCAGCGGTAATGTATATCCGTAGAAGGTGTTGTTCTTCACAATTGTTCCATTCTTTGCAAAGCCATTCGTATATACACTTTTCGGTATTGAATGTGTTGGCGAGGCGGCAGCTAAAAAATACGTGATCTGCTCTTCAAAGTAGCCAGATAATGCAAAGTTCAGATCCCATTGATACGTGGGCGACCAATGCCAGTAAAGAACATTGTTCCCATTTTTGCGATACCAATCCCACTCTACTGTTTCGTACAGTTTTGTGATCCGTCTGATGAGATTATTACCAACCGTATCGGCCGGCAGTAAATATTGGCGGAAGGTAAGAAGGCCTTGAACCAGGAAGGAGGTTTCAACCAGGTCACCGCCGTCGTCTTTGGTGCCAAAAGGAATTACACTACCCGAATTCCCGTTCATCCAGTGAGGCCAGGCTCCATGAAAGCGGTTAGCCGTTTCAAGAAACGTTACGATTTTCTTCAGGCGGAGTACGCCATCCGGGCGGGTTATGAAACCACGCTCCATTCCTACGATGATTGCCATCAGGCCGAAACCTGAACCGCCTGTAGTTATCAAATCACCAGACGTGTCACGTTCGCGCGCCAGACCAGATGCAGGATGACCAAAATCCCAGAAATATTTAAACGTTTGCTGTTGAACAAGCGTGAGCAAAGTATTGTCGGAAACTACGGGGTATTTTGGCGTTGGGTCAATCGCTGTAAAAAATTCCCGAACATAGACTACAAATGGCTCGCCGTTTTTGCCACGCACCTGATCTGAAAGATATACGCGGTGTCGGGTAAAATGCTGAAGTGGTTGTCCGACAGTTATCAATAATTTCTTGTCTGAATCCTGAAGGGAAAATGAAATGGTCGGGTTATTAGGACCTATAATTTGTACGTTTTGGCTCGTTATGGATGCTGCATTTACAGGGGAAGAAAAATTTATTTCAACTAACAGGTTCGTCAATGGAACATCGGTGATGTTGCCGGAAGGTGGAACAGATTGATTTCCAATTTTCAATGAAATAATTTGAAGTGGCGGAGTTGCAGTGGTGAATTCAATCAAAGTTCCAGGAAATTGTTCCCCTGAAGACCCTTTAATTGCATTGGTGAGCGTCAGGGTATATTTTTGACTGTTCAGAAGATTTTGTTTCGGTCGCGCCGAAATGGTTTTGTTATTATCGATAAATGCAAAATCAAGATCGACCAGGCTGCCTCCTTGTGATACTGTAAAAGAAGAAGCGGTGACCGTAGTTATATCCAGAATGAATGAAAAACTAATGACGATTGGCTGATCAGTTGTAACGCCCGTATTTTTTGTAAAATCCGTGGTGTTGAGGTTGAAAGATCCAATCTGACCGCCGGTTATTTGAAGTTTTTGAGAAGTCGTTTTTTGTGAATCGGACTTATTACAGCTTATAAGTCCGATCAATAAAGCAAAGAGCAGGGAATAAATAAACGGCTTCATTGGGTAAACAGGTACTCGAAATTGACAAAAAAATAATCAAAGGGTTCCCGGCGTATACCGGAAACCCCTGAAAAAACTCAAACTAAACAATATAAACCCAATCTCTTACTAAGGTTTTTCTGCTGTATAAAGTGTTGTGACCTCCGAAGCAGTTAGCGCCACTTTGAAAATGCGTACATCATCCATAACACCTTTGAAATGATTGTTCAAAGGATCTGCAGGATCTGCCCAGGTATCATTAATAATCCGGTTTAAGCTTCCCTGGATAAAACCAAGGGCCAGTTTATTTCCGCCGCCTGTTAAATTACCTGCAAATTTCACACCGGTAATGTTTCTTTTCGCATCGCCAGTTGGCCATAAGTTGAAATCGTGTTGTTTCACTTTTTCTCCATTCAGGTACATGGTAGCAAGTTTAGTAGATGCCTGATACGTGCATATCACATGACACCACTTGTCTTTGAAGTACGTAGTCCCTATACCTCCACCATGAGGTAGTACATCTTTGTTGAAGGTCCAACCTTGCCATCCTGTATTATCCTTTGTTTCACCAGTTCCAGGAAAGAAGTTATCCTCTGAATCGGCAGCCGTGCCACCTTCGTTATACTGGCTGGCTAACTTAACCCATGCCCAATCGCCTGCAATTTCAAATTGAAATCCTTTCCATGCACCAAGTCCCAATACAAATTGGCCATTCTTGGTTGAATTGGCTTTGATCCAGAAGCTCAGGGTAAAGTCATTGTTGGCCAGGTACTGCTCACCATTTGGAATTTCAACGAGCGTTGTTGTACCATTGAAGTCACCGGCTAAGCCTGCAAACCCAAACCTGTCAGCAACAAATGCCAAATTCTTAACATCTGCCGTTACCGGTGTGTGGGTTCCAACTTCATCATTCATGTTTCCTGTGAAAGGAAAATAAGAAAGTTGACTGGCAGATTGCGGAGGAACAACATTCGCGCGTCCGAATGTTTTGAACGTAAATTCAGTTGAGGTCGCGGGACCGCCATCCTTTGCCTTCAGTGTGGGAGCAACAGAAACAGTGTAATTGGTACCGGTTGCTAAAACAGCTGATGGTGCAATTGTTACAGTAACACCGCTCGTTGTAACCGTACTGGGTACTGCAGCACCTCCTACTACGAGCGCAATATTGGTTATCGTGGCCGTTGTTGGATCAATTTCCTTATCAAATATTGCGACAACTGTTGCATTTGTAGCGATACCCGTGGCTGCTGTAGCGCCATCCAATGCTGTACCATCCCCAGTCTTCAGACTTACCAGCTTCAACGGGCTTGGGGCCGCAGCGTCTTTCTTACAACTCTCCAGGAACACAGCGACCATCCCGGCCGCCAGAACCATTGTCAGAATTAATTTTACTTTTTTCATAATTGATTGATTGAGTTTATTTGGTTTAAAAAGTTACTGTTGTTCTATCTACTTAATTAATTATTCTAATTATTCCATCCTGTATTTTGCTTTAAGCGCCCTTGTGAAAGATCAAGCTGGGTCTGAGGTATCGGTAGCAGGTCATACCTGCTCGTATAACCCAACGGACTTAATACTTCCGCGGCCTTACCGGTTCGCACTAAATCCCAAAACCGGTGACCTTCCATTGCCAATTCGTGTCTTCGTTCATTCAAAATTATGTCCCGTAGTAACCCTTGATTGGTTTCCGTAATGTCCGGGAGTATTGCCAAGTTTCCCCCGCGTGCACGTAGCCGGATCTTATTCAGATAAATCAAGGCCTGCGCAGTCTTTTCATTTTGATTTGATGCCTCTGCCTCCATCAACAAAACATCGGCGTACCGCATCAGACGACGGTGATGTCCCCATTCGGAACTTATACTATTTCCGGGCACCCAGATCTTTTGGTTGTAACATTCTATCTCGATGATGACACCGTTCACTTTGGTTGTATCCGGACATGTTGCATCGCCCACTGTTGGAACGCCATCGAGTACTTCTCCGAGAAATATTACAGTCGCATCTTTGCGGGGATCATTTGGTTCGAAAGAATCTATTAGGTTGATGGAGGGACGGTTGAAGCCCCAGCCACGATTTGGTGAACCTCTTATCCCTTGCGTGTTCGCGTACTGGTCACCGCCATTTTCATTACCATCATTTGGAAGAGCCCCAATTTCAAAAATGGATTCTACTCCAAAGTTGCCAGCCAGTCCATTCGCATTATTAAAATTTGGTTCCAGGGAATATTGTCCGGAATTAATTACCTCCAGCGCATACTTCTCGGCATTGACATAATCTTTCCTGAAAAGGTAGGCTTTGGCGAGGTACGCATTGGCTGCCCCTTGAGTAGCACGGCCCAGATTGCTGGGAGAATAAGCACTTTGCTTAGGGAGGTGCGCAACCGCAAAATTCAGATCCTCAATTATCTGGGCATAAATTTCATCGGCTGTAGCATTACCCAATCCCAGAGGCGGATCTGGAGTCGTTACCAGCGGTATGCCACCCCAGGCCCTCACCAAATCAAAATAAACAAGGCCTCTCAAGAACTTCGCCTCTGCCAAATACTGATTCTTCATCGAGTCACTCATGGTAATTGTGGGAACATACTTGATCACCACATTGGCACTCCTGATACTTTGGTAGGCTGCACTCCACCAGCGGTCCAGCCCGTCTTGCTTGGTGTTGATGGTGAAATTGTCGTAAGGACCAATTGTGTTTAGTTGATCCGCCGGGCTACTCCCCTTGCGGGCATCATCGGACATGATATCCAAAATAGGATACCCACCTGAATGAAAGTACCAATTCCGGAGGGAGGCATATGCTGCGTTGTCGACGAGGAGCGCGTCACTTGCAGAAACCGGAAACGATGCTTGCAATAATTGTCCCTGTGGTTTCTTATCAAGAAAGTCCTGGCACCCAACGGAAATAAATAAAGCTAGCAGAACGAACCGACTTGTGTTCTTGAATGTATTTTTTCTAAAATTTCTCATATGGAAAAATTAAAAAGTGACATTGAGTCCAACAGAATATACTTTAGCCACGGGGTAGGTACCGTTGTCGATATTGTTTGACAATACGTCACCGCTTCCAAAATCCGGTGAATACCCCGTAAAACTTGATTTTGTAAATAAATTGGTGCCTCGGACGTAAATCTTCACATTCTTTAGTGTCACTTTCTGAAGCCATGCAGTTGGCAACGAGTACGCCAATGTTAAACTCCGGAGTCTAATATACGCCCCGCTTTGGATAAAGCGGTCAGAAATTGAATAGTTATATCCACCAAAAGAAGCGCGCGGCTCGGTGGCAGAAGTTCCCTCTCCTGTCCACCGGTTGATTACATGTTTTTCAAAATTGTACGGGTCGGGTCGGACGATTTCTTTACCATTTAAGATTTGGTTTCCGTACTGGCCCTGGAAATCGGTGGTAAGTTCAATGCCCTTCCATCCAACTTGAAAATTAAATCCATAAATAAAAGTTGGAATCGGAGAGCCAATGTACGTTCGGTCGGCATCCGTGATCTTTCCATCTTTGTTAACATCAACAATCCGAAGATCACCTACACCGGCATTTGAATCATGTGGATATGCTTTAAGCTCCGCATCATTTTGGAAAACACCGTTGGTCTTAAATCCATAAAACGAGCCGATAGGAAGGCCTACCCTGCTGAGCGTCGCAGGCTGACCACTGCCCAGAAAACCTCCTACCAGCGTTGAGTCAATTCCTTTTGTGCCGCCGACAGCGAGCACTTCATTGTGCAGGGTATTTCCTAAAAATGCAATTCTATATTTTACGCCTTTGACCTCATCCTGCCATGCAACATTAAACTCGAAGCCTCTGTTCAGTACAGTACCTGCGTTAACCGTAATCAGTGCGCCGTTCCCATTTCCAAAATAACCCTGGGTGCGCAACGGCACGAGAATGTCTTTTGTCTGCTTGTTGAAATAATCAAATTCACCCGTTAGCCGATTGTTTAAAAAACCAACCTCCAGGCCAATATCAGTTTGATAGGTTGTTTCCCATATCAGGTTTGGGTTGCCACTCACATCAAAGGTGGCGCCCGAATTCAGGTTGTTACCCTTCCCGAATACCGGGCTCGTTGCACCGTTTGCGGTAACGAGAGAATACTGTTTCAGATAATTAATTTTCTCGTTTCCAATGGCTCCCCAGCTTGCCCTCACTTTAAGGTTGGTAAGGAACTTGACGTCTTGCATAAATTTTTCATTCATGGTATTCCACCCAACCGCAACCGAGGGAAAGTTTCCAAAACGGTTAGCCTTGGAAAATTTGGTTGAACCGTCTCTTCTGAAGGAGGCCGTAAACAGGTACTTATCCTTTAACGTATAATTGACGCGGAACAAATAGGAGATCAAGGAATAGTACAGATTCGCATCGACGCCATTATTGATACTGGCCAAGTTATTAACAACTGGATTACTTGTTGGGTCATAAAAATAAAGCGGATTGTTCAAATATCTCAACTCTGGCAGATCGCGTATGATATTACTTCCACGAATATTTAAAAATTCATTTGAAGTTTCCTGCATGGTGTATCCACCGAGAATATTAATACGGTGGTCTCCGATCTGTTTATTAAACGTGACGGTGTTTTCCCAAATCCAAGTTGACGAATTTGAAGATCCTTTCCCCAGGGAACTCAGCAGGTTTTGCTGCTGATTGGGTGTGCCATCAGGATTGAAAACTGTATACGCCGGCGTAAAGTCGTTGCTCTTGTTAAACTGTAAGTCCGCACCAAAACTGGAATGAAAAAGAAAATCTTTTAGGAAGGTGACGTCGGCAAAAACATTTCCTACTAACCGTAGCCCTTTATTAAAGTTATTGGAATAAGCAAGCTGAGCCAACGGGTTACCAACATTTGGAACTGCACCAAATGTGCCGTCATTATAATAAGGAACTCTCAATGGCTGGGCTCGATACGCGGAATACACCACATCAGGAGCAACTTGTTGTTGAAAAGGGGCTAGCGTGATGTTGTTACCAAGTTTTACACTCTTGGAAAGTGTATAGGTGTTATTGAACTTTAAGGTAATCCTTTCATAACTTGATTTAGGAATGATCCCTTGCTGATTGAAATAGCCCACACCAAAATAGAATTGGGACTTGGGTGAGGCGCCACTGATGGATATCTGATAATTTTGGATAGGCGCATTTCGAAATATCAGCTTTTGCCAATCGGTGTTAGGCAATGCACTCAGATTGTTATACGTATTGGGCAGTATTTCATTGGTGATTGCTCCAAAATCTTTACCATTCAGCAGATCAATCGTTTTCCCTACTTGCTGAACACTGTATTCACTACTCACAGAGACTACCGTCTTCTCTTGTCCTGCTTTTCCAAGTTTCGTAGTCACAATGATGACGCCATTCGCACCACGCGATCCAAAAATGGCAGTAGACGATGCATCTTTCAAAACTTCCATGGACTGAATATCCGCGGCATTTAAAAAGGAGATATCATCCAATATCACACCGTCAACGACATAGATTGGTGACGAATTATTGAATGTTCCAACACCACGTACCCGTATAATCGGCAAAGCACCAGGTTGTCCGGATGAATTAAATACTTGAACTCCCGCCACTTTCCCTTGCAGCGATTGCGCCGCGTTGAAAGAAGGTATCCTGGTAATATCCGATTCCTTAACAGATGATATCGCACCGGTGAGGTCGCTCTTTTTTTGAACCCCATACCCCACAACCACCACCTCATCCAGTATTTCGGCATCAACCTGAAGAACAACATCAATGGTAGTGCGGGCACTTACTTCAATAGTTTGTGTTTTGTAACCAATGAAAGAAAAGCTAATGGCGGTTTCGCCTGTCTGCAAATCAAGTGAATAAGCCCCTTCCACATCTGTGACGGTTCCTTTGGTAGTGCCCGTGACAAGCACATTAACACCGGGAAGAGACTGATTGTCTTCGGCTGAGGTAACTTTGCCTTTGATCGTACGGGTTTGGGCCATCACGAAAGCAGTTAATAAAAGGAAAAAACAAGTGGTCAGTAAAGTCTTATACATAAGCCTGTTCTAAATTGAGTTGCACCCTTGGGTAAGACATTGATTAACAATTCTTTACTCATACTGAAAGAAAAAATTTAGACACTATACTGGCCAGTGCTTATATGCCTACCTGAATTTACAGTTAAGTCAAGTTTAAACGAGAATATTTTTGATTAAATCGACGAAATACGGGGGCAATATACCGGTTGTAAACAAGTTATTTTAGCGCTTTAAAAACATTGATTCAAACGGTTGTGCAGCATTTTTGAAGAAATCATTTGCTTAACTTTGCTGATTAAAAACAAAGTATTAATCGCGATCTTAATAGGGAGTCAATCAAGCCTTGTCCCGGCCCATCGTCTTGGGCTTTTTAAGTCCTGGCCTGGTCTCATTCTCCCTAAATAGTACAACCTCCTCCCAGCGATTAGCCGTAGGTCTTCTGCCATTTTCCTCGAGCTCTTTTATGCGTTCGATGGCCTTTCGCCGGAAACTCCAAACGGTGTTTATCCTCAGGTCAACTTTTGAAGCGAGCCACTCCAGGGTAATTTCCTTTTTCCCAATGACTGCCACATAGGCAATATAAAATGCTTTCTCGATGGAAAATTTGATTCCGTGAAATATCGTATAGGAGGTGATAGACTCATTGTATCCACAACGGGTACAGCGCCTTCCAAATTTCTGGGCCCCCGCGAAATATTTTTCGTTACCGCATCGCTTGCAATGAAAACCATTCGCCCATTTCAATGTCTCCAGGAAGCGGTGGCAGGCGAGTGTATCCGCATACAGCGTTTTAAATTCATCATACCTCATGGCCGTCTCGTGTAATCGCTCTTCGAGAACTTCCTTTACTTTATTCTTCAGCTTCCAGTTGTCAAGGTCCAAAAGCGAATTTATCTGATTGATCTCACCGGATTGCACCATCAGTTTTTGATTACTCTCCGCCAGTTCGCTATTCATGGCGTTCAACTCAACAGTGCGCTCCCCCACTTTCTCTTCCAGTTCACGGTTGACCTTATCTTTCAATTGTAGATTAATCTCATTCTGATAAATTATTCTTTTCAACGCCCGATCACGGTTGTTCTTTAAAATTCTGATCCGGTCACCAAGTGCGAACGTCAGAAAGAGCATCTCAATTACAAAACTGAAATGAAGACTATAGTGTGAAATAGTTGTAATAGACAAAATATTAAAATAGACAAGGCTCCTTAACAAAAAACCAGCAAGCAATAATCCATAAGCAATAACAAAAAATCTAGCTGGCCGGTAGCCCCTCATCCAGACCTTTATGCCTGTATAAAAAATAAGCGAGAGTGGAATGATTTCGATCACTCGATAGGTGAAAAATTCGGGATAAAAGATTAATTCGAAAACAAAAACAGCAGAACGGGCAGCAATCATCAGCTTCAACATTCTGTCCAAATGCGGGGATTTTGCCCGGGTGCTGAGAAACCTCCTGGTAAAAATCAACGCCCACAGTATAACCGAATAGAGCGATATCCCGATGGCATAGTCATTCCATTCAGGATGATGGGGCCAGAGGTATTGAAAGCCGATGCCGTCAAGACTCAATGCATAAAAACCAACACTGAGGATGTATAAAATGTAATAGATATTCTTAATCTCACGAATCGCCAGATACACCAGAAAGTTGTACAAGGCAATGATGAAGATCATTCCGTAAAATGTTCCGTAAAGGAAATACTCATTTAGCGCATAGTAGATAAACCTGTTCTCCGACCGGAAGGCTATTCGGATATCGGCAAATTCATGCGATCTTACTCTGAAGTAGTACGACACCGTGGTGTCCTTGCGCATGTCCAGTTGGACTTCGAAATTCTTATGAAGAAAGGTACGTTGCGTAAAGGGATAATGATCCCCCATTTTCAGATGGGAATAGGCCCCTTCCTCCGTCGGAACAAATGCATCGATGTAGTCGATTGTCTGGTCGTAAAATTCAAGGAGCCAGACCTTTTTTGCTTCCGGAATGTGATGAATAGGAATCCTTATCCAATAAGAAACATTAACAAGAAAGTTCTTGTTTTGATACGAATCATTTCGCTCAAATTTTTCTCTGAATAATGAGCCTGAAATCTCGGGGAAGGCAAGCGTATTCGTCGAGTCAACCAGATATTCCAATTCGTGCAGGTACAGGATTTTCTCGTCCGTATTCTCATCGATTGTCAGTACCTGATTGAACGCTGGAGCAGCCGTGCATGAAAACAGCAGGACAAGCAACGTTCGGCTCATCACATCAATATTTTTCAATCCATCCACCTTTGAATCCAGCCTTTTTTAAACCGTCAATTATATATGGATTTTTTTTCATAAGCCCCCAGACAAATCCGTTTCTATAATTTTCAATCTGGATAACAATGGGGCCCTGGTCAATCCCAATGTAGTCATTGTCGATCCAACCCCTGGTACCGTCTTTGTTTATTATCGACGAATTGAAAGCATCTTTAAAGCCATACTTTCCATACAGCTTGTCACCCAATTTCCTATTCATTTCCTTCAGGGCTGCAATGCAGATTTCCGGAGCAAAGGGGATGGATCCGCCCGCTGCTGTGGGGGCAATGGTGCCGTCGTCTTGGGTGTACCATTGGGCCGCCCCGCGCGCGCTATAACCCATATACGATATATTCGGATTGGAATTAAACTCGTTGCCGGGTCCATCACAGGCTGTAAGACCCCACATGTTCGCTCCATAGTCGATCCACCCACCAGGATTTGAAATACAATATTGACGGTTGGCATACGTAGCCCTTCTTGAATTTTCAAAATAGTCTATTCCCTTTTGATTCATGAAGGCATCTTTTATCCCGCGGTAGTCAATGAACATGTGCGAATATTGATGCCCAAAGAGCGGACCGAAATTCACATGTTTCTGATCATAGTAGGTTGCCCATTGGTATGTTTTTGTCCATCCCGTCCAGGTCCCCGAATTAATCGGGTGCGTGGGTGATGCCAAACCCATTATATAGAGGATCATTCCTTCGTTATACCCTTGCCAGGAGGCATTTAGAAATCCCCTTTCCGGATGCCACCCCATACTCATTGTTTCTTTTCCGTTCATCGCCCAATCCCATTCCACGCCCTTGTAAAGATTGTCGGCCAACGTCCGGATTTCATTTTCCGTTTCATTTTCTTCATCAAAGTAGGTCTGGCAGGAAAGTATTCCCGCGATAAGCAATCCTGTATCAATGGTAGAAAGTTCTACTTGCCGAAATCGCAAACCTGTGTTCATATCGATAAAGTGATAGAAGAACCCATGATTGCCCGTTACGCCCGCTACACTGTCCCCTTTTGGAGCCTGGTAAAAAAAACGCAGTGTTGTCAGAACCCGCAATGCCGCTTGCTCCCGCGTGATGTACCCACGCTCCACTCCTATCAGATAGGATGTCAATCCAAATCCTGTGGATGCAATACTCGAAAAACCGGGAGTGGGCCACCGGTCCGGGATCAATCCGTTTTCAGGATTCGCCAAATCCCAGAAGTAGTGAAACGTGTCCTTCGACAAAGAATCGAGAAAGACATCATTTTGGGTCGTTTGGACTTTTTCATTCCGGCATCCAACCGGGCTCACCAAAATAAAGAGTAGGAGTAGAATTTGATTTATTCTCATAGCCTCACACGGTCTTTTTTATAAAATTAATGAACAATTAACCAGTTGCCATGATCCCCCAGACAAAAGAGTTATTGAACCCAATGCGGCACTAATGGCTTCCCAGGTAACGAGTTTGAAATAGTCCATGGCCTCAACGATTTGGAAGGCTTTACGCCTGCTAGTGTCGTTTAGATAAAAAATTATGTTTGAGTATCGTGTGACTTATTTAGACGCTTCCTCTCTACCTTTGGGAAGTTCCGTTTCAGTTAAAATATTTTTTTTCATCGTGAATATGACCATGAAACCCCGCAAACTGGTTCTCCTTTCATTTCTACTGGCCGCAATTTCTCTCAATTCGAGTTGCAAAAAGAGCGACCCTCAGCCGATTAGTACGTCAGTTGAATTCCTGAGTAACCCCACTATCGAAACCGGATCAAGCCAACCTTCAAATTGGTTTGAGAAATCCGTCCTTAAATCAGGCAATGTTTTTCAATTTGATTGGTCCCTGGAACAAGCATTCTCTCCAACACATTCGCTCAAAATCAGCGCCACTACACAAAACCCCACTGACTTCGCCTATTGGGGGCAAAACGTATTGGTTCAGGTAGTCCACATTTCTCCCGGAAGGAATATGATTCTCAAGATCAAAATTAAAGCTGCAAACCTAACAGGGAACGGGGCTGCGATTGCCATCGGTGCATATAGTGGCACCGTGCAAGCACAACTTGAAAGTACTCAGACATCCGTTGCCATCAATGGCACGTTCGACTGGAAAGACTATACGGTAACACTGAAGGCAAGGAGTGATATCACCAGTTTTACGGTTTTTCTTTTCATGTTACCCAATACAACAGGCACCGTTTACTTTGATGATGCGTCTTTTACTTCGGATTAAAATCTTGGTCAGCTTATAAAAAATACTGACCCTTACATTTGAAACCAGACACCCAATATTTTGATGACTCTTTCTAAATTATGAAACGCTGAGAGCGATTCATAATTATGTACTTTTGGTCATGAAAATCCTGAGCTTCTTCACTTTCACCTTTTTTCTGATTGACTCGGTTGTTGGCCAAGTTAATGTTCATACACAACACAACAATCTTGGAAGAACGGGTTGGAATAAACATGAGACAATCCTCACCACCAAAAACGTCAGTAAGAATACTTTTGGAATAATCTTTACCCGGCCGGTAGACGACCAGGTTTATGCACAGCCACTCGTAGTATCAAATGTCACGATTAATAATTCATCACATAATGTGGTGTATGTGGCTACTGTCAATAATACCCTTTATGCATTTGATGCAGATCTCACAAGCGTGTCCGCACCCTATTGGCAAAAGAACCTGTCGCCGGCCGGCGCCCGGGCTGTGAGGAACACAGACATGACCGGTGCTTGTGGAGGGTCTTACACTGACTTCAGCGGAAACATGGGCATTGTCGGAACCCCTGTTATCGATACCGTATCACAAACCCTTTTTGTAGTTGCCAGGAATGTTACCGGTACAACTTTTCAACAGTTTCTTCATGCCATTGATATTCGCACTGGCAGTGAAAAGGCAGGCAGCCCAATACTTATTTCGGCGCAGGCAAATGGAAATGGAGATGGTTCGGTATCCGGTGTAATCAGTTTCCATTCACAAAAACAAAATCAGCGTCCGGGATTGCTTTTGTTAAATGGAACCGTGTACATCGGTTTCGCTTCTCATTGCGACTGGGATCCTTATCATGGCTGGTTACTCGGTTATAACACAAACACGTTGCAACAAACAGTGGTTTATAATACCACGCCAGCGGGTCGCGAAGCTGGTATA
Source organism: Cyclobacteriaceae bacterium (assembly GCA_025350305.1). Classification (GTDB taxonomy): domain Bacteria; phylum Bacteroidota; class Bacteroidia; order Cytophagales; family Cyclobacteriaceae; genus ELB16-189. Next base: position 36,895 of record JANXYC010000278.1, on the reverse strand, counting down.
TGGATGAGCGGCGCCGGGCCTTCGGCTGACGAATTTGGAAATATCTACCTGGCGACCGGAAATGGCTCGGTGGGTACTACTGGCAATGAAAGCAATCCCATCAACCGGGGTGAGAGCGCTCTTAAACTCACGCTTTCTGGAAACAGTTTGTCGGTGGCTAGTTTCTTCACACCTTCCAACTACGCACACTTGGAAAGTAACGATCTCGATTTTGGGGTTACCGCTATGTTGTTAATACCAAATTCGAATTGGGTTGTTTCGGGCTCCAAGGATGGATACCTGTTTTTGATGGATCGGAATAACCTGGGCGGATTCAATGCAGGCGCGAATAACGTAAAGCAAACCATTGACCTTGGAAGAAATAAATTCTTGCGGTCATCCCTTAGTTATTATAAGGGTTTTGCCAAAGAATTTTTGTACACCTGGTCCGAAAATGCTTCATTGACTGCTCTGCCATTCAACAGGATCACCAACACATTTGATATCCCGAACCTCGCTACAAGCAGTGCCTTGGGACCAGTAGGAAATAACGGGGCGTTACTTTCTGTTTCCTCCAATGGATCAATCGATAGTACCGCGATCCTTTGGGCTTCTCATGCTTCCGGCGACGCAATCCACAATGTCCGGCCGGGCATCATCCGGGCATTTGATGCCAATAATGTTACCAGAGAGCTATGGAATTCATATATGGACGCAAGCGATCCACCGGGTAATTATGCCAAATTCGTTAACCCTACGATTGCTAATGGCAAGCTATACATGGCCACTTTTTCAAATAGACTTGTTGTCTATGGCCTGATCAACAAACTCATCACCGAGGTTGACAAAGCCAAAGGCGATGGTGATCCGCAGGTTTATCCCAACCCAGCTCCAGAGCATGTTACCGTCCGAAAAGGAAAAGATGATATAATTGAAATTAATTTGTATGATCTATCCGGCAGGCTTTTGAAAAATGTTGAAAACATCGATCATCAGAGTGAGATTCTTCTGCCACTTGCAGATGCTGCAAAGGGATTCTATCTACTGGAGGTGAAATCGGTCAACAGGACGTACCGGTTTAAGATTCTTCAGGAATAAAAAGGTGTTGATGTTAATTAGTACAGTCACTTTTCTATCAATCTGTTTCCTACAAGATCAGCACTAAAGCTGCTTATCCGCCTTAATCAATAGCCACAGTAAAGCGCCCACCATTAATAAGATACCCAAAATAACTACGGGCACTGTATAGCTATGAAACATAGCAACAAGATAGCCAATCCCAATCGAGGTGATCGTGCCACCGAGCAACCCGGCCGTATTCATCGCCCCGGTCACGGCACCACTATCTTTGCCGCTTAAGTCTGTTGCCACTGCCCAGGAGACCGGTGCAGTTACATCCATAAGGGCGAGACCCAGTGCTAAGAAAATGATCGCTACCGAGTTATTGGTGGTATAGGCCGCCACGATCATTGAAGAGCCCGAAAGACCAAGCCCTACCATTGGTACTATCCTCCTTCCCCAATTCAGTCCAAGTTTCGTGACCAGATAGTCGCTCAATGAACCACCCATCAGGCAGCCGAAAGCAGCCAGTAAAAACGGAAGGGAGGCAGCGTAAGCCAGTTGATCCTCAGCAATCCCGAGGCCATTCTGTAAATACTTTGGCAGCCAGGAGATAAAGAAGAATACTCCCGACGCATAGCAATAATACATTAACATCAATAGCCAGAAGTTTCTGCTTTTAATCCATTTGCTCCAGGATGACTTACTCCCCTCGTCTTGCTGGCCGATTGTTAAATGTGAAGATCCCTGATGCTCCCGATATCCAAACCACCAGATGATCGCCCACACTGCGCCCACCGCCCCCAACAGGTAAAAGGAAATCCTCCACCCAAATTGCATCTGAAGCGGAATAACCAGAAAGGGGGCCAGTGCACCACCGATCCTGCTTGCCATCCATATGACCGCCTGTGCCCGACCCCGTTCAATCACCGGGAACCATTGTCGTATGGCGATAGCAGTGTTGGGATAGGCTCCTGCCTCGCCCGCACCAAACAAGAACCGGATGAGAAACAAGGAAGCAAAACCGCCAGCAAAGCCAGTGAGGACAGTAAACAATGACCACCACAAGACTACGCGAACTAAGATTTTTTTGGCCCCAAACCGGTCCCCCAGCAAGCCGGTTGGAATCTCGAATAAGCTGTAGGAAATGGTGAAGGCGCTAAGAATCCATCCAAATTGCCCTTCCGTCAGGCCCAATTCTTCGGTGATGCGCTGGCCGGCCAGAGAAATGGCATTGCGGTCAAGAAACGTTATGACCGACAGGACAGACAGAAAAACCAAAACACCGTACTTCCTATTCATATCTCACGCTGTAAGATTTTGAAATATACACTGCAATCAGTTCAATTTTTAAAGTAGAAAGGTCCGTTAAAAATGAATTTGACCTGCAGTAAATAAAATGTCAATAAATAATTTTAGAAAATAAACTCTTACGTAACTTTATGTCGATTAACAGAAACCTGTTGACCCGGACAACCAATAACTACTTAAACTCATTGTGCTATGGCTAAGAAAAAAGTAAAAAAAGCCGCTAAGAAAACAGCTAAGAGGGCTGTAAAAATGGCTAAAAAAGTTGCAAAGAAAATTGTAAAAAAAGCTGCTAAGAAGTCCGTTGCGAGAAAGCTGGGGGCAAAAGCAAAATCCGTGAAGAAGGCAGTTGTGAAAAAGGCAACTTCTGTTAAAGACGCTATTGCTCAAAAAGCTGCAAGCTTCAAGCAATCGGTAGTTCAGAAGGCGGAACACTTAAAAGATGCTGTTATTGAAAAAGCAGCTGACGTTAAAGCTTCCGTTGAAAACAAGGTCGATGAGACCAAAAATAACTTCAATGAAGGCTGGACAAAAGGCTGATCCACGATTAAATTAAGATTTCAAATTGCCACGGGTTTAAACCCGTGGCAATTACTCTTTTATTTTTGCTTTACTTTCCCACCCGGTTTCTTTTAGTGCAGGATCATTCTCTTTTTTCAGGAAGTCGGCTTTGGATAATGAATCAGCTTTCCATTGAAGAATAGCTTCATCGGGAACAACCTCCACGGGGGTCTTCCAGGCGGTAGAGGTCTCGTTATAAGCCAGATTTGATTGAGAACTATAACATGAAATAATAGACCACCGGGCATGATCTGAAAGGTTTGCTTCTGACCGATGTAATACGTTACTGTGAAAGAATAACGCATCTCCGGATGCCATTTCACAGTAAACAAGCTCCATGGTCTTCAACGCATTATCAACCATTACCATATCCGCTCCAACTTGTTCTCCTGCAAAACCATGGTTCACACGCCCTAACTTATGTGATCCTTTGATTACCTGAAGACATCCATTGGCTTTATTGGCTGAAGTAAGGGAGATCATCACACTCATTAACTGATCGGGAAACATAAATTGATTCTTGTACCAGTAGCCGTAATCCTGGTGCCATTCCCAGGCACCGCCCACCTTTGGTTCCTTCTGCATCAATTTTGAGTGGAAGTGACAAACAGGGGAATCACTGTCCAACAATTGGCCTACAGCGTTAACCGTTTTTTCACTTCGCGAAAGATACCCGAAAACATCTTTTCCAGGAGTAAACCATAATGATAGCCGGGTCTTTTTGCCGGACTGATCATTCAGATCAAGGGCATTTTTGCTCATCGCATCATCTTTTAATGCGACCTGGTATAACCTGTCTGTCTCTTCCTGGCTGCAAAAGTTCGGAACAATGACGTATCCATCTCTATGGAAATCCTGCACCTGTTGTTTTGATAATTGATTTTGGTTCATATCAAATTAGTAGAATTCAATTTGCGTGAAACTCATTTTTTGTTGGCAGTAGTGTATTTATGAATATAATTATCAATTGAAAATCTGTCCCATTCTTTTGGGAAAATGAGTAAGGAAATTAACAATATTGCACGGTAAATTACATGTGACAAATCCCAAATCGGATCAGCTAAACCATGTCCGAACGTAACGATAACCAGCACAGATGCTAATGCATAAAGAGCATAATCCCTTTTAAGACCTAGAACAAGCAACAGTCCTCCAATTAGTTCGACATAGGACGTATAATAAGCTGTTGCGTATGTTATATAATCTGGAAGCAAGTCCTTGTATTTCTCGTGGAAGAACTCCATAGTATAGACCTTCTCCACGCCCCATGTAAAGACTTTGCCAAAGCCTTGCATTAAAAAAATAAACCCCAAAATTAATCGGGTCGCTAATACTGCAATAGTTCTATTCAGATCCATGTGTTCCTTTGATTACCCTCACCACCCGAATATACACAATCCTCATATTTCTATTTTGACATAGCATTTTCTCCATTTACTCTATATTTGCTCAGGTCGAAAATTCAATGTTAAACCTTTCTAAATTATTTTCTCTTCAGCGTGTCCTTACCCGGCGCGAACTACAGCTCGAAAAGACAAAAGATTACCGCAATGTGGTGTTGATTCAGATCATCATTGTCGTGTTCGGGCTTACCCTTTCGGAACCGCTGTTAACAGATTCCAAAAGCGATGTCTCCAAATTCATCATCACCATCTTCTCGTTCTTCGGCGCCACCTATGCCTTTCTGCTGTGGGACTTGCTTCGGAATTTTACGCAGAATAAAACACTGATTGCGACCATCCTCTTTGTACTGATGGGTATTGTCATCACGGGAACGTTGGTGGAGTTTCCTTATTATCAAATCATTCATGTTGCAAACCGTCAGGCATATCTCCTCACTATTCACAGTCTCCTTTTCCCAATTGAAGTTACCGTTATTGCGTTTGCCATCCGCGACATATTCTCGGGTGGCTTCATGACGGGTGATAAACTCTGGGGCGCAGCATGTATTTTCCTCATGGTCGGAATTTCTTTTGGGAGTCTCTTTGATTTGATTACGATTATCAAGCCCGGCGCACTGGGAGCGAACATCGAACTGGGTCTGCCAAACTATTCAGAATGTGTCACCTACAGCTTTTGCATCCTCGGTGGTGTGGACTCCGGACTGGAACCTACGCGTCTCATCCGCAACATCAGCACCATCGAAGCCGTCTGGGGAAATATCTACGGTATGCTGATCATCGGAAGACTGTTGGGTCTCCCTCGCAAGGAGGAAAATTTAGATAAGGAGTAAGCCCATGACGAACCCGAGCGAACCAAAAAAGTAGGCAGTAGGCAAGAGGGCAGTAGGCAGTGAGCCTCTCACCATTATTAGATATTGCTTTCAAATCAAGGCTGGGCCCAAAGAGTAAGCCACTAGCCCATGCAAGCTAAGAAAGCCAACACCCAACACCTGAGACCCAAGACCTAAAACCCAACACCCAAGACCCCAAAAGCCAAAACCTAAAATCCTAGCAACCGATTCACTAACTTTAAAAATCTTAAACCACTAAACGAGCAATTCAACCTAATCTATTATGAACAACCGCAGACTACCCCTCATTATCATCGGAGTAATCGGCATCATTGTATTGATGTCCATTTCCTCCAGTTTGTTTTACACTATCCAGTCCAATGAACGGGCTATCATTTTTTACCCCTTCACGACAGGTCTGAACAAAGACAATGTAATCGACCAGGGCACTCATATGAAGGCCCCCTGGAATACGGTGTATGTTTATCAGGTCAACGAAATGTCTTCGGATGAAAACATGGACATCCTCGATAAGAACGGTCTTTCCATACATGTGGACATCACCGTCCGTTACTTTCCAATACCTGAAAAAATTGGATATGTCCATCAAAAATTCACAAAATCCTATGTGGAAGTCCTGGTGATACCGGAGGTACGCTCTACGGTGCGGCAAGTGATGGGCCGCTTTACGGCTGAGGAAATTTATTCCACCAAGCGGGCCGAAGTGGAGGCCGCCATCCAAAGAGAAACGGAGAAAATATTGAGTTTAAATAATGTTACCGCAACAGCGGTACTGATCCGGTCCATTGTTCTGCCAGAGCAAATCAAGGGCGCCATCGAAAATAAACTTCAGCAAGAACAGGAGGCATTGGCTTACCAGTTCCGCCTGGATAAAGAGAAAAGTGAGGCCGAACGCAAGCGAATTGCGGCAGAAGGCGAATCCAGGGCCAATAATATTATCAATAACAGTTTAACTGATAAACTACTGAAAATGAGGGGTATAGAAGCTACCCTCGAACTCTCGAAATCCCCGAACTCCAAAGTGGTTATTATCGGATCAGGCAAAGATGGTATGCCCCTTATCTTAGGAAACAATTAAATTCTTAAAAGCACTTCCAACTACAAAATCACCGATTTACTTTAGAGCAAAATAGCATATCATGGCAAAGACAGCACAATTGATCTTAGACGGTAAAACATATGAATTACCCATTGTGGAGGGTACCGAAAACGAAGTAGGTATTGATATCGGCGAGTTATTGGAAAAGACAGGGGCCATTACCCTGGACCTTGGGTACAAGAACACCGGTGCAACCAAAAGTGCCATCACTTTCCTCGACGGTGATAAGGGCATTCTGCGCTATCGGGGATATTCAATTGAAGACCTGGCGGCAAAATCAAGTTTCCTTGAAGTGGCCTATCTGCTGATCTTTGGTGACTTACCCAAGAAAGACCAATTGAGTACGTTCACCAATGATATTAAGACTCACACGCTGGTACACGAAGACATTAAGAAAATCCTGGATGGGTTTCCTTCAACTTCTCATCCAATGGGCGTACTGGCTTCCCTTTTCTGCGCTCAAACAGCTTTTTATCCTGAAGCACTGGATCCCAACCGGTCGGGAGAAGGTGTTTATCTTAGTATTGTACGCTCCCTGGCCAAGATGCCGACGTTTGCAGCCTGGGCTTACAAAAATGCCGTAGGACATCCCGTTAATTATCCGGACAACTCCCTTGATTATTGCTCACGCTTTCTTAAAATGTTGTACGCACTGCCCGCTGAACAATTTGAGGTAGATCCAGTGGTGGCAGATGCCCTCGATAAGCTGCTCATTCTGCATGCCGACCATGAACAAAATTGTTCTACGTCTACCGTTCGGATTGTTGGCTCATCCAAAGCCAGTATTTATTCCTCTATCTCTGCCGGTATCAATGCACTGTGGGGGCCCCTTCATGGAGGTGCCAACCAGGAAGTAATACTCATGCTGGAGCAGATAAAAAAAGACGGCGGCGATACGGAGAAATGGATTAACAAAGCTAAAGACAAAAACAGCGGCTTCCGCCTGATGGGCTTCGGCCATCGCGTGTACAAAAATTTTGATCCACGCGCCAAGATTATCAAGAAAGCAGCCGATGATGTGCTGAAGAAATTAGGCGTCAACGATCCTGTTCTGGAGATCGCAATTAAACTGGAAGAAGTTGCTTTGCGCGATCCGTATTTCATAGAACGCAAATTGTACCCGAACGTAGATTTCTATTCTGGTATCATCTATAGGGCGCTGGGTATCCCCGTCGATATGTTCACCGTGATGTTTGCGATTGGACGTCTTCCCGGGTGGATTGCACAGTGGAAGGAAATGCGCGAAAATAAAGAGCCGATCGGTCGCCCCCGGCAGATTTATGTCGGACAGAAACTTCGCCCTTACGTAGAAATGTCCAAACGGTAATAAACTAACCCATCCCGCTTTGCCTGGGCAGAGCGGGGTTAACATGGCCCTTCAAGAAGATTTTCAATCTGCGGCATCGCGCTCAAAAGAGTTTACCAAACGGCCTTCGAATGAAGAGTTGCCTGATATCTATGCTCTTTTCAAACAAGCCACCGAAGGTGATATAAGTGGTGAAAGGCCCGGAGGGTTTGACTTCAAGGCTATTGCAAAATTCGATGCCTGGACCTCCAAAAAAGGAAAGGCGCGGGAACAAGCCATGCAGGAATATGTTGATCTCGTCGCCAGACTGGAGAAGGAGTACAAATAGCAATTCAGCCCCGTTGCATACTTTCTATCAATCTGACGTTTCATCGGGTTATCTTTTAGCGGAGGAGTCTAAGCATGCCGTAAAAGTATTGCGGCTGGGATTTAGAGACGAAATCGAGCTGGTGGACGGAAAAGGAAATTTGTACCACACCCGAATCACCTCACCCGATCCACACAAATGCGAGTTTGAAATTCTTACTTCGACCTTTATTCCAAAAAGAAATTTTTCCATTCACCTCGCCATCGCTCCTACTAAAAATGCCGACCGGATAGAGTGGATGGTTGAGAAATCCGTGGAGATCGGAATAGAAAAAATATCCTTCCTTCTGTGTAAGACTTCCGAACGAAAGTCGATCAACATGGAACGGTTAGAAAAAATTGTCGTCAGTGCCATGAAGCAATCGCAGCAGGCCTGGCTACCCGAAATCATTCAAATGATATCCCTGCAAAAATTCATGGAGAAACGGCCGGAAACTCAAAAATTTATTGCTCATGTGGATGACAAGAATCCCAATCTCCTGCAGCACCTTGCTTCTCCTCGGTCGGAATACGTGGTATTGATTGGTCCTGAAGGAGATTTTACGGAAGAGGAATTGGTGGCAGCAAGTGCCGCAGGTTTTAAGAAAGTGAGCCTGGGCCCCAATCGGCTTCGAACAGAGACAGCAGGCCTTACAGCAGTGATGGCGCTGAATTTATTGAATCAGGCTTGAAATCTCAACAATTAAAATGCATTTAAACGCAGCGGGCGCTTTTGCGTGAAACTGATTTCCTTTCATTATTTTCGGCTCTTTAAATGCTATGAACGCCTCCGAAGCCAAAAAAACTATTGCAGCGCTCTCTGAAAAAATAAACTATCACAACAATCTTTATTATCAAAAAAGCAAGCCGGAAATTTCGGACCTGGAATTCGATCAACTTCTGGTGGAGCTTATCAAACTTGAAGAGCAGTACCCTCAATTCAAGCTAGAGGACTCACCCACCCAGCGCGTAGGAGGCACCATCACCAAAGACTTTGAAACCGTCGTGCACCGTTACCCAATGCTTTCTCTGGGTAATACCTATTCGAAAGAAGAACTGGAAGACTTTGATGGCCGGGTAGCAAAAGGTTTGGAGGGCGAACCCTACGAATACTTCTGTGAATTGAAATTCGACGGAGTGTCCATCAGTCTCCTGTATGAAAATGGCGTCCTGAAACGAGGCGTTACCCGCGGTGACGGTGTGCGTGGAGATGATGTAACCGCCAATGTAAGAACGATTCGTTCTATTCCCCTTAACGTGAAGGGGAAAAGTCTCCCGGTCTTGTTCGAAGTGCGCGGAGAAGTGTTTCTTCCCAAAAAGGTATTTGCGCAACTCAATAAGGACCGTGAAGATATCGGCGAAGAAACCTATGCTAATGCTCGCAATACCGCGTCGGGAACACTCAAAATGCAAGACAGTCGTGAAGTGGCTAAACGTAAACTGGATTGTTTTCTATATTACTTATTGGGCGAAAAACTTGGTGTGTCAACCCATGAAGAGGCTATTCACAGACTGGAATCGTGGAGCTTCCAAATCTCACCCACGTACAAAAAGTGTACAACCATTCAAGATGTAATAGCCTATATCGCGCACTGGGAAAAACGACGTACCGACTTACCGCTCGAAACAGATGGCGTGGTGATCAAGGTCAACAGCCTGGAACAACAAACCCGGCTAGGCTATACTGCAAAAGTGCCACGCTGGGCGATCGCCTTCAAATATAAATCTGAAAGCATCAGTACCCGCCTGAATGGAATAACCTATCAGGTAGGAAGGACCGGAGCTATTACACCCGTGGCAGAATTGGAACCTGTTTTGCTGGCAGGCACCACAGTTAAGCGCGCCTCGCTCCATAACGCAAACGAAATTGCTCGTCTCGATTTACGAATAGGAGATCATGTTTTTGTTGAAAAAGGTGGTGAGATTATTCCAAAAGTAACTTCCGTTGATTTAATAAAACGTTCCAAAAATTCAAAGTCAGTTGTTTACATTACACGGTGCCCGGAATGTGCCACATCCCTCATCCGCAACGAGGACCAAGCCAGTCATTATTGTCCTAATGAGAAGGGTTGTCCGCCGCAGATCAAAGGAAAAATTGAACATTTCATTCAGCGCAAAGCGATGAATATCGACTCGCTGGGTGAGAAGACGATTGAACAACTCTTTGATCAAGGGCTGGTAAAAACTCCTGCCGACCTGTACGACTTGAAGCGTGAGGAGATTCTGAAATTAGAAGGCTTTAAGGACCTTTCCACGAAAAACCTGTTGGCCGGTATTGAAGCTTCAACATCAACGCCATTTGAATCTGTGTTGTTTGCGATTGGCATTCGCTTCGTAGGAAAGACGGTGGCGGAGAAACTTGCGCGTTACTTCAAAAACATGGATAATCTCTCGAAGGCTAGTTTCGAAGAACTCCGGAACGCCCCGGAAGTGGGCGAGAAAATTGCAGAGAGTGTCGTAGCCTTTTTTAAAGACCGGGATAACCTCCGGGAAATCGAGCGCCTGCGAAAAGCTGGCTTACAATTCGAATCAGCTGAAAAAGAGCCGGAGAAAGTAAGTGATGTCCTGGGTGGAAAGTCCTTTGTGGTATCGGGAACATTTAAAAGCTATGAACGGGACGAAATCAGAGATGTTATTCTGGCCAATGGGGGTCGGGTGCTTTCGGGAGTTTCCGGAAAGCTTAACTATCTGGTGGCGGGCGAAAACATGGGACCTTCCAAACGGGAGAAAGCAGAAAAGCTGAAGGTAATGATCATTTCAGAAGATGAATTTCAAAAGATGCTGAAAGGCTGATGCTTGATGAATAAATTTCCAATAATTTAGCCGTTCATGAAGCAAACTTTTCTCAAATGGCGCACGCAAGCGGCTTTGCGCAGGAACAAAAGCCTACGCGCCAGCACACCTTACAAAAAGGCACATTCTATTGGGATCATTTTCAGCGTGGAGGACCGGCAAAAGCACGATGATATTAAAGAGTTGGTCAAACATCTTGAACAGGATGGTAAATTCGTGGAAGTGATCGAGTTTCTTCCCAAAAAGAAAGACAACTATGAGTTCCTTTTCAATTTTTTTACCATCGACGATTTGAACTTCTGGGGAAAGATTGACAATTCAAAAGTTACAGGTTTCGCCCTCACCACATTCGACTACCTGTTCTATGTTGATAACGACCATAACCCATTAATTTTATATTTGCTGGCAGAGAGTAGGGCCCATTGCCGGGTGGGGAAATACAAGGAACAGCATGAGCCCTATTTTGAACTAATGATTGAAAACAACGGAACAACCAAAGGGCTTATTGAAAACATGTACAAGTACACCAGGCAATTAAAATAACGTATGAAAAAGTTGTATGGTACCGGGGTAGCGTTAGTAACACCTTTCGATGAATCAGGCAACATCGACTTTGCATCGTTGAAGAAAGTCCTGGTGCATACGGCAAAGGGAGTCGATTATTGGGTTGTGATGGGCACTACCGGCGAATCTGTAACGTGTACGAAAGAAGAGAAGAAAAAAGTACTCTCGTTTATAGCGGGGAACAATCCAAAGAAGTTGCCCATCCTGTATGGAATTGGTGGTAACAACACTGCTTCTGTTATCGAAGAGATTCACCAAACAGACCTCCGCAACGTTGATGCACTTCTTTCGGTAAGTCCGTACTATAACAAACCCTCTCAAGAGGGAATCTTCAGACATTTTTCAATGGTGTCGGATGCCAGTCCACTCCCGGTCATTCTTTATAATGTGCCAGGCCGCACAGCCTCTAACCTGACGGCCGACACGATCCTGCGACTGGCCCAAAACAAGAATATCATTGGGGTAAAAGAGGCTTCCGGCAATCTTGAACAATGCATTAATATTGCCAAAGAGAAGCCGGATAGCTTTATGCTTATTTCCGGCGATGATCTCCTCACATTACCGATGTATGCTATTGGCGGTGTGGGTGTGATCAGTGTGTTGGCAAACGCCTATCCCGTAATTTTTAAGAAGATGAAGGAGTTTGCCTTTTCAGGAAACTACGCCAAGGCGCAAAAGGAGTTGTACCAACTAGTGGATCTCAATGGACCCATGTATGAGGAAGGGAATCCAGTGGGCGTCAAACAGCTTCTGTATGAAATGGGAGTTTGCAGCCCGCACGTTCGTTTACCGTTAGTAATTGCATCGATCAAACTAAAGGAAAAAATAAAGGCGACCATGATAAAGTAATTGATAATTTTATACAAAAGATCCCCTTCTTAGTGCCTCCTCCGCATTGTACCAAGTTGCATCAAGAAAATTCTGAATTTCCTTTACGAAATTTGAAATTACATCTGCTTGGATGGGGAAATCGCTCCGCTGAGCTTTTATCTCATTTAAGACACTCCTCTTTTCGAATGGAAGCCTTTTTGCTTTTCTGAGCAAGAAAACGTTATCTATTTCAGTTAACCTTGTATCCTCTGGTTGCATATCCAGATATTCAATTAATGCGTAGTATTTTGAAATTGGACATCCGTGTTTAAGTCTGGCTGCCGTTCCGGCGCACTCTTGAAACATTGTCTTATCATAATTCACTTTACACTCAGCGGCAAGAACTGCCAAAAAAAGCTTACCTATCGTGGTCTTTTGCTCTGGAAATGAGTCATCTGGAGAGAATTTGTAATAGAAAGTTTTACCAATAGTAAAATCTTGGTCCTTAACCTTTAAAACTACCTCGGGGCCTTCATTCAGATTTCTTATGTGAGAAGGTCTAAAAGCAAACGACATGAAGGCTGTTTGTGGTCCTTTTTCTAATTCGAAATTAGGGAGATTACCTAATACTGCAGGGGACACGAGATAGATTAGAAACTCTTCGAGTATACTGTTATCAAGTTTTAATTGTCCCTTTTGTCTTTTCAAAAAATCTGAACCTTTGCTTGCTATTAAATCGACCTCTAAAAAATCTTTATATTGATTGAGAAGATTTGTCATCTCATTAATCCTATCGATACCAGTAGTTTTGAGTTGTTCCAATTTCTTGATCCATGCTTCATATCCGGCAAATGCCTCTCGAAGAATATCAAGATCCTGTCTGGCCTTTGGATTTTCGATTGCCGCCAAAAGCTTTTCCTTGTGAGGAGTATTATTTGCCATTAAATATACTTTTTGGACTAAATAAAGGAGATGGCTCTATCGCATTTATGTTTTCAATTGCATCTCGGAGATCTAAAATAATTGAATCGTCATTACTCGTTACCAAGGCCTGTTCCAAATGTTTTTCTGCCACGCTTTTCCCAATCTCAAAATCAACTTTATAATCGGCTTTAGAGACAACTAGAATGTCCTCTTTAATCACTTCTCCAAATTTATTTGTAAATGATCGTTCTAAGTTCTCAATCGGCTTAAATCCTTGCATTTTGGACAATATTTCTTGGACAATACTTCCATTATAAAATGGGGTTTTGCGAACATTCGATTTACGTCCAACAACAATGACCATCTTGCCTCCTACCTTAAGTGCATGCCAAAAACTATTTAGAGATTGTTCCATATCCAAACAATACTGAATAACTGTCCTAAATCTATTTCCTCTATTCTTGCGATTGGAGCCAAACTCAGATTCGGCCACTTTCAGCGAATCATATCCAAAAATTTCGATGATGCCTCTATAATTCTGATGGTAATTAAAGACATTAATGTAAGGTGGACTCGTGATTATCAAATCTATTGCTCTGACAAAATTCTTACTAACTGTGCGGGCATCTTGAAGTTTTGCGTCTATGATTTTTTCGGCACACGGTAGACCAAGCAATGATTTTTTTAAGTAGCTAAACGACTTTAAGACAGAGTCCTTTAATTTCAGTTCTTTATCCCTTTCTGAAAGAAAGAGTAAGTTTAACAAGAATATTTTTTCATCTTCGTTATCAGTGTACTTAATTAATTTCTTACCAAAGTTTAGAAGGTTTTTATAAGCTGATCTATAGTCCGAATTTTCCTGGTAAACCGGTTGTCCATTTAGGATTTTAAGCTCAGTACTTAGGGCCAATTCAACTCTTTGAAGAAACTTTATTCGGCGCTCAGGTTTCAGGTTTGAAAAGCTAAAGAATTTAGACATCAAATAAGCAGCTGGATTAATTTCGTAGCCATAGCACTCCAAACCCTTGCTTGCTGATTCCGATAGAACCGTGCCGCTTCCAGAAAAAGGATCGAGAATTAAGTTCCCTTTACATGAGAAGTTCTCCAAAATATATTCAACAAATTCTGGGGTAAATTGACCCCTCCAGTTAAATAGATTTGCCCGGGTTTTATTTTTAACGTCTAACTTCTCTTGACTTATGTTCATGATCTCAATTCTCAGCCAAATGTACTAAATGCTCAATGTGTGTGACTTCGATTTGACACTCTGAAAACCAGATAATCTGCGAAATTCAATCGAGAATTAAAGAAATAAAAAAGGGACTACCATTAAGCAGTCCCTTCTTCCATCGCTTTTAAGCTGATTACTTAGTTTCTTTATTTTTGAGCTCCTGAACTTCCGCACGGATGGATTGCGCGAGGTTTTTGAGGTCTTGCATTCCTTTGCGTACACGAGTACCTGCAGCGCTGTTGCCCTTATTATAGAATTTGTCAGCGTCCAGTTCGATAGAGGCAATCAGGGTTTTTAATTCTTCAAATTTTTTCATTGCTATTTAGTGTTTGGTTGAAACAAAGGATTTAGTGGGCACTAAGTTATGTAAAAAGGCTTAAAAACTAGCCTAAAACGATATTTTTTACATTCTCTTCGTTACAGATACCAGTTCTTCCTTGCGGTAAAACCCTTCATCAAGCTTGTGTTTTAGCTCCGAAAAGGCTGTCAAAGTCTCCTCAACATCCTCCATAGTATGGGCCGCGGTAGGGATAATTCTGAAGATGATAACATCCTTTGGCACAACGGGATAGATGATTACAGAGCAGAAAATATGGAAGTTCTCCCGCAGGTCCATTGCCATGTTGGCGGCCTCACCTACCCCCCCTTTAAAAAGCACCGGGGTCACAGGGGACGTGGTAGGCCCAATGTAGAAACCTCGATCCCTCAAACCGCCCTGAAGTGCATGCACAATCTTCCAAAGATTCTCCTTTAACTCCGGCTTGGTTCTCAAAAGTTCGAGCCTTTTCATGCCACCCACGACCAGGGGTAGCGGCAAACTTTTGGCAAAAATCTGTGATCGTGTGCTATACCGTAAATACTTGAGAATATGTTTATGTCCTGCAACGAAAGCTCCGATACTGGCCATCGACTTGGCGAATGTGGAGAAGTAAAGATCTATTTGATCTTGCACACCTTGTTCCTCCCCTGCTCCTGCACCGGTTTTACCCATGGTACCAAAGCCGTGGGCATCATCCACTAACAGACGAAAATTATATTTCTTTTTGAATGCCACGATCTCCTTCAGGTTGCCCATGTCACCCGACATGCCAAACACACCTTCCGTGATGACAAGAATTCCACCACCCGTTTCTTCTGCCAGCCTGGTCGCACGTTGAAGTTGCTTCTCGAAGTTTTCCATATTGTTATGGGGGAAGACGAAACGCTTACCTATATGGAGACGTACGCCGTCAATGATACAGGCGTGTGATTCTGCGTCGTAAACAATTATATCCTTGCGATCTACCAATGCATCGATTATCGAAACCACTCCCTGGTAACCATAATTAAGAAGCATGGCATCTTCCTTTTTTACAAAGTCGGCGAGTTGCTTTTCAAATTCAAGATGCATCACAGAGTTGCCAGACATCATACGGGCACCCATCGGATTCGCCAGCCCGTATCGTTCAGTTGCCTCGGTATCCGCCTTGCGGACCTCCGGATGATTGGCCAGGCCGAGATAGTTGTTCAGGCTCCAATTGAGGACCTCACGGCCCATGAAGTTCATGCGGGGACCCACCTCACCCTCCAGTTTTGGAAAGAAGAAATAGTCGTCCGGCAAGTGTGAATACTTGGCCAGTGGACCTGCTTCCATCTTCAGTTTTTCGAACAAATCGACCATTATTTCCAGGTTTTCAGGTTAAAAATTACCGCGAAATTAAAGAAAAAATTTAAAGTATTTCCAAAATATTAACAGATGCCCCAAACTCCATTCGCTTACCAAGCGAGAATTTATTCATAGCATTGCAATGGACTCTTCAGCTATGGCCTCGATAAAGAAACTACTTATTGCCAACCGTGGCGAAATTGCGTTGCGTGTGATGCGCAGCGCCCGTGAACTGGGTATTAAAACAGTTGCAGTCTACAGCGAGGCCGACCGTCAAGCCTTGCATGTTCGGTTTGCAGATGAAGCCGTTTGCATTGGCCCTCCACCATCATCTGAATCGTATCTGCGAATGGAAAGGATTATCGGTGCCGCTAAAGAAACAAATGCTGATGCCATTCATCCCGGGTACGGTTTTCTGTCAGAAAATGAAGCCTTTGCGAAAGCAGTGATCAACGCAGGATTAATTTTTGTAGGACCTCCTCCGAAAGCAATTGAAATAATGGGGAGCAAACTCGCCGCAAAAAATGCAGCCTCCAAATTCAAGGTGCCGTTGGTTCCCGGTACCACCGAGCCGGTCAGCGACATCTCAAAAGCAAAAAGAATTTCAAAAGAAATTGGTTATCCAATTCTTATCAAAGCCAGTGCCGGTGGTGGTGGAAAAGGTATGCGCGTTGTGAACAATGAAGAAGAGTTCTCTGAACAAATGCAGCGCGCCGTAAGTGAGGCAACGTCAGCCTTTGGTGATGGATCGGTATTTATCGAAAAATATGTGACGCGTCCCAGGCATATCGAGTTCCAGATTTTTGGTGACCAGCACGGCAATGTAGTTCATCTCTTTGAGCGGGAATGTTCGATCCAGCGAAGGCATCAGAAGGTTGTAGAGGAGGCTCCTTCTTCTGTTTTAACACCCGAGCTTCGGGCGAAAATGGGTGAAGCTGCCATCAACGTGGCACGCTCCTGTGGCTATTACAATGCCGGCACAGTCGAATTCATCCTGGACGAAAATAAGAATTTCTATTTTCTTGAGATGAACACCCGGCTTCAAGTGGAGCATCCTGTGACGGAACAAATCACAGGGATCGATCTGGTAAAACTTCAAATAAAAATTGCCGAAGGTGAAAAAATTCCCTTCCGCCAAGAAGAATTAAAGATTCATGGGCATGCGGTGGAAGTGCGGGTGTATGCGGAAGATCCTGCCAATAATTTCCTACCCGATATTGGCACACTAAAAACATACCGGCGGCCCCAGGGTCACGGCATCCGGGTAGATGACGGATTTGAAGAAGGTATGTCGATCCCGTTTTATTATGACCCGATGATCGCAAAGATGATCTGCCATGCTGATACGCGTGAAGCGGCGATAGAAAAAATGATTCGCGCAATCGACGAGTTTCAGATCACGGGAGTTGAAACAACCCTTGGTTTTTGCAAGTTTGTCATGGAGCATGAGGCCTTCCGATCCGGTAACTTTGATACAATGTTCGTAGAACAGTTCTTCAAGCCGGAGTTGTTAAATAAATCAGTCATTGATTCAGCTATCGCGATAATCGCTTCCACGCTGGCTGCGAAAGTTTTTGAAGAGGCAACCAATGGAACCAGTAATCATGACTCGGGCCCGGCCGAAACTAGTAGCCGATGGAAGGCGAATCGGACATAACCGCCGTGCCTATTCATTTAATTTTTAACCGTAAGAAATGGCAGAAATAAAGCCGCTACGCGCCTGGCGCTATAACCGGGAACTGGGAAGCAACATGGAAGCGTTGACTTCTCCCCTTTTTGACGTTGTGTCGGAAAAGCAGCGACGAACGCTCTATAAAAATCCTCATAACAGTATTCATGTGTCAGTACCCTTGGGACCAAATGCAGCTACCCGTGCCGCCGAAACTTTGCTGCAATGGAAAAATGATGGGGTAATTCTTCAAGATCATCTGCCCGGCATATACGTGTATTACCAATACTTTAAAATGGCCGGACACTCAAAGGAATACTGCCGGAAAGGAATAATCTGCAACATCCGCGCGTACGACTGGGATGAAAAAATCATTCTGCGGCACGAAAATACCATTCCGAAATCAGTTAATAACCGGGTTGAGATGTTGGAGAAAACATTGCTGCATGCGAGCCCTACGCACGGACTTTATACCGATCCAACGTTTGAGCTGGAGGCCTGTATGGATGACGCAATTGTCAATCCAATTTATGAAACAGAAGATTATCAAGGTGCACGGGATGTGTTGGCCGTAATACAGGATGCATCGATTATCAAAAAAATTGTTAGCCACCTGAACAATAAGACCATCATCCTGGCGGATGGTCATCACCGCTATGAAAGCTCTTTGATTCTTAAACACAAGATGAAGCGTGAAAATAATCATGATACCGGAACGGAAGGCTATCATTTTCATCTCATGTTTTTGACTAACACCGAAGCGGACGATCTCAGGATATTGCCTACACACCGGGTTCTTCAAAATCTGCCGGACTTTTCGGAAGAGAAGGTATTGCGAAAATTGGCGCTCTATTTTACAATCAAACCGATCGAAGAACCCGACTCCCTCTATGATATTATCCTGGGGAAACCCTGGACATTCGGACTGATTTTCAAAGAAAACGCATATAAAATAAGACTATTGCCGGAAGCCTTCCTGGATTTTCACTGGCCCTTTCCCGACGAAATCAAAAAACTCGACCTTACGGTGATGCACTATTTCATAATAGAAAAGGCACTCGGTATACCCGGCCGTGACCAACGTCAATCCGACAACATCGACTTTGATAGAAGCTTTTCTGATTGCCTTACACGAGTAATGCGGTCAGAAGCGCAATTGGCCATTATCACACAGGAGGTTTCAATTGAAGACGTGAAACGGGTTTGTGCCAGCGGCTATACGATGCCACAGAAATCCACCTATTTCTATCCGAAGGCTATTTGCGGATTTCTTTTCGCATCGATCAAAGAAGACGAATTTCAAACGCCCGTTTACTCACCGTTTTAGTTGCGATGAAATTTAACCGACCGCTGATTATTGCTTCGACTTCCCCCCGGCGACAATTTTTGATGAAGGAGGTTGGGTTTCAGTTCCATGTAGAAAAGCCGGAAAGTGATGAAAGTTTTCCTGATGTCATGCAGGTGGAGGCCGTCCCAAAATTCCTTGCGGGGCAAAAAGCAGAAACTTTTAAGTCGACGATTAAAGATGAGATTGTTATGACCGCCGATACGATCGTCATCATCGATGGAGAAATTCTAAATAAACCCGTTGACAGGCATCATGCCATTGGAATGCTTACACGTTTGTCAGGCAGGACACACACTGTAATAACAGCCGTGTGTCTCCTTGATCGCGAAAAGCAAGATGTTTTTGATGACCTTACAAACGTTACATTCAATAAATTGAGCCGGGAAGAGATTGAATTTTATGTTGACACCCACAAACCGTTTGACAAAGCCGGCGCGTACGGTGCGCAGGAGTGCTTACCCGCCGGACTAAATCCCTGCTCTCAGGAAGAAATTAAGTTTCTTAAAGAAATTAATAAGATTGACTTAATTGAAAAAAGTATAAACACGAAAACAGGGTCGGGTATTGCCTGTATTGAAAAGATAACAGGGTCATATTTTACGGTAATGGGACTGCCGATCCACATGGTCTATAAACATTTGTTGAATTTCTGATTACCACTTACCGATTACCTTTTACAAAGGTGGCTCAACCCTCACGATGGTTGCCAGTAACTGTTCCTTCTGAATAGTCAGCGCACAATTAAAGTGTCCTTCGGGACAACTCCGATGTCCATGAAGTCCACAAGGACGGCAATCGAGCTTCTCTATGGTTTCAATGATAAATGATTTATCCGAGAGGGGGCCAAAGCCGAATGCGGGCACCGTAGAACAAAAGATTGCTGTTACGGGAGCATTCATCGCGGAGGCGAGGTGCATCGGCGCCGAATCATTGACATAGTTCATGTCTGCGTCCTTCATCAGCGCAGCAGATTCAAGCAGCGACAACTCGCCGGCAAGATTCACCAGATTCTTGTTGGATGTGCCGGTCACAATCGTTTCACAAAGAGCTTGGTCATTGAAGGCACCCAACAGGAACACCTTAAACCGGTCAGGGAGTACCGACAAAAACTCAATCCATTTCTCCACAGGATATTGCTTGGTAAACCAAACAGAGGCAGGAGAAACCGTTATGAAGGATTGATTTTTGAACGGCTTTACCCTTTCAAACTGTTCAGTCGAAGGATACAAGCGGGGTCTGTACCGGTCCTTTCCAACAATGGATTCAATCAGTCGATGATTGCGTTGGACTTCGTGCAGTCCCTCCAAATGATGAGCAATCTTTTTAGTGAACAAAAACGATAAAGGATTCTTGTCAAACCCGATGGTGACTTTTGCACCGGAGAACACGGTCATAAGTCCCGTGGTGGCGAATCGCTGAACATTAATCACATAGTCATAATGTGACTCCCGGATTTTCAGAATAAGGCGTACGAGATTGGTGTATTTATTACGTTTATCAAAAACGAGCACATTCCGTACGTGAGGATGATCCAGGAGCAATTGTTCATTTCCTTTTCGAACAAGGAAATCAAGTTTTGTTTCCGGGAGTGCATGATGAAGCGTCTCAATCAGGGCGGTAGCTAAAATGACATCCCCGATAAAAGCCGTTTGTATTATGAGGATCGAGCGTGGGTACTCCATTCCATTCAAGCCGGTTGGTTGTTCCTGATCTTCAGTTGATAGTACCCCATCGCCTTTTCAATGATCTTCATGGCCGTGTCTTTTCCCTGAAAATCCGGTACGGTTACAACCTTATTCTCCAGTTTCTTATAGCTTTCAAAGAATTCTTTCAACTCAAGGGTAAAGTGCGGAGGAAGTTCACTCACATCATTCAGGTGACTGACGCTGGCGTCCTGTTCAGCTACAGCGAGGATTTTCTCATCTGCCAAACCCTGGTCAAACATCCGCATGACGCCAATGACGCGTGCCGGCACCAGGCACAGTGGCTGGATAGAGACCAGCGAGAGGATCATGATATCCAGTGGATCCATGTCCTCACCCAGCGTTTGCGGAATAAATCCATAATTGGCGGGATAATACACAGACGAATAAAGGACGCGGTCCAATTTGAGCAAGCCCGTTTCTTTATCCACCTCATACTTGGCACGCATACCGGTGGAGATTTCTATTATTCCGTTTACGAACTCAGGTACATGTCGTCCAACGGGTGCTTCGTGCCAGGGGTGCTTAATCATGGTCTAAAGGTAATAAAGAAGCCCCTATCTCCCGTGGTCACTCTAACCCCATCGGAGTGGCTTCCTCCTGCTGAGGGAACGACGCAAAACAAAGAGCCTGCACACTGGCAGGCTCTTTGACATTGGTTGTGAATCAACTTTTTATTTAGAAGCTTCCTTCTTCTCTTCCTTTTTCTTCATCTGCTTGATCGCATCGCCGTCTTTAAGGCGCTTGGATACAGCCAGGAATGGTCCTGTCACTACTTCCTGTGCTTCGGTGACACCAGAGATAATTTCAATGTTATCATAGTCGCTGATACCCGTTTTCACTTCGATCATCTTGGCTTTGCCATTTTCGTTTACAAAAATCACGACTTTATCATTCTTCTTTTCAGGGGTCTTCTTGTTAGCGTCTTCTGCACGATTATTGTTGTCGGGCTGACCACCGCCATCCTGTGTTTTCGAGATTTCTTTTGCATCCGGGTTACGTGTTGTGACTGCGGCCAATGGCACGGATAGAACATTTTCCTTCCGGTTGGTTAACACATCCACACTGGCGGTCATACCTGGGCGGAAAGGATACTTATTTCCCTGCTTGATCAAGTCCTCATACGAGGAACGCAGGATCAAAATCCGTACTTCAAATTCCGTGATCGCATCCGCCGAAGCCTTGTCTCTGGCGGTGTTGGCGATGTTAGTCACCAGGCCTTTGAATTGCTTACTGATATTCTGGTAAGCGTCTACATCAATAGACACCGAATCGTTGAGGTGAACGCGAACAATATCATTCTCATTCACATTTACACGAACTTCCATCTTATTGAGATCCGCGATTCGCAGCATTTCCGTTCCCGTCATGGTTGCTGTTCCCACGACACGTTCTCCTTTTTTAACATTTAGCTTGGAAACGATTCCTCGCATGGGCGCGACCACCAACGTCTTCCGGACGTTCTCGCGCGATTCTTTTACGGAAGCCTCCGTACTGTTTACAACAAATCTTCCAGCTTCAACTGCCTGCTTGGCTGCAGAAAGATCATTTTTTGCTACTTCATAATTCTGTTTCGATAATTGCCAATCCATCTCCGAGATGACCCTTTCATTCCAAAGTTTCTCCTGGCGTTTGTAATCTGCTTCCGCCCTGGTAAACTGGGCCACTGACCGGCTGAGGTTCGCGCGGGAACTTTCCAGGTTGGCCTTTTGCTGACTGAGCGATGCTTCCGTTCTTTCCAATTGGCTTAACCAGGTGTCAGGACGTATTTTAACGAGGGGTTGACCCTGCTTGACCGAATCACCATCTTCCACGTTCAGTTCAATAATCTCTCCCGAAACTTCGGGGGCAAGTTTAACTTCAATCACCGGCTGCACCGTGCCCGATGCACTTACTTTTTCTACAATGCTGATGCGTTTTGCTTTTGCGAATTCTACCTCCAGTTCTGTTGTCTTACCAATCCAACCCATTGACTTGCCAATAAAAAGAAAAATGATGAGGACCACGAGGCCACCAATCAGGTAGTACATAAGTCGGTTAGACTTCTTTTTTAGTTGTTTTGCCATTCGCTGAAGAAATTAAAAGTTAGGTGTAGCTGTTAGTATTCGATATTTTTCCCCTGATAGAAGTCGAGAATTTTCTTTTTAAAAATGAAATTGTACTTGGCGCGGGTCAGGTCAGATTTTGCCCGAAACAAGTCATTTTCTGAAACCTGGTATTCAATTATATTCAACGCGCCAACTTCCAGGCGTTGCTTGTTCATCCTGTATGCTTCTTGCTGTGCGTTCACCTGTTTCACGGATGATGCGTACGACCGGGAGGCCGACACAGCATCATTGTAGGCCGTCTCAATGCTTTGACGCAATGTATTTTGCGTCTCTTTAATAGTAATGTCCGCTATCTCCTTGTTGATAATTGATCGCTCGACATTCGTACGTGTCTGAAATCCATTTAAAATGGGAATCGACAGCTGAAGCGATAAAGTCTTAAAAACGTTATCCTTTAATTGGTCATTTGTTTTATATTTTTCGGGGATCACAACAAAGCCTTGCTGATAGGGGAAAACATCTATACCACTCGCCGTCACACCAACTGGAATGGGCCCTGCTGTAAAATTTCCGTCACCGACCTGTTTGTCCTTGGAAGTGAGGCTTGAATAATTTGATGTCACCGACGCATTCAAGGATAATCTTGGATAATAGTTGCCGCGGCTTGCCTTTAGTGCGTACTCTGCACTTTCCAATTTTAGCCAGGCACTTCTTATTTCCGGCATAGTGGCAAGCGCCATCTGGTAGACTGACTCAGCATTTTGATCCAATATCAGATCCTCTAACTGCAATTCTGGCACTACTACTTGCAAAGGCTCAGCGGCAGGAATCTGCATCGCCTGTTTAAGTTGTAAAATAGAAAGGTTAAGCGCATTCTCCTGATTGATCGCATTCATTTCATTCGTGGCCACCTGCGCTTCCTGATTGAGCTGATTGGTCCTGGCTACGGCGCCCGCAACCACTTGTTTTTTAATACGATCCAATACCTGCTCACTCGAATTCAATTGATACTTTGCATTTTCAAAAAGTTCTTGATTAAAAATTACGTTGGTGTACAGCGTTACTACGTTTATGATCACGTCATTTTTTGCTTTCTGTAAATCCTTATCAGCAGACTCTACGTCCCGTTTATTTTGGCTGAATGTATTCTGTATTCTTAGTCCATTAAACACCGTCAATCCGGAAGAAGCCTGTGTGTTAATTGTATTTGCATCCCTGTTCACAAATTGGTTTGAAACAGGGTTTAATGAACGTCCGTAGTTCTGTCCATAGGATCCGTTCAAATTTAATGTCGGCAAAAAGTTTCCCTTGGCTTGCAATAAATTGACACGAAACGATTCAACATTATAGACACTGCGCTTAATTCGAAGATTGTTTTCCAGCGCAACGTCTACGCATTCTTTCATTGTCTTTTTGCCCGCTACATCCTGACCGTGACTCGTTGTCACTCCAATAAGGACCGACATAGTCATCAGTAAAATCTTTCTCATAGCTCTTTCAGATTTGTGGTATATAAATAACTTCTTTCACCCAGTTAAGACTCCTCAGGTAATCCAATGTTACAGTCTTGATTCCTGAATCCATTTCTATCACCAGGCACGCCAGGTCAAACTTGCCCCTTCGCGAAACGGACATGGTGGCAATATTGCAGTCATCATGGGCGAGTACGTTCGCGATAAACGCGATGCTGCCCTTTACATCTTCTGCTGTGATAATTGCTGTATGGAGATTAGCGCTGAAATCAGCTTTGAACCCATTTAGTTCGGCAATATTGATCAACCCCCCACCAAGGCTCTCCCCCAGGACCTCCACCACTTTCTCACCTTTTCGGATTTTAACCCGGATGGAGTTTGGATGAAGTGTAGAAGCATTCCCAACGGATTTAAAATGATACGTGAGGCCTTGCTTTGGAGCGATATCAATTGATTCTTTCAACCGCTTATCGTCGGTTTTGAAACCCATCAGACCGCCCAGAATGGCCCGGTCGCTGCCATGACCCTCGTATGTCCTTGCAAACGAATTATAAAAGGTGATTTCTGCATCTTCCGGCACATCTCCCAGGATTTTATGTGCTGCCAGTCCGATTCGCACGACCCCCGCCGTATGAGAGCTCGATGGACCTATCATTATTGGACCAATCATATCAAAAACACTACTTTTTTCGGCCATACCGCTTGAATACGAAAAAATACCCCAAAAGGATAAGGAAAATACACAATTCCTTAAAAACAGCCACAAAAATAGGATACTGGAATAACTATTCTAAAAATGATCTGGAATTTCAGACAGCGATCGGAGCCTTAATAGAAGGATGATACTGGTAATTAGCAATTTCAAAGTCTTCAAAATTGTAATCGAACAGTGAATCGGGCTTTCGCTTGATCACAAGTTGCGGGAGCGGAAAAGGTGCTCGTGTCAATTGCAGTCTCGCCTGATCCAGATGATTTGAATAAAGATGTACATCGCCGCCCGTCCACACAAAGTCACCAGGGACAAGGTCACACTGCTGGGCAACCAAATGCGTAAGCAGTGCATAGCTGGCAATGTTGAATGGCAACCCTAAAAATGTGTCACAAGAGCGTTGGTACAACTGACAAGACAATTTTCCATCGGCCACATAAAATTGAAATAATGCATGGCACGGTGGCAACGCCATGTTATCAACTTCCGCCGGGTTCCAGGCAGTAACAATATGTCGTCTTGAGTCCGGCTTAGTCTTGATCTGGTGTAGTACCTGCGCAATCTGATCAATATGCCTTCCATCCGGAGTGGGCCAACTCCGCCACTGACTTCCGTAAACGGGGCCAAGATCTCCATTCTCATCAGCCCACTCATCCCAAATGCTTACTCCGTTGTCCTTTAAATACCTGATGTTGGTCTCTCCTTTTAAAAACCAGAGCAACTCATAGATAATAGAGCGAAGATGAAGGCGTTTGGTTGTGACCAAAGGAAATCCTTCCGAAAGGTCAAAACGTAACTGCCGGCCAAATACTGACAACGTACCGGTTCCTGTCCGATCTGTTTTCGTTACTCCGTTATCCTGGATGTCTTTCAGCAAGTCGAGGTATTGGCGCATGGTAAGATTTTCATGCAAGTAAAAAAACTTACGTTAGAAACTCCACAGGTCCAGCCGAAACATTTATCCGAATCAAACGGTTCGCTATCCTGTTTGGGAATAACCTCTGGAAAACAGAAGACCCGTCCCGTTCCGATATCTATCGGGACGGGACGGGTCTTTAAATATTACTCTAAAACCTACTCTTCACTAATTTCCATCTCCTTTGATTTCAACATCCTTCGATTTTCCATTGATGGTAATCGTTACGATGTTATCACAGCTTCCAGTACCATAATTGATGGTAACTTGTTTGCCATCGGATGTGAATTTCTTTTCACCGGACACGGGAATAAACACCTTATTGCTGATCTGACAGGCGCGTGAGTATATCAAGTCTTGTGTAACCTCCATTGTATAAGCTTTACCATTACGGTTGGTTCCGGAAGCTGTGCCGCCGGCCAGCAGCGCCCATTTGTCTTGCGAAGGGTTAGGGGCACGCTGCCATTCACGGGTGAAGTTTTGTTCACGTGTGACGGTCTTGCCATCTAAAAAAGTTGCTTTACCACCGACAATCGTGACATTAAAACGAGGATACGCTGTATTGCCAACCGGTGTAACGTTGGTCAGTGTATGTGTGCCTTCAATTTTAACTCCGGCCACAGAATAGTCTGAAAACGTTGTTACGATTTTTGAGCCTACCATAAACCTTTTTCCTGTGTAGGTAATGGTAATAGTTCCTTTCCGCACATGGCCACGGGCATCCTTGCATGAACCATCCGCAGGGTAAACAATTGTAATCACGCCAGAAGGTGCATCCTGACTAGTACCAGTGCGGGTAATCGTAATGGTTGCGCACTTCAGCCTGTCGTTGTCACCAAAACCAGTAACTGGTTCGGAGCCTTCACGGCCACCCAACTGGGTAGTTGAAATGCCAGCCAGAGCATCCGTAGAAACATCCGTGGCATCGCTCGAGAAAGAATCAGAGGTTGATTCTCCTTCTACGTTGGAGGCATCAGAGGTTGAATAATCAATCTTGTTGTTGTCACTACAGGAGGCGAAGAACATGACAAATGCCATTGCGACATACGTCAGGCCTTTCAGTCCAAATGTGTTTTTCATAGTTTTCATGATCAGTTTTCGTTTGTTTTGTTGTTTAGATAGACAATGGAGTTTCAGGTTTAACGGATTTTAAAAGAAAATTAGAAATACAGGAAATCGTGAAGAAAATGCTGCTTTTGAACCTATTCAGGGGGTTAATGATGCTATCGATGCTCTTGGTAACCCGGGAACAAGTCAAGGCCCAGATAAAAATTGCCAAGCTGAAATACGGCGGCGGCGGCGACTGGTACGCCAATAAGACCGCCTTACCCAATCTTATCAAATTTTGCAACGACCAGTTTTCCATGAACCTCTCTGCAGAGGAAGATGCCGTTGAAGTCGGCAGCCGGGACCTATTTTCCTACCCCTATCTTTATATGACGGGGCATGGTAATGTAGTTTTCTCAACGGAAGAAGCCCAGAACCTGCGCAACTACCTCATCGCCGGGGGTTTTCTTCACATTGATGACAATTATGGTCTTGATAAATTCATCCGCATTGAATTAAAGAAAGTTTTTCCGGAACTGGAATTAGTGGAGTTGCCTTTTACACATCCCATCTACCATCAGAAATTTAATTTCCCGAAGGGACTGCCTAAGATTCACGAGCATGACGGTAAACCTGCGCAGGGCTTTGGTTTGTTGTATGAAGGAAGGCTGGTTGTTTTTTATTCGTTTGAATGCGACCTGGGCAACGGCTGGGAAGACCAGCGGATTCACAATGATCCGGAAACCAAGCGGCAGGAAGCGCTGCAAATGGGAGCGAATATTATTTCCTACTCTTTTACAAATAATTGATTATCAGTAGGCTAAAACTTTTTGGCTTTATTAATTTTGATTTCTATAACTAACTTCTTAGTTTTACAACGTAATCAATAGTTATGAAAGAACTTACCCGTGCCGAAAGTCAGATCATGCAAATTCTTTGGCGCTTGAAAAAGGGATTTGTCAAAGACATTGTCGACGAACTTCCGTCTCCAAAGCCTGCCTATAATACGGTATCCACCATCGTCCGGATTTTGGAGAAGAAGGGATTTGTGGGATACAAGGCGTATGGCAAAACCCATGAATACTTTCCGCTCATCGCGAAAGAAAAATACACCGGGTTTTATCTCAACAATTTGGTGAAGGGATATTTCGGTGGATCATTCCAAAATTTAGTCTCTTTCTTCGCTTCTGAAAATAAAATGGATATCAACGACATTGATAACCTCATGAAACACCTTAAGAATCTAAAAAAGAAAAAGCCATGAATACCTTTATCAACTACCTGATCGAAGCCAATCTGGGCCTTGTTTTTTTTATGCTTATTTATTGGCTATTCCTGGAAAAGGAAAATCAGTTCGCATTCAAGAGAGGTTACCTCCTTTCGTCTATTATCTTTTCCCTGACCTTCCCTTTATTGCACCTCAATTTTACCGTAAGCAAGGAACTAATCCCATCCATCGGACAAGTTGTGCCGGCTTATTGGCTTCCAGAAATTATCGTGAACGGAAGTGGCCCATCGCGAGACACTGAAACAATTTTATCAGTTTGGGTACTCCTGGAATCGATTTATCTCTTCGTCGGGCTGGTTTTTGCCACGTTATTTTTTTTTCAACTGCTCTCAATATTGCGTCTTTTCATTCGATCTGAAATATACCATTGGAAAAATTGTCTGATTTCAGAATCGGAAGAAGACAAGCCTACCTTCTCCTTCTTCAAGTTTATCTTCATTGGACAGGCGAATAAAATAAGTCAGCAAGAAAAACAAGAAATATTATTTCACGAATTAGTCCATGCTCAAAAATTTCATTCCCTGGATGTCGTCATAGTTAATCTCCTTGGCATTCTATTCTGGTTTAATCCTATTGTCAGAATTTACAAAAAGGCTCTTGTCCAACTTCATGAGTTTGAAGCCGATGCGCGCGCGGTGAAAGACAAAGATGTGGATATGTATTGCAGTCTATTGGCGAAAGTTGCTTTACAATCGGCTGATTTCTCACTCGCCAATCATTTTAATAATTCTTTGATCCTCAAAAGAATTTCCATGATGAAATCTGTAAAAACAAAAGTGCGCCGCTGGAAGCTGGCTACTATCGTTCCACTTTTCATTGGACTATTCGTTTTCATTGCTTGCCAAGACCAAATCCCGGAGAATCAAAATGAACCTCTACCCTCATCCTTTTCAAATAATGAAAGCATGCCCGAAGTTGTAAGAGCCAGGTTGGTGGAACTCCAACAAATTTATCCTACAAGCACGTTTGTCGTCATCGAACGAACGGCAGAGGGAAATGAGACTTTAAAACAAATCTGGAAAAGGAAAGACGTTGGCATATTTCACTCATTCTCCTTATTTGAAGGAGATTCAAATGAAACAATGATACACCGGGACTTTATGATTGTCGAATTGACTGATCGAAAAATACGTCGTGCTTCACTGCCTAAAAATGAAAAGGATATCTACACGCAGGTTGATGAACCAGCGTCGCCTGTTTTTGGAATCAAAAAATTTTATGAGAACATTAGCCATGTCCTCACGTATCCTGAGGAATCGAGAATCCTTGGAACGGAGGGCAGGGTCCTACTTGAATTTGTAGTAGAGACAGATGGAAAGATTTCGAATATCCAGGTTATTAATGGAATTGACGAATATCTTGATGCAGAGGCAATTCGCGTCCTGCTACAGGTTGGAGGTACCTGGGATCCCGCTATCCACAATAGGGAGGTGGTAAAACAAAAAATTACATTACCAATCAACTTCACTCTAGATTTCAGGAAAACCATCAAATGATCCTCCTGTATTACAACAGGATTATCAACGGCTCCGCTTTTATTTCTTCGATTTCACATTTAAAACCTCCGCCAGCTTCTTTTGCAATTGACTACCACGTAAATTCTTAGCCACAATGATCCCCTTAGGATCAATGAGTATTGAAAACGGAATTCCGCTGATGTTATAATCTTTAGCGGCTTGGGAATCGAAATATTTCAAATCAGAGACATGATTCCATACTAATCCATCCTCCCGGATTGCCTGGACCCAGTCTTCTCTCGTACGATCAAGGGATACGCCCAGGATGTCGAACCCTTTATTTTTAAACTGATGATAGGCCTTCACCACATTTGGGTTTTCTCGCCGGCAAGGCCCACACCATTTCGCCCAAAAGTCAACGAGCACATACTTTCCTTTAAAAGAAGAAAGGCTTACGATTTTTCCATCGGGATCAGGTAAGGAAATTTCCGGTGCAGGTTGCCCCACGGCGGTCTTCCGGAGCCGATCAACAAACTGTACAAAGTCTTTTGAATAGTAATTATCCGGCCATTCCTTATTGAATTTATCAGCCACCTCGGTATAGACAGAAAAATAACGGTCCTTATCAAGTACACCCGAATTCTGTAAAAGGTTGAGCAACCCAAGGGAGGGTGGCTGCTTACGAAGCAATTCGGCTACCTCGTCCGAGGCGCTATTCGTAAATTCCTGATATTTTTGCTGGGCCGCCAGAATCTCTGACTCTCTGTTTTGGGCAATGGCATCGTTTAATGTCATCTCTATATTCTTTAAAGCGGGTGAATTATATACGTCCCTCATGATCTTTTTCACATCATCAAACAACATCTGGTCGGGTGAGCCTTTCACTTCATAAAAGCCCGCCTGGCTATTGCCATCTACGTTGACCTCGATATTACTCGTATCAAGAATAATGCTTACAAACTGGTGGTTGTAAAAGTTGAGCTGGTAATAGCCGGGCTCCGTAATTCTTATTTTTTTCTCATAGGTATAATTGCTTTTGAGCCTTATGGTGTCTTCAAAAGTCTTTGGAGTGCCAGGCCGGAGTTCTGTGATTAAAATTTCACCCCGTTGTGGGAAACCTACCTGGCCCTTGATTGTAATTTCCCTGCCTTTTTGTACTTCTTTTTTGGCACACCCTGCCAGGATTATTAAAAAAAGAAACAGTACCAGTCGCATAGATCTCATTGTTCGCTTAATTTATTTTCCAATAACTGCGTTGCCATTTTCGGGTCTGCTTTACCCTTGCTTCGTTTCATCACTTCGCCCATAAACATACTGATAATCCCTTTCTTGCCATTTTTGTACGCCTCAACTTTCAATGGAAATTCCCGAATCACCTCTTCCACAATGGGCAAGATAGAATCCATGCTGCTGTCCTGAATCAAATTCAACTCCTGTGCAATTTCCAGGGGCGACCGCCCGGGAAATGTTGCCAGCACTGGAAATAATTTCTGCGAAGCCACCGCAAAACTGACTTTTCCTCCGTCAATCAGAGCGATCAGCTCTGCCAACCTAACAGCGGTTACAGGAAACTGATTCATTTCAACCTTATGCTCATTCACGTATGATTTCACCGGACCCATTATCCAATTGGAAGCCGCTTTGAAATTTGTGCTGTGACGGCAAACCTCTTCAAAATACTGCGCTGTTTCTTTTGAGTCAGTCAGAACCTGCGCATCATATTCCGATAAATGATAGGTCGTCACAAACTTGTGATGAAGCTCGCGTGGCAAAAGTGGCATGGAAGATTTTATTTCAATGAGCCATTTATCAGAAATCTCGAGCGGACTCAAATCCGGGTCCGGGAAATAGCGGTAGTCATTCAACTCTTCCTTGACGCGCATGCTGTATGTATTGCCATCTGCTGCATTGAACGTGCGGGTCTCGGAAACAATGGATTCATCCCTTTCCAACTGCATGATCTGGCGCTCGATTTCATAATCGATGGCACGCTGAACATTGCGGATAGAGTTCATGTTTTTTACCTCCACTTTCTTACCAAATTCGGTAGCGCCCCTCAACATCATAGAGATATTTGCGTCGCACCGAAGGGATCCTTCTTCCATATTGCCGTCACAAATATCGAGGTAACGGACAAGCTGACGGATCTCGGTCAACAAAGCGTACGCTTCATCAGAGCTCCTGACATCGGGATTGGTTACAATTTCGATCAGGGGCACTCCGGCTCTGTTGAAATCTATCAGCGTGTCCGTTTCACCTGCCAGGTGGATGGATTTACCTGCATCTTCTTCCATGTGTATGCGGTGGAGGCCAATATTTCTCTCTGTACCGTCTTTTGTATTGATGATGATGTAACCGCCTTTGCAAATGGGTGTGCGATCCTGCGTGATCTGGTAGCCTTTGGGAAGGTCTGGGTAGAAATAGTTCTTGCGGTCAAAGATTTGAAACCTGGAGATCTCGGAATGGCAAGCGAGTCCTATCTTGATCGCATACTCAACCACACGTTTATTCAACTTTGGAAGGGTCCCCGGATGCGCGAGTGAGATGACGCTAATGTTCGTGTTCGGCGGACTCCCATATTCAGTAGCGTCTGAGCTGAATATTTTGCTTTTGGTGAGAAGTTGCGCATGAACCTCAAGACCGATGACAACGGTGTACT
The DNA here is from genome assembly GCA_025350305.1 of Cyclobacteriaceae bacterium. GTDB lineage: Bacteria > Bacteroidota > Bacteroidia > Cytophagales > Cyclobacteriaceae > ELB16-189. Next base: position 4,701 of record JANXYC010000278.1, on the reverse strand, counting down.
TGTCGCGCACTGATTTGTCCATGTTGTGGGTGTTGGCGAGTGACACCATCTGTCTGTCGCCTGGTGTTAACTTAATTTTTAATCAGCTCCTTCGCTCTGTCCAGTACGGCCTGTAAACCATTCAGGTTCTTCCCTCCCGCTGTTGCAAAAAATGGTTGACCGCCGCCGCCGCCGTCGATTTCCTTTGCCAGCTCTTTCACCATGTTGCCGGCATGGAATTTTTTGGTGGCTTCCAGCTTCGCTCCGATCATGACTGCCACCTGTGGCTTGCTGTCAATGTCGGCTGCAAGAACCATCAGAAGATCTTCAAACTGGTTGCGCAGTCCGTAGGCAATGTTTTTCAGTGCATCCACATTCGGCAAGGATACTTTTTCAAGAATCAGGGTATGTCCATTGGATTTAATTGCTTTGCGCGCCAGTTCATCCTTGATTTGGTTGGACCGCTCTTGTTGGAAGAGTTCCAGTTTCTTCTCCAGGCTATGCTTTTCTTCGATGAGGCTTTGCAAGGAGGCGGCAGTGTCTTTTGGGTTCTTCAATAAAGACTTCATCACGCCAAGCAATGCCAACGATTCGTTGACGTAATCTTGTGCACCTTCAGCGGTCACGGCTTCAATTCTTCGCACACCGGCTGCCACTGAACTTTCCGAAATGATTTTAAACAAGCCAATGTTCCCGGTGGCGTTGATATGGGTGCCTCCACAGAGTTCCACTGAAAATTTAGGATCAAAGGTGATCACCCGCACAAACTCACCGTACTTTTCGCCAAATAGCGCCATGGCCCCAAATGCTTTTGCCTTTTCAATGGGCACATTGCGCTGCTCGTTCAGAGGAATGTTTTCGCGGATTTTCTCATTCACGATGATCTCCACTTTAGCAATCTCAGCATCGGTCATGGCCGTGAAATGGGAGAAATCAAAGCGAAGTATTTTTTCATTCACCAACGAACCTTTCTGCTCCACATGTTTACCGAGGACCTGGCGCAGCGCCGCATGAAGCAAGTGCGTAGCCGAGTGGTTGTTCATGGTACGTCTTCGTTGACTTTCGTCTACGGAAACATAAAACTCACCATCCAGATTGGAAGGAAGGTATTCCGTAAGGTGAATAATGAGATCATTTTCCTTTTTTGTATCCAGAACAGCGATTTTATCATTTGCTGATTCTATCACACCTGTGTCTCCTACCTGGCCGCCACTTTCGGCATAGAAGGGAGTTTTGTCTAACACCAATTGAAAAAGCTCTTTATTTTTCTGTTTGACTTTGCGGTATTTTATAATTCTGGAAGTGGATGCGAGATGGTCGTAGCCTATGAATTCGGATTTGCTGCCTTCACCCACTAAAATCCAGTCGCCTGTTTCTTTAACAGAAGCTGCTTTGGACTGGGATTTCTGCTTTGCCATCCAATATTCAAACTCAGATTCCCAATCCTCTTTTAATTTAAGATCTTTCTCTTTAGCAATAAGAATACTTAAGTCTTTGGGAAATCCGAAACTATCGTAGAGGTGAAAAATATTCCCGCCTGTAAGTGAAACAATTGCATTTGGATCAGTAGTTCTTAAGACTTTCTCCAACTCAATTCTTTCTTGAAATATTTCAAACCCTTTTCCCAATGTTCTTAGGAATCCCTGTTCTTCCTCTAGAATAACTCTTGCCACATAATCCATCTGTTGATAAAGTTCAGGAAAAACGTCTTTAAATTGAATGGCCAATAGAGGAACCATCCTATAAAAGAAAGGCTCCTTAAAATTTAAGAAGGAAAATCCGTATCTGACAGCTCTTCTTAATATTCTTCGAATAACATACCCTGCACCGGTATTCGATGGAAGTTGCCCATCAGCAATTACAAATGCTACAGCACGGATGTGATCCGCTATAACCCGTATGGCGATATCCGCTTTGTTATCGACGCCATATTTAACATTCGCGTGAAGCGCAATAAAATCCATCAACGGACGGAATACATCGGTGTCGTAATTGGAGGTCTTTCCCTGGATGGCCATGCACAGCCGCTCGAAGCCCAGGCCGGTGTCAACATGTTTGTCGGGTAGCGGCTCTAACACTCCTGAGGCCAGCCGGTTGAATTGGATAAATACAAGGTTCCAGATTTCCACTACTTGTGGATGGTCGTGATTGACTAATTCTCTTCCCGGTTTCTTCTTCACCTCATCTTCAGGCCGGAGGTCGATGTGAATTTCTGAGCAGGGACCACAAGGCCCTGCCTCTCCCATCTCCCAAAAATTATCTTTCTTATTTCCATGAAGGATTCGGTCTTCATTTACATATAATTTCCAAAGTTCCTCAGCCTCCGCGTCTACCGGAAGGTTATCGTTTCTATCACCGCCAAAAACCGTCACATACAACCGGTCTTTCGGGAGTTTATAAACCTCGGTCAATAATTCCCAAGCCCAACCGATGGCTTCCTTCTTGAAGTAATCCCCAAACGACCAGTTGCCGAGCATCTCGAACATGGTATGGTGATAGGTATCCAATCCCACATCTTCCAGATCATTATGTTTGCCGCTGACACGGAGGCATTTTTGGGTGTCCACGATACGCTTGTACCTGGATGCACTGTTTCCCAGGAAAATATCTTTGAACTGCACCATACCGGAATTGGTGAAGAGCAGGGACGGATCATTTTTAAGCACCAGGGGAGCAGAAGACACAATCTGGTGGCCTTTGCTTTCAAAAAATTCCAGGAACTTCTGTCGTATCGTTGCCGAATCCATCATGAATCATCAATCAAAGGGCAAATTTAAGCTTCGGCAGACAGAAATGAAGGGAAATCAAAGAAGTTCGGGACGAAAGGCCCAGTTCATACGCTATGTTACTTCGATTGCTCTTGAATTTTTTGGTTGAATCTGAATTTAATCCCTATGGCTATCGGGACAAAACTGTAATACCCGCAAAGTTGGAGGCTATCGCGTGTAGGCAAGGCAACTTGTGAAGATTTTCAGAAAGTGATCATAACTATCCTAATAAGAAAGTTTGGGAAATCCACAAAGTAATGTTGACATATTGTAGATGAAATAAATTTCACTTCATTGCATGGAGTTTAAAAGAATTGCTACTTTGCACGAGGTGATCGCACTATTACCGGCTAATTGACCGCATGGCCTACAGAGAAAAAGAAATTGAAAAGTTATATTACTCGATCGGTGAAGTAGCCGAACAGTTTAATGTAGCCCCCTCACTCATCCGCTTCTGGGAAACTGAATTTGACATTCTTCAGCCCAAGAAAAATCGCAAAGGCAACCGGCAATTCACCAAGGAAGATATCGATCAGATTCGTTTGATCTACCATCTTGTAAAAGAAAAGGGCTTTACACTCAATGGCGCCAAAGAAATGCTGAAACAGGATGCCATCGCCATCAAAGACAAGATGGAAATGATCGATTCCCTGAAGACAATCCGCAAATTTCTGACGGAAGTCCGGGATAAAATGCAATAATTCCCGGTTTCCTTAAAATCCTATTGTTTTCCTGATTGCGCGCCAGCTCAGATTCCCGTTACTTCATTTTACAATGGACCAGGAACGCATTTCCTTCATGGCCCTGCATTTTGTGCCGGGGGTTGGTGACTTCTTAGTTAAGCAATTGGTGAGTTACTGTGGTTCGGCTGAAGCGGTCTTCAAACAGTCCAGGGGCAGGCTTCTTAAAATTCCTGGTATTGGAGCGATTACTGCCAACGCCATCCATCATGGGAAAACGTTGCACGATGCTGAGAAAGAATTCAGAAAAGCAGAGCGTGAAGACACCCATATCCTTTTCTTCACCGACAAAGCTTACCCGGTGCGGTTAAAAACTATAGATGATGCCCCGTCGGTGTTGTATGTAAAAGGAAACATAAACCTGAACCTATCAAAAACCGTGGCGATTGTGGGCACACGTCAGGCCACCTCGTATGGGAAAGAACAGGTGGAGAAACTCCTGGAAGACCTTGTTCCCCATCAGCCGTTAATCATAAGTGGTCTTGCGTATGGCATTGATATACATGCGCACAAGCAAGCCATAAAACATGGATTGCCCACTGTAGGTGTACTCGGCAGCGGAATGGATATCATCTATCCGGCAGCCCACAAAGACACGGCAAAAAAAATGATCAACAATGGTGGCCTTCTTACGGAAAATCATTTTGGTACCCAGCCCGATGCTCATAATTTCCCCGCCCGCAACCGGATCATCGCCGGCATGTGCGATGCACTGATCGTGGTGGAGGCAGCTGCAAAAGGCGGGGCACTGATTACCGCTGAAATTGCGAACAGCTACAACAGGGATGTGTTTGCCGTTCCGGGAAATATCGGGCATACCTACTCGGAGGGCTGCAACAAACTGATAAAGATCAATAAGGCAAACTTACTCATGTCCGTCAAGGACCTGGAGTACATCATGAATTGGAATGTGGGTGGTGAAAAAGCGGAGGCACAACTACGTCTTGACTTATCTTCGTTAGAGCCCGATGAGCAAGCCGTGCTGAACGTGTTGTTGGAGAAAAAAACTCCCGTGATGATCGATGAGCTCAGTGTGAGAACGGGAATGGGGCAAGGATTACTTGCTTCGCTTCTTTTATCCTTGGAATTCAAAAATCTTGTGATCTCGTTGCCGGGGAAGATGTATAAGGGACGGTGATGCAGTCGTTTTCAACCCTACCTCAACCGCAAATGAATTTAGGGCATCTCTAAAAACCTTGCCTTTTATGGCCTCA
>JANXYC010000208.1 GCA_025350305.1 Cyclobacteriaceae bacterium | reverse complement strand
CCTCGGAGGGGGACACTCCCTTGAAAGCTTGTACTCCATGGGGATACCATGCTCATAATTGCACGGCTCCTCGGATGGGAACACGTTGGTCCCCCGCCGGCAGGGGTGTAGGGGGTGGAAAAAACTCGCTCACACACGGGTCTTCTCATACCCTTCATCCACCAACAAATCATAATCCTGTGCGGCAGCCACGGCTAACTGATCACATCGTTCATTTTCAGCATGCCCTGCATGTCCTTTTATCCACACAAAATCAGGTTTGTATTTTTTATGAAGGGGGATGTAGCGTTTCCACAGATCGGGGTTCTTTTTATTCTTAAAGTCTTTTTTCTCCCAGCCCCAGAGCCACCCCTGCTTCACGGCCTCCACCACATATTTTGAATCGGAGTAAACGGTAACGGGTATTCCTAATTTTTTTATGGCTTCAAGTCCGGCAATTACGGCCAACAACTCCATGCGATTGTTGGTCGTGAGGCGATAGCCCTGGCTGAGTTCTTTTGAATGACCGCCAAACTTCAGTATAGCACCGTATCCTCCCGGCCCGGGATTGCCTTGCGCCGCACCATCGGTATAGAGACGGATCATCCGAAAGAGACATTACTTTTTACAATCTTAACCGCGATGGCCAGCAGGATGACGCCAAAAACCCTGCGCAACACAGCAAAGCCGGATTTACCGATTTTAAGTTCAAGCCATGAACTTACACGAAGCACAAAATAGATTACGATCAGATTGAAGACAATACCGATCAGAATATTTGTTTCTTCATAGACGGCCCTCAACGAAAGAATTGTACTGAGGGTACCGGCCCCCGCGATGATTGGAAATGCCAGGGGCACAATCGAGCCTGTTCCTCTTGCATCCGGATCACTTTTAATCAACGTGATTCCTAAAATCATTTCCATGGCAATAATAAAAATGATGATTGCACCTGCCACTGCAAAGGAGGCGACGTCCAATCCGAAGAGATTCAGAATCGATTGGCCCAGATACAAAAAACTGACCATCAACACGGCCGAAATGATCGTTGCAGCTTCGGCATGAATCCGACCCTCGCGTTGGCGGATGAGAATGATAGAAGGTATGGCACCCAGGATATCAATCACTGAAAACAGAATGAGCGTGACCGAAAATATTTCTGTGTAGTTCATCAAGTCCATTAATACCAAAGGTAGCGGAAAAACCCAGCCATCCTCTATCATGTCCTTCTGAAAAATGTAAGATGGCAAGGGGCAGGAGTATGGACTAACCAAAAAAAATCCACTCACGTTTTTAAATTGACATCAGAAAATTCCGATGTATATTTGCATTTCCTATGCGATTCTACAAGGTATTATTCTACGTCATCACTGTGCTTACCATTGGTGAGGTTACGACCATCTTATCGCAGTATAGGCAAGTTGCGGCCTTTTCCTTTTCTTCGGATTGGATGGAAGCGCCTCTGGAAGAAGACGAATCGAAAGAGTATGAGGATGACGATGATTTTTTCTGTGTCTTACCGGTTTCGGTTGCCTGCGTAATCAAGCCAGCTACTCGATTGACTTCCTCGTCTGATTCAGATTTGCAAGAGCCTCCTTATTTCATCATCGTACCTCCTCCCCAAGGCTAGTTCCTTATTTCCTTTTTACTAGTCTTTTCTATTTTCATTAAATTTTATTTCAATCCACTATGGAGGAGAAAATATCATTTCGTCCAATCGATAATCTGGCGCACGATATACCAGCGTCACTCGTAGTCTTTTTGGTAGCGTTGCCCTTGTGTCTTGGCATTGCGTTGGCATCCGGCGCGCCTCTTTTTTCAGGTTTGGTAGCCGGCGTAGTTGGTGGCGTGGTAGCGGGTTTTTTGAGTAAGTCTTCCGTGAGCGTTTGTGGGCCTGCGGCAGGCCTTACCACCATTGTACTCGCCTCCATTATTGAGTTGGGTTCCTTTCCATTGTTTCTCACATGCGTGGTGATGGCGGGCCTGATTCAAGTTGCACTCGGGTATCTGAAAGCGGGTATCCTTGGTCATTTTTTCCCGGTTTCGGTAATCAAAGGAATGCTGGCGGCCATCGGCCTGATCTTGATACTGAAGCAAGTACCACATGCATTTGGATACGATGCCGACTTTGAAGGTGATGAGAATTTTTTTCAACCTGACGGCGAAAATACGTTCACGGAAATCGTCTATGCCATACAACACCTGAGTGCGGGGGCCATCGTTGTTTCCGCAATTTCACTTGTCATTCTTTTTGTCTGGACACGACTAGCCGATAAAAAGGTAAAAGGCATTAATTATCTTCCGGCGCCGCTGGTGGTTGTTCTGGTGGGAATTCTACTCAACTATTTCTTCCATCACTTTATCCCTGAACTGGAAATTCAGGAAAGTCACCTGGTAACGCTTCCGGATTTTAACAGTACAGGCTTGTTGACTTACCCGGATTTTGCCGGGTTCGCCGATCCCCGGATTTATACCATCGCTGTCACCTTGGCCATTGTTGCAAGTATTGAAACCTTGTTAAGTCTTGAAGCGGCCGATAAAATCGATCCTCTAAAACGGATCACTCCTTTGAATCATGAGCTAAAAGTACAAGGTGTTTCCAATGTTGTATCCGGACTGCTCGGTGGATTACCCATCACCGCCGTGATCGTTCGAACCTCTGCCAATGTACAGGCGGGGGCACGAACCAAAACTTCAGCCATCCTTCACGGTATCCTATTGGCTTTTGTGGTCCTGGTAATACCAGGTGTTTTAAAGAAAATTCCATTTGCATGCCTGGCGGGGATTTTGATAATGGTTGGATACAAACTCACTACTCCGGGCTTGTACCGGCAAATGTTTGGAAAGGGAAAAGATCAATTTCTCCCCTTCATCGTCACCATCGGTGGTATTCTCTTTACGGACTTATTGATGGGCATTTTTGCCGGCATTTTGGTATCGGTTTTTTTTGTATTGAAAACAAACTTCCGCTCAGCGATTATTTTGGTGAACAATCAAGATCAGTATTTATTGAAGTTCACCAAGGATGTCTCTTTTGTTCATAAATCGACCTTGCGCAAAGCCCTTGAAAAAGTACCGAACCATTCGACACTCATGATCGACGGGTCGAAAAGTACTTTTCTGGATGCTGACATTGTTGAGACCATTGAGGATTACCGTAAGAGTGCGTTTACTAAAAATATTTTCGTGGAGATCAAGAAAACAAATGACGCTTCCAACTCCTTTTTCAAAAATGAGGATGGAAGGCCGCAACACAATGGAACTCTTAAAAGCATAAAAAAATGAAACCATACGAAAAACTTCTGCTTGAAAATAAGGCATGGGCCGCCGAACAAATAGACCGCGACCCCGAATATTTCTCTCGGCTGTCGAAGCTTCAGACGCCTGAATTTTTGTGGATCGGTTGTTCGGATAGCAGAGTGCCCGCTAACGAGATCACAAATACCGCACCGGGTGAAATTTTTGTTCATCGCAACATTGCGAACCTCGTCGTTAATACAGACCTGAATATGTTGAGTGTGCTGCAATATGCAGTTGAAGTATTACGAGTACAGCATGTTATCGTCTGCGGGCACTATGGCTGTGGAGGTATTAAAGCAGCCATGACCAATGTTGACCTTGGTTTAATCAACAAATGGTTAAGAAATATCAAAGACACCTACCGACTTCACCAGGCGGAGTTGGAATTGGTTGAAGATAATGATCGCCGTGCAGATCGCTTAGCAGAGTTAAGCGTTGAAGAGCAAATCATCAACCTGGCCAAGACATCCATCATTCAGCGTGCCTGGCAGTCCGAAAACCGCCCCATCCTGCACGGATGGATATATCGCTTAACGGATGGCATTTTACATGACATCATAAAAATGGATGCGCGTACGCCGAGGCTTGACCCTATTTATCAATACAAAAAGTGAGTCGTTAACCGGAAAGGTTATACAGCTTTCGTATTTCTTGAACGGGATTCGCTAGAAAAATATCTGGTACTGAAGGACGACTTGCCCTTTTCGGTCAGAACGGATTAAGTCCGTCCCTTGTAATTCATATACAGGCCTGCTCTGGTAGTCCAATGTGATTTTGCTATTGTGGCCTTTTATCAACCAGTTTACGCCTACATCGTAGACGTTCATTTGCTTATCAAGCCGATCAAACTTGGCGCTTTGCAGCGTCGCGTATGGCATGAGGGTCCCATGTCCTTCTCCGAGCAAATCCTTTTTCAACAGATAACCAACCTGAGCGTAGATCTGTTGACCGGTACCAAACATCGGGAATGCATTCCCTTGCGTGCCGGCAAGATAAGAGCCGGTAATAGCTGTAGCAGGATTCATGGCATTATTGTAACGCAGGTAGCCAGGCCCGTAGTTTGTATCAAAATAACCCAGGTAGGCATTTACCGCTGTTCCCTTTTCTTTATTTAAAGGGGTATCGTAAAACAGTGCAATGGAGAACAAGTTCATATCATGAAAATTAGTGGTGGTTGCATCACCGGTCCACAAGGCATTCTTTTGAGTAATAAATCCTCCCTCAATATTGAATACTCGCTTCTTTCCAAGATATGTGCCAGTCATGTAAGGTGTAACATGGGATTCTTTGTCAAAGAAATTCCACATGAAAAATCCCTGGTATTGTTTGTGGTGGCCGATTTGAGCAAAGGTAGCGTTGGACGAAATGGGAGGCAGCGCTTGTCCGTTGGTAGTAATTGGAAACGGATCGCTCATCACAAGACGGTAGTCGAATTTACCAAGCTGACCCCTCGCATACACGCTCAGCTTTCTTGAGAACTCGTCGGTCTGATCAACGGTTGCCTGAGCAAAGACGGGCACATCCATGCTCATAATCGTGCTTATACTTGGTTGACTGAAGCGCGAAAGTCCATTGGCGATGGTAAGGCCCCCTCCCAGCACAAGGTGATTATTGGCTTTTGAGATTTTGTATTCCGCCAAAGCATCATGAAAAAATGCTTCCAGTTTTCGATTGCCGGCATTTTGTGTAAGAAAATTAAAGTTGTTTTGGCCAAACTGAAAATAAAACGAGACATGGTCTGTGAGCTGGCCATAGAATTG
>JANXYC010000187.1 GCA_025350305.1 Cyclobacteriaceae bacterium | reverse complement strand
CCGCTCCCATTGCGCGAAGGGGATAATTTAAGAACGAATAGGTCAAGTTTATATCGAAATTTTTGAATGATGTTGTACTCTCCATTCGAAATCACCTTATCTTGATTCCCTAACCTAACTAACCTAAACCTTACCCTATGAGACGAATAGTGATTGCGTACTTTTTGGCTGCTGTTTTTATTGGCTGCCAAACATCCAAAGATACCGGTGATTCCGGCATTAAGCTGGTCACCAATGGATTTGAAACCGCTGCTCATTACCTTTCGCTGGGTAATGGAAAAGTTTCAACAAAGGAATTTACCTCAGAAACGAAACTCTATTATATACTGGAGGGCGTGACTGGCTTCATTGTGAAAGATGGTAAAGTCTTCCCGGGTGCATCTATGACGGTTTCTGATAAAGAAAAAAACGAAGTGCTGAACATCAAGGATCTGTTTGAAGAATACGTCGATGGCATCGATCCTGCCACCATTGCAAAAGAGTTGGAACTTATACTCACCCTTGGTGATGCAATGAAGGAAGGATCAGAATATGACTGGCACGTGCGCGTTTGGGATAAAAATGGAAAAGCGGAAATGATGGCTGACATTCCTATTAAAATTGTCGCTCCAAAAGATATGATCGGCATTAAGACAACGATGAATGGACTTTCCTGCCCCCGCATCTATATTTTGTCAAACGGTCCACTCTTAACAAACAAAGTAAAGGAAGGCCAGGAACTCGACTTTGTCTTCTCTGGTATGGAAGGCTACCAGCCGCAAGATGACAGTACGGCCATGGTCGGCGCTTCCGTTATTGTACGAAATAAAGCAGGTGAGAATGTAATGGAGTATGCAGACATCTTTAAGGATTATGGCCCGGTTAGCGCAACGGATGCTAAAGTGATCAAAGCAGATCTCACCATCGGAAAGCCTATTCTCGCAGGGCAAACATATACGTGGATTGTACGAATATTCGACAAGAGTAATAACAAGTCTCTGGAGTCTACCGTGGATATTGAGGTGCAATTGTAAAATCTAAACAGAATATCGCGTCAAATTAGCTGGCAACCCTGGGGGTTACTATCCAGGGTTGTTAATTATTTCATCACGCAATACAATTGGAGGTGGAAATCTCCTTTCCCTGCTGGAAAGTACCGGGATGAAAGACAATGAGAGTCTTGAACATCCCATGATTAGCAAAGCCATCCAGCGGGCGTTGGAGAAAGTAAACAAGAATTTAGTATCTGAGATCAAAGCCCACTCGCAGGCTGAATGGTTTGCCAGGAACATTAAGAACTGACAAAACTGTCAGTTGGAATCAAATATTAGTGCGGTTCATAGTGGTCATAGAACTAATATTTTTAAAAAAGAAATTTACACCAATTATTCAAAACGATTTCTTGGGTAAATCAAAATAGTCGGTTAATCAAAATTAAAATCCCAAATCGGTTTAGCTCCCAACAGGTGCTCAACAAAATAATTCCAACGTTTTTTAGTAAAGTATTCACCGTATTTTCCCACATAGCCATGATGCTGACTGGGTAGTATGAGCATATCAAATTCCTTATCAGCTTTTACCAGTGCTTCAGCAAGTTTAAACGTAGCCGAAGGATTCACATTTTCATCGAGTGCTCCATGCACCAGCAAAAGTTTGCCCTTGAGATTTCCCGCCATCGTTATGTTTGACTGATTGTGGTAAGCGGAATCAACAGGCCATCCCATGTACATTTCCGGCCACCAGTCTTTTTCCATGCGATGGTCATGGTCGCCCGAACTGGCAACAGCAACTTTGTAGAAATCCGGAAACTGCAGCACAGCATGGCCTGCATCATACCCACCGGCGGAATGACCAAATATTCCAACGCGGTCGGTATCGATCCATGGGAATCGTTCTCCCAACTGTTTTATCGCCAGGACATGATCAGTCAGGTTTAATCCCATCTTTTTGTATGAAGCATCATGAAAAGCCTTGGATCTGCCCGCAGTGCCCATCCCATCGACAGTTATCACAATAAACCCAAGTTCCGCCAGCGGCTGATTGTTAACAGATAAGACCCGCTGGAAATTTCTCGGAAACATCTGCGTATGGGGGCCCGTGTAGCTTTGATCGATGACTGGATATTTTTTTGATGCATCGAAATTCGTTGGCTTCCACATGGCTCCATAGATTTCGGTTTTGCCATCCCTTGCCTTCGCAATAAATGTTTCCGGCGGGCTCCACTTTAAAGCAGTTAAATCCCGTACGTTCGCACGGGATACTTCGAGAACAATTTTGCCGGTCTTTGCATCCCTCAACACAGACTGCGTTGGTAGCTGTGCGGTCGACAGGTTATCAAAAAAATACTGACCGTCAGGGGAGAATTCTACTTCGTGATGTGCGTTTTCAGGAGTCAGCAACGACACATCTTTTTTATCCAGCGAAGCGCGGTATAGATGTTGATAATAAGGATTCCTTCCAGCCTCCCTGCCCGAGGCGGAAAAATAGACAACGCCGGCTTTTTTATCAAGACTCCGTACATCATCGACATAATACTCTCCAGGCGCAATGGATGTCACGGTATGATCTTTCATATCGAGTGTATACAATTGTCTCCATCCACTTTTCTCTGAAGTGTACAGTAATTTACCTTTTGCTTCCACCGGCCAGCAATCAAAATTATCGATATTGGTGCGACTTTTTTCATGAAGCAAAGGTTCGCGCTTTTCTGTTTTTAGATCAATCTTTACGACATGATAGTTTTGATATCCTCTTTCAAAATACTCAGCAAATAATTCTCCGGAGTTTTTCGACCAGATAAATGAAACCGGGTTGGTGTGTGTGGTACGGGGCAAATGGGTATTGATCTCGCGTCCATGCTCCACATCATATACAACAGGAATCATATAGACCATTGTCGTGTCGCCCGGGGAGCCGCGATAGTAGGACAGCAGCCTGGCACGATACAAGGTGTCCACACTCCAGTCAAGGAGGTACATCTTTTGAGGATAGCGCAGATCGCAGATAAACGTTTGCAGCCACTTTGAGTCAGGCGACCAATTTACCTGAAAATGCCTGGGACGTTCCCCACTCTCGCCTTCCATGATATCGCTCCAACCATAATAACTCCCATATTCAAAATTCTTTTTTCCTCCTGTGCTGAGCGGACGAACCTCACCGGACTCCACAGACTTAAGAAAGAGGTTATAGTACTCTGCATAGACAATCCATTTACCATCGGGTGACTTGGATTCGTCCAGGTTCATCGTCATTTCATCTTCCTTCTTCCGCGTAAGTTGATAGGTTTTTAAATCCAGGTCATAGCCTTTCTCTTTTATCTTAAATTTCAAATGGTCTTTACCTGCTGTTTCAACTGAATTGAATGGAAGATTATCTGCCTTTATTTCTTCATTCAGGAAATCTGTCAGGGCGGCCGCCAATCGCGGGTGATCAAACAGCACTTCACTCTTTAATTTAGAAAACGAAACTTTCATAAACATTTTTGCTTCTTTCGTCTGGTTCAGATACCAAAACCCTGTGCTGTCTGAAAACCAATTTGGTCTTACCGACACGTTGAATGCCTTTTTGTTATTTACATTTTGCCATAAGAATCCAACCGCACGTTTATAATCATCTTTTGTCAGGGTTTTCTGTGCCTGAACGTTGGGGGCGGGCATCAAACAAAAACCGACAAAACATTGCACGATCAAAATTTGCTTCATAAAGATTAGGATTTGAATTGCCTTATGCTCACCCGGTGAGATAAGCGAAATAACAGTAACCTTATACTATGATAAATGAAAATAAAGGTAATGATCACAATCGTGATGCAATAATTTGTTTACCTCCACTTCAGCGATTGTTAATAATCAGAATATTCAGTCGGGCGCAAAAGAAAAATATTAATCTTGGAGACATTGTGCTGATATTCTGGCATTCCCGAAAGTTTCTTCCATTGAGGATCCTCGGTAAAGGTTTTCCAATGTTCATCATGCGAGGCGCGATCAGCAAAGGTTGTCATGTACATTAGGTTCGGCATGCGGGTTCCTACAATCACATCGGCGTAAAAAACCGCATGAAATCCCAGGCGCTTGAATAGACCTATCTCGTCACCCTGGTTAAACATTTGAACTTTGTTTCTGTATATCTTTTCGGTCGCACTTTCATAACTGCGCAGTTCATAGATCCGTTCCGTCCTGGCATTCGCAAATAGTGGAGCTTCCAGTTGGGCCATTCCGGGGAAGGCGCGCAATAAAATTGATTCAATACGGTCATACGGCGGATTGGTGTAGGGAGCGTCAATGTATTCTTCATTCCCATTTTTTCCATCAGCGGAGATCAACTTATTGACTTTTAAGAAATCCTCCATCGAGCTATGGGGAATCAGGACAAAAATGCGTTTGCCGGAAGTGCTGTCGCTTTCCAGTGGTTTGAAAACGCCAATGTTCTTCGTGCCCGACGCATGGCATGAAGGCAACAAGGTGTTCTTCAAAAACGCATCCACTCGATCTTCCTGTGTCTTGTCTTTGAGCTTGTAAATCCTGATCTCGTATATCTCTTGCTTTGACTTTTGGGCGTATAGTTCCTTTGAGACGGCAAGCGAAAGGAGGAAGAGTACAATAATTGGAAGATGTTTCATGAAGAGTTGTTATAAGAAAGTGAAGCGAAAACTGATTGCAGCCCGTGCTATTAGTCCCAAATTAGGAAAATAAGAGACATCAAAAAATTCGAGCAATTACTTTCCACCGTTGCCCTTCAAATCATTGAGACATTTCGAGTTTAAAGCAGGTATGTTGCCCCCACAAGGTTCGCAACGATGTCGCTGGTTTCGGCAGCATAATACACCAGGCAATTCTGATCATCGCAATGCTTGCCATGCGAAGTATCCAGATGGGCCGCTTGCAACGGGGTGCCATTATCAACCAATCCCAGGATATGGCCGAATTCATGATGAATCACAGTTGACTCCAGGGTAGTGAGTGGCGGTTGAGTGACGCCGCCCGCAAAATCGCGGACCGTCTTTTTAAAAATAACCATTGATGAAATTCCATAAGCAACGCCCAGTACTTTTGAACTTCCGCTGTTTGCCGAATAATCACCATCTGCAAATAAGAAATAAGCAGTGAGTGTCTTACCACTTGTTTTTTGTGTTCTGTTGACATTTTCTATCCCTTGTATTTCCGCCAAAGTATACGTCGATTTTCCGGGCGAAGATATCGTCTTTTGGACAATTGTAATTCCTGCCGTTTTGCCTAATCGAAGTTGAAGGAATGTGCTCAGGTTGTTCATTGCCACAGCGGTCGGCGCGAATCCATTTAAGTATTGAATCTCTACAACCGGTTTATCGTAATTTGAGTTGGACAGAAAGTCATTGGGAATAACACTGGTTGAACTTGAATTATTCGTGACCGAGTCCTTGCGACATCCAGAGGCCATTACGAAAAGCAGCAGGATTGCATACTTTATCAACTTGTTCATTTAACTTTTTATATTTTATCCGATTTTCATTTCATGGGTAATCGCCACAACCCTCCTTTATTTGGGTCTAATCCTACTTTGTCATATTTAGTTTTTTGGGGTCACAACGAGCACGAAGATGACACAACGAAACAGAGCCAATGATCCGTTGAACCTCGATTTCGTAGTGGTTCGTTGTGTTCTTCGTGACCATACTTCTGATTCGCTCTTCGGGCTGCAATCTTATGCTATTCAATAGATTGCCTAACTTGACAAAGTAGGACTAATTAGTCTTTTTACTCTTCAATACAAAACGGACTATCCCACCCCCTCCTAGGGATGGATTAGCCCGCTTGCTTTAAATTGTTTAATAAAGTCCGCCCGTGTTGGGACCCATAAAGCTTCCCCAATACCGTTGAGTAGTCTGCATAGCATGCGCATTCGTTTCGGGCCAATGATCCTTATCAAAGCCGGGTGCATTTTCGAGCACTTCGCGCTTCTGACCGAGTACAAAAGCATGACGACCTGAATCCAACGACAATGCTTTAAACGGCACCGCAAAGTACTTTTCACCCATACCCAGGAATCCTCCAAACTCAATTACCACGTACTCAATTTTGCCGTCTTCAAGATTCAACATGATATCCTTTACATCGCCTAATTTTTCGTTCAGGTTGTTATAAACTTTATCGCCGATAATCGTTGAAGCTGTCAGATACTTTACGGGTGTGTTGGGGTGTTTTCCGGTATGATTCTCGCCTGTCAAGTTTTCTTGTTCCAGCGTTGCCGTGAAGTTATCCTTTTTTGTGGTTTCCATAATGATTGGTTTTATTTTAAATGCAACCATAAAAACACAATTTTTATGCCACCGCGAGTGCCCCTTGTGCAGCCCTGATTACGGGACGAAAACGGAGATGGGGAAAATATTTCACATTCGCCCTACCGACTCAGATCGTTTCATTCCACATTCCATTGTGCTGGAAAGAAAATGGAGACTAATGGTCTAATGGAAAGCTAAGTCCACCCGACCACATATATTGAAGAGAATAAAAATGCTGGGTAGACCGTCCCTGATGGTCGGCTCCCATTTCCGTATTAGTATAATTGGCGTATGCTCCCTGCAGATCAGCTTGTATAAAAAAGTATTTGTAAATATTCAGTCGCAGTCCAGCACTTGCCCCGGTGACCCACCCATGATAGTAAAAGTGGCCGCTGTCATGGCTACCGAGGATGGTCGATATCGTGTACGACATTAGGGGGCCTGCTCCAAGCTTACCAATACCACTGAGCTGAAAAAATTTTCCATTCAGGATTTTTTGACGTTTCACGAGATTCACCATCAGATAATTATTACCATTGGTGTGTTGGAGATGCACAAAATCAGGTGTGACCAAGGTGTCTTTGTCAATGTATTGACCACGAATATTGCCGGTCACATGCATAACCTGATTATCGGTGACAACATATTTAAGATGGTTCCAGCTCAGCTCAATACCCAGATCATGCTTATTATTGAAGAGATAGCCAATGTTGAGATCATATTGAGGGATCGTCAGCCGGTCGAGCTGCCAATATCGCTCCATGTCCGGCTTGTCATGGGCTTTGGCATTAACAAGGACGAAATCATAATTGTCGGTCTTTGTATTGACAAAATGAATGGTACTGGCCGAATACCAATCACGATTGTAGCCCCAGTTAAGATAAATGGTGCCTTTATTCTTCTTGACCAATTCTGTGGTTGGAATATCCTGTGCCAACGATTTCTGACCTGTCATTAACAGAAATGGAAGGACAACCAGTAAAAATCTCATGTATAACGTGTAATTCTTTAGAAAACTGTTGCCAAAATAATGATTTACAGCTCAGCCTTGGCAAATTCGAAAAAAAATAGTTATGATCGCGCGCAACCCCTGCAAATCAAAAGATCATTTCATTTGTATGAACTCATTCATAGACGCATCAATATCAGCAGATAAAAGGTATGCAGATCCGGCATGAATCACGACACGGTACCGGAAGGTGATCGATTGATCTTTTATCATCCGATAATTTAGCTCTTCCTTACCATCCGTAAAGATTTTTTTACCTAAGGGATTGGCAGCAAAAAGCCCATACCCACGGGCATGCCAAAACGTGGGCGCGCCGGGATTTTTCGGATGGTCGATAATTGCAATTGAAATATGTTGGCCATCTTTCAAACCGTTCAAGCAAGTCCACTGTGAGCGCTTTCCCCAGGTATCATCACCCTTAATGCCTTCGCGATTGACATACATGCCCGTCACGCCTTTGTTGTTCATCGCCGCTACCGTGGTCGCTATTCCATTCGCATCGACAAAGGTATCCTCCTGCTTCGATGGCATCTCCAGCTCGCGTGCCACACGCAGTCCCAGAAGTCCATCCTTTACATCTTTGAATGTCACCGACGGAAGCATCGCTTTTAATATGCTCGTCCGATCAATGATCAGATCACCGTCGGTCGTCCTGAAAACAAATTCTGTGATCTCTTCCAATAGAAGACGGCCCTTGTTATCGACCCAATGAACATGGGCCTTCAATACAGCTTTATCATTTTCCGCGACGGAGGATACAATATTTTGGTGTTTGATGGAGCCATACAAGGGTTTTTTATCTGGCGGAATAGCGAAACTGTTATTCCAAAAGTCCAAGCCATTGACACTTTCGTAGTTTAACCACAATCCAACCTGATGCGGGTGGTCTGTCCGCTCACCTGCGCGGGGCACGATTGGATAACCGCGCGTAATTGTTACACCCGATAGTGTCGTAATGGGAAATAGTACTGGCTTTTCTGTGGAATCAAAGTAGCAGTAAGCTGTGATCAACTTATCATTATAAAGGACCTCTACTTTTTTGTTTTTCCTGTTATCTCGAAATGCAAAGCCAGTCTGTGCATAACCGGTACCGATCGTCATTATGTTGCAACAAACTAAAATCAGCAATACGTTTTTTTTCATTCAATACTTAAATATTTTTCCGGCTGCCATTACTTCCTGGTTCTTCTCGTCAAATGTAACTTTCACACCGGTGTGAACGGCCGCGTTGGCCATAATACAGGCAATGGCATGAGCATAACCAGCTTCTACTGGCGCGTTGGTTTCCTTGCGGTTTCGCACGCAGTCCATCCAGTTGCGCATGTGACTTGTAGTAAGAACATCACCTCCTGTATTCGCTGCAGAAACAACTTTTTCGTCGCGCACATTGAGATCAACTTCCGGAAGCAAATTCGCTTTCATGTTCATATCTTTTGCAAAGTTTTCCGTCAGACCTCCCGCAGAAGAAACTTTATTGGTCAATAGATTAAGTTCACCCCCGTTTGAATAGTATGCTTCTTTGGGATTTTCTTCACCATTATGCATGCGTGAGCAAAAGATAACCTGAAAACCAGAGGAAGGATCATCCAGCGGCCCATATTCAAATGCGGCTGTCATAGTGTCCCAGTTCTCACGGCCGTCTTTCCAAACGTACACGCCACCGTTGGCAACAACCGAGCGCGGATGATTCAATCCCGAAAACCAGTGTACCGTATCAATCTGATGACTCATCCATTGACCAGGCATGCCAGACGAATACGGCCAGAACAATCGAAACTCCAGGTGCTTGCGCGCGCTGAACGCATCGGCAGGTCGATTCATCAAAAAACGTTTCCAGTCAGTATCTTCTTCCTTCATCATGGCTACCAGTTTTGGTCTCCGCCAGCGACCTGGTTGGTTAAGGTTCCACAGCAATTCTACCATCGTGATGGGCCCAAACTTTCCGCTTTTAATAAAATTGGCAGCAGCATGATAGTTCGCTCCACTTCTTCGCTGAGATCCGATCTGGATGACTTTTTTTGAATCTTTGATTGCTTTCAGTGCGGCCCTGTTATCATCCATCGTTTCGGCAAACGGCTTTTCAACATACGCATCGCACCCTGCATTCACCGCTTCAATCGCGTGCAGCGCATGTTGAAAATCTGCTGTACTGATAATGACAGCATCAATATCTTTCGTTCCATACAGTTCATCATTATTGCGGCACGCCTTGATATCATGACCAAGTCTTTCCTTCAAGAGAGCTTGCCCCGCTTCCCGTTTGATCTTCCAGATATCCGAGACCGCCACCATATCAAAATTCAATTCTTTGTAGTGATTCAGGAAAGCCGGTACGAGCGAGCTTTTAAAACGATCGGAAAAGCCCACAACTCCAACACGCACCCGATCGTTGGCACCGATGATGTTGCCGTAACTCCTGGCATTAAAACCCATAGCCCCAAGATAGATTCCAGTAGTTGCCAGGGCTGACTGCTTGATAAATTTTCTTCTTTTCATATGATTTGAGGGTTGGGCCTCATCCCAGGCCCTTCTCCGGCGGAGAAGGGAGACCTTCGGGAGAGGGATTTAAATACTATTTAAACTCTTGTATTTTAAGACTTCTAAAAGAAACCTGATTTCCATGATCTTGTAAAAGAATATGACCCTTTTCAGCTTTTCCAAAATCTTTCCATTGAGTGTATTTACTCCTGGCAACAAGGGCGTCATAAATAAGACTGCTCCGTTGATACTCCACCACTTTATATCCGTTAAGCCAGTGCTCCACGCGGTTGTCGGGATACACGACGATACTACCGGAATTCCATTCACCAATTTTGTGAATTCCGCGTGCGACTTTTAACGACGGTATGAGATCATACAACGATGCAAGCGTCCGGTTACCTACCACGCCTTCTTTCGCATCGGGATGTTTATCATCGTCCAGCAGTTGATATTCCAATCCGATGGCAGAGCCTTTATTCTCCTCCTTCTCGGTCACAAAATATTTAACGCCACTATTTGCACCTTCGGTCAGTTTAAATTCAAATTGCAAATCAAAAGCGCTGTACTCCTTGATCGTAACAATATCACCTCCGTTAACAGATTCTCCTCCGGTTGATTTTATGACGCGTAACTCGCCGTCTTTTATCTCCCATCCTCTTTCAGGGAACTTCTCTTTATAAGCTCCCCTCCAACCATTTGTTGTCGTGCCATCCCACAACAGTGTAACGCCATTCATCTTCTCCTGTTCGGAAAGTGTATTAGGGACCAGGTTGACCACAAAGATTTTGTCATACGGAGTGGGTACCAAGTTCTGAGTTTGGATGCGTATGTTGCGCCAATGCACCTGCTTACCTGAAGCGGAAGGCTTTTCTATCGCATGCACTTGCAGGGCAATGAAACCTTTCAGGGTCAGGTTATCCACCACGTGTGCTGCGGCAAATCCATTGATAAAGGTGCGAAGGGTGGTGCCGATACATTCTATTCGAGCAACATTCCAGTCTCCCTGCCGGAAGTCTCCCTTGGCTTCAACGTTGTATTCTAATGGATAAAGCCAATCCCTACCTGCCTCATCGTATATACCTCCCGTCCAGGCGCGGGGCGAGGGATCCAACTCATACTGATAGCCGTGAACGCGACCATTTTGATAGTCGGGTTTGCTCTCGCTGCGAAACTGAATACCTGAATTGGTGCCTGGATCAATTTTGAATTGCAATTCCAGTATAAAATCTCCGAAGGTCTCTTCCGTTGCCAGGAATGCGTTGGGTTCATTTGCTACAGAGGTTCCTATGATTTCATTACCCATTACCTCGAATTTGGCGTTGCCATTCAGAGGTTTCCATCCCCGAAGGTCTTTGCCATTGAAAAGGTCTCTCCACTGTTCTTGAGCGGAAAGCAGAAATGGGGTCACGAGAAGAACTAGTAGAATCCCCCAAATCTTATTGCGAAAAGTTGCGTAAAATACCATCTGAAAAGACAAGATCGGAATTAAACGATGAGCTCTCATTTTATTGGTTGATGAAATAGGTGCCGGACTTATGAATGTGTGCAATCAACTGATGGATTCCAGGTATAGATCCTCCACCTTTTTGCGCGCCCAGGAAGTTTTGCGCAGAAAGACCAGGCTAGATTTGATACTTGGATCGTGGATGAAGCAATCGATGTTGATTCGGTTTCCCAATTCCTCCCAGCCATAGCGGTCAACGAGGTGGGTAAGTACAGTTTCGAGTGTTTTGCCGTGCAAAGGGTTGTTGGGTTGATGTTCCATGGTCTTATGACAGATTTTCTACCGCCCGTTGAAAGTCGAACTGCAAATCCTCGGGAAGTTTGGCAAGCGCTAAATTGATCTTTTTTAGCTGCTGCTGGTACAAATTTAAGAGGACAGGGCTTCTGTCCAACCGAATTCCTGACTTTTTGAGCATGGTACAGAAATGTATGCGCAATTCAAGTTCAGATTGCTTTGCGCCGGAGTACCGGATTTGCTTGTTTGTCATCCGCAGGATTTTGCGAAGGCTTTTTTTTACATAGTAAAGATTGCCGGTAGGGAGGGTACCGAATTGATCATCGATTTCACTTTTCACATTTTCCACATAAGCAGCCTCGTCATCGGCCTCAAACAAAAGGTAGGTAAGCAATTCCTTGTTTTCCTTCTTGTACTTGCCCAGTCGCATGCAAAATTCAAGTAAGGCATGGGATTCCAGCCTAACGAGCTCCTTTTTAATCTCAGCAAGAGAAGCTGCCTTCATTGTAACCGTTCGTTGATCATAAGCATGATTAAAATCATCAAATTACCTGGAACAACCCGACCTTCGGATAAGTTAACACGTCCATTTAAAATTATTATTTTCAAGTTATGCAATTAACGAAAAACTTCCCTCTCATGGCATATGTTTTGTGCAGCGATTGGGTAGTCTAATTAGTGATCTGTGTACGGATAAAATCGTTCATGCATAGGCTTTAATTGTAAAATTTGTAATTCATTTAAAATAAAACATTATGAAAAGAGTGATTTTCGTTTTTGCCATGTTGATTGCATCGATCAGTGCATTTGCCCAGGCTCCGATTGAGGAGACAAAAAAAATTAGCCAGGAAGAAGTACCAGCTGCTATCTTAAAATCATTCGACGCTGATTTCGTAAGCCCATTGGCAGAGACTGATGGCGTTTGGCGGGTAGTCTATACAAAATACAGTGAGGGGATTCAAGGCCGGCTTACGGAAAAAGAAGTGTTCAGGCCTATTGCCTATATTTTTAAAGGCTACGGGAAACACAAAGGCGAAGCGCGGTATACCGCTGAAGGAAAATTAGAAAGTTCCAAAGGATTGGATCGCACGACCCCGGTCGGACAAAAATAATTTCCCACGCAAGAAAAATTGTAGAAATAAAAGGCTGCTCTCATGGAGTGGCCCTTTGCTATTTTATTGCCACCAATAACTGCCCGGTGAAACACTATCAAGCCGCAGCCGCTCACCAATGAGGGGCGTCGTAATTTTTACATTCAGTAATTCTGAAGATTTAACAGCCCGCTTTATAGGCTCATAGTGATCATGAGAAATGATTACAATATCGATGGCCGGAAATCGTCGGCAGAAAAAGGCGTTTGAATTTTATAGTTTTTGCTTCCCATGTATTGCACGGGAGAGGCGCGCGCACTGAACACCGGGTCCACTAAAATGTTTTTGCCATTAACTGTTATTAAATATGACGAATGTCCAAACCAAATAATGGACGGCTCCGTCCGCGATGATTTTAAATCAGTTGATGATAGCTTTTATGATTCTCATTCCACGGAATATAACTGAGGAGACGAAGCAGCTATTGATTTATTGTAATATGTTAGAAGGGATGGCAATATTAAATAACTTCCGACAACTCCAGCCACCGGGCTGTTTTCTTCTCGATCTGATCGGAAATATTTTTGATCTGCTGTGACCAATCCAAAAGTTGGGTATGTCCACCCTGCCCGCCATTAAGTTTTTCGGTCAAACTTCGTTTATCCAGCTCCAGCTGTTGAATTTCCCTCTCCAACTGCTCGTATTCCTTCTTTTCTTTTATAGATATTTTCTTTTTAGGTACGGTGACTGTATCCGTTTTTGGTCCTCCAACTTCTTCTTCATTGTCATCCTCCAGCGGAGCCAAACCGCTGATGGAGTCTCGATAATCGGTGTAGTTGCCGTTGAACATCCTGATTTTTCCTTCACCCTCAAATATGAAAAGCTGGTCAACGAGGTGGTCCATGAAATAACGATCGTGCGAAACCAGCACCAGGCACCCCGTGAATTTCTCCAGGAAGTCCTCCAGCACATTCAACGTATCAATATCAAAATCATTGGTGGGTTCATCGAGCACCAAAAAATTGGGGCTTGTCACCAGCAACTTGAGCAACTGTAACCGCTTCTTTTCCCCACCGCTGAGCTTCTCGATAAACGTATATTGTTTTTCCGGAGGAAAGAGAAAATTGTCCAGGAATTTAGATGCCGATACCTGGCTCCCATCGGAGAGCGTAATGAATTCAGCGATCTCCTTCACTTCTTCAATGATTCTGTTAGCAGGATTGAGCGTCATCGTATCCTGGGTAAAGTACCCAAACCTGGTTGTCAAACCCGGCATCACAATTCCTTTATCGGGTATTAATTTTTGAGTAATTATATCAAGGAACGTTGACTTGCCTACGCCATTTTTGCCCACAACACCGATGCGGTCAAATTTTTTAAACACAACGGAAAAGTTGTCAATCACTACCTGGTTGCCATATTTTTTTGAAATATGTTCCACCTCCAGGATTTTCCCACCTTGTCGTGATTCCCTGATGTCCAGTTCAAGCCGGTCGCGGCGCAACTCTTGCGAGGCAACCTCCTTCAATTCATAAAACGCTTCAATCCGGTACTTCGCCTTAGTACCTCGCGCTCTCGGCTGACGTCGCATCCAATCCAGCTCTTTCTTTAAAAGATTTCTTGCCTTCGTTACTTCGGTTTTCAACATTTCCTCCCGGTCCGACTTTTTCTCCAGGAAATAAGCATAGTTGCCTTTGTATCTGAAAAGTTTTCCACGATCAAGCTCAATGATCTCCGTGGCAACATTGTCGAGGAAATACCGGTCGTGCGTCACCATGATCAGCGTAATGTTCGATCCGGATAAGTATTCCTCCAGCCATTCGATCGCTGTTAAATCCAGGTGGTTAGTTGGTTCATCCATGATGATAAGGTCCGGGCTCGCCAGCAGGAGTTGTGCCAGGAAAATCCGTTTCTTTTGGCCACCCGAAAGTTCACCGAATTTTTTGTCGAGATCCGGCACATCGAGTTTACTTGTCACTTCATGCACTTTTGCATCGTAATCCCACGCATTGAATTCCTCCATTTTCTCCAGGGCTGTCTGCATCCGTCCGGCAGGCACCTCCGGATGATGAAGGCAGTCTTCGTATTCTTTTACAGCCGCTGCGACCTTGTTGGATTCGTCAAACAAAATATCTTTTACCAAAAGCCGGTCATCGACCTTGGGTTGCTGCGTAAGGTACCCGAGGCGTATCCCATCCCGGACCACGACCTTGCCCGTATCGGAATTGAGTTCGCCGGTAAATATTTTTAGCAGAGTCGACTTACCCACCCCATTATTGCCCACCATGGCAAACTTCTCCCCTTGCGAGATGCCGAGAGAGATGTCCCTGAACAGCCATTTGTCATTGAATGCCTTTGAAATAAGCTCGGCTGAAAGATAATTCACGTATTTCTATTAAAATGAGGCGCAAAGATACACCGAAGGCGCATTTTCATGCAAAGGCGCAAAGTTAAAAACGCAAAGAGCGCAAAGTTCTGATAATGCCGCGTCAGATTTGCGGGCTTAGCGCTTCCTTCTTTGCGTCCTTTGCGTGCTTGTACAATTATTTTTGTGATAATGCACCAGTATTCCTAAGGACGACCAAAGAACGCTCTCATCAGCGAATCATATTGAATCGCTTCATTGAGGTACGGGAAGTGGCCCTTGCCTTGAAAAGTAAAGACTTCAGCGGCCGGGTATATCTCCTTCATGCGTTGCCTTAGTTCAGGAAACACAAGTGGGTCATTGTCTGACTCGATGATCAAAATATCTTTTGACGAGATCAATGAAAGCCCTGGCGTGAATGTGTCGACAACACACTGATAGCGTGCTAGAAACTGTTGCTTGCTCATACCACCGTATGACTGTTCTAACAAATATGCTTCTGCCAGCGGGGAATTTTCAGATGCCGGCAGGACCTTTTCTTTTAAGGTGCTCCGAAAGGCGTACATCACCAGCCACTCCGGCAGGAATCTGGCTAACGTGGCAGTTGTAGAATTTTTTTCTTTATAAATATCATTCGGGGGAAACGTATTTCCGAAAATCGCCTTTTTAAAACGGTTAGGATACGTTGATATTAAATATTGAGCAACGTATCCACCGAGTGACGAACCAATCACATGGGTTCGTTCAATATGTTCGGCATCCAATATCCTGATCACGGCCTCTCCCAAGCCTTTCAGCGTATTAATGGGCGGATAGGTAATCGAAATAACCTTATAATTATTTTTCAGAGCCTGGATTTGCTGCCACCAGATATCGTAGCTGCCAGCCATCCCGTGAAGGAAAAGAATATTCTCGCTTCCGTTGCCTATGGCAAGGTAATTCCATTCCTGACCGTTGATACTAATTGACTTGAGTGGTACAGTTCGTAAAGAATCCAATGCAGCGATTTTGGCTTTATCACTTCCAGTGAATAATTCATTGATACGATACCGGGGTGTTGGATAGCAATAGAAAATGAAAATTGACAGAGAAATGAGCAGGAGAATAAAGTAAATTTTTTTCATGTGAGCATCGTTATGACTTCTAAATCAGGTCGTCGTCGATTTCATCTTATATCCCGTAGTTCAGAATATAGCTTTCATTGATCATACATCATTAAATAATCTCAATCACAGTTTAAACATTTAAATCGGCGACTGCTCGCAGAATTTTCCAGAGCATCTCAGCGGAACAAAAATCTCCGCACGGATCAGCCACCGTCCTTTAATCTTATGCCATTTTGCAAAATAGCTGCCGCTGAGTTCGCAGGACTCCCCGTTGTCGGTCCAGTGGCCCACCCACGTGCCATTTTCTGACGCCATGTTCCATCTACTGAATACCTGGATGGTCTCGGGTGTGCGGACATAAATCACATCAGGCTTACTTGTATATTGACTTGCAAACCAATCGCGGTTTGCTATTCTGCCCGATCCTTCAAAGTTTCTCGACGTGACGACATGGTAATCAGAAGCCCACACGCTGGCCAGGACGGCTGTGTCCTTTTTGGCGATTGCTTCATTGGATAGCTGGCGGGCCGAGCGGATAACCGCTTCTTCCGCATCAGGGGCCGTAACTCGTTGGCGGTCGCATGACACGATAGTTAATGCAGTTACTAACATAATCGCAAGTTTACTTTTCATTGCTATTCTATTCCTACTTTGTCAAGTTAGGCAATCTATTGAATAGCATAAGGTTGCAGCCGAAGAGCGAGTCAGAAGTATGGTCACGAAGAACACAACGAACCACTACGAGCACTACGAAATCAAGGTCCAGCGGATCATTGGCCCTGCTT
>JANXYC010000185.1 GCA_025350305.1 Cyclobacteriaceae bacterium | reverse complement strand
GTTAAGCCCACCCGCGCTGATGGTACTGGGGTAAAACCCGGGAGAGTAAGTCGTTGCCTGACTTTATTAAAAAACCCCACTCGAAAGAGATGGGGTTTTTTATTTAATAAACCTCTCCTGGCAGATACTTGCCTACGCCGGAGCTTTTTTTTTGTGCGCAAGCCCGAAGGTAGATGTGAGGTGTGAGAGTGAACAATGGCGGCCTCCATATTCACTTCTCAAGACCGTCCACTTCCCCTCCCAATGGCTATCGGACCGAGCCGTCAAGCCCACCCGCTGTGCCCGCCATAGCGCCTCGCGACGGCGGGCGCTGATGGTACTGGGGTAAAACCCGGGAGAGTAAGTCGTTGCCTGACTTTTTTAAAAAACCCCACTCGAAAGAGATGGGGTTTTTATTTAATAAACCTCTCCTCGCAGACACTTGCCTACGCCGGGACGGCCAGGGTGGGTCAGATCATTGCCGGAATATTGACCGTTCCCGAACAGGGCGTGGGTCAAATGATTACCGGAATATTAGCCCCAGGTGGTTGCAACGGTTGTCAAAACGCTACTTGAATAGAAAGGCGTCTTACAATATTGGATCACCGAGTACCGCAAAGAACACAGGTGATTTAAGAGGGCTTCTGCCTCCAAATCTGCACCACTAAATGTACAATTATCAAGAAGAGGCAAAGAATCGCGATTTGACCAACTAGATCTCCAGAGTAAGAGTAAAAAGTATTGTACGAGGCTTTGTTTAAGAGTCCTGTAAGTTGGGTGGGTTCCCAAATCTTAGGAACGACCTTTACGATCATGCCGGTTTGATCAATAATGGCCGAGAACCCGACGTTTGAGGACCGCGCAATTGCTCTTCTAGTTTCCACAGCTCGCAAACTTGTATAGTAAAGAAATTGTTTTGAGCCAGTATCACTGTGGTACCAGCCTTCATTCAACAAAAGAAAGAAGAAATCGTTTTGCAATGACAACTTTGACACTTTTGACCCAAAAAGTATCTCGTAACAAATCAGAGGAGTGACTTTAAATCCATTATGCTCTACGAAACCCAAAGTGCTATCCAAACTGCTAAATGTAAATCCTCCCAACGTACCAACCTTGGAGCGAACCCACTCAAAAACTTTTGGATAGGGAATCGTTTCTTCAAAAGGCACCATGATTTCTTTTGCTCTGACAATTATTGGCACACCGGCTGGACGAATTGCAAGTGCGGAATTATGAACGCTTAGATATTCGCCAAGTGGCTCAAAGAAGGTTAGTTCCGGATTATCATTTGAAAGCGTTCCTCGCCTTTTATAGATAATCGCCCCGGTTACCAACAATGTTTTCGAATTCTCTGACAAATCTCCTTGTATTTTTTGGATATGAGGGTTTTGAGAAAGACCATCCAACAAACCTGCGTCTGAAATTGCGGTTTCGGGCCAGATGGTGAAATCTGGATCGGCCGCACGGCGACTTAGTGAAAAATACCTATCGGTCAACCAGTCCAAATCCATCTGATACTTTTCGCTGTAGCAATCTATCGCCGGACTTATTATTTCGACGGAACTAGTGGTGCTATTTTCGATGTATGTGTTGTAACGAACAAATGAATATAGTGTCGGGATGAAAACAATTACTACAACGGCAATCACTTGTCTACGAGCAAAATCGCTTTTCTTCCAAGCAATCAATATTTCAGTAAGCAATACGTTAATGATCAAAATCCACAAAGTGCCGCCAAGAGCGCCAGTAAACTCATACCATTGAAATACTTGTGGGTACATTGACAGACTATTTCCAAGATTCAAGAACGGAAAACCAAGTTCCCAATTTAAGTGAAGGTATTCTATAGAAATCCATGAAAAAATGAAAGTGGGATATGCCAGGCCGAGGTGGATTCTATTCTTAGCAAACCAAAACAAAATGAAGGGTATTGTGAACATCAATGAATTTAAGACGTGCACCAAACACGCTCCAAAGGGGATAGTATTGTACAACCAGAAGGTCGTTGAAAGATTCCAGACAAAAAGTGTAATTAGAACGGCGACGATCCAACGACGAAAACTAACATCATTGTGAATTGAAAGAATGGGAACCAACGCAACTATTATAAGTGCGGCAAAGGGCAACGGAGGCCATGCCAAATAGAAGAAAAAGCTGGACATAAGAATCGCTACAGCTTGCCGTTTAATCATTTTTCCTTTCGTAGCGGGAAACCAAAATTCAACTCGAAAGTTAGCGAGCCGTAGTAGTCTCTAAGTGTCGGCTGACCTTGCGAATTAATGTTTGAACCATTCGAAACTGTGTAAAATAGAAGCGTGTTAATCTCTATCGGAATCCTATCCCAAACAAAAAACTGGTATCCGGCAACTAAACCAGCACCGAAATAATTGCCTTTGACATCAGTTGCCGATGGAATATCATGATACAAGTATACTGGGTATGCGCCAACAAAGTACTTATGAAATGCCGTTCCATTCAAATAATATCTGATTTGAGGACGTATGTTAATATTTATATTATTTGGGATACTTGAAACGAGCACTCCATTGGCGTACGAAGTGAATGAGAAATTGGAATATTCCGCCACTACATCATAGGTAAACTTGCTTCCCAACTTGAACTGGGATTCATAGTGCAAAATCAGCCGCAGGGCATCTTTCTGAAAGAGGGAGGTGTAGAAGAAGGGGTAAGCTGCAAATTTCACGTAGGACTGCTTCTTACCCCGGATCCCCTTCGTAGCAACTGAGTCCTGAGAACTAGCGGCTGTTGAAGCACACCAGAAAAATAAACAGTAGAAAATTAATCTTTTCAATTTTTTACTCTGGTAAATTCTGTTAACTTTAAATGTATTAAATATTCACTCAAGATGAAAACAAATTTCCAGCCTAAAATCGGAAAATACATTCAGGTGTTTGGGATATTGTTAGCAATCATGACGATTCATACGTTGGCAGCATACGGATGCGGCGGTCTTTCAGTTTATGGACCTCATTTGGTATGCAAGAACACTGTTGCTATTTTCCAGGCAAGTCCCCCTTCATTTGCTTGTGGAAGTTGGGCTTCGGTCCGTTGGCGGATTGTTGGTGATGCGGCATTTCTGGACCAAAATGGAGTTAATCTTGGAAAAGAAATTGACTGTTGCCTTGGTTGTTATCCATGTCAGCCAGGTGGTGATATTAGAGTTATAGCTTTTTCCAATGGTGGCTACCGCTTGGGCGCGTCAGCACTTTGCACGAATGGCGGTAGCGGTGGGCCATCCGAGATTAATGTAAAAGTTGGAATTTCCCCGCCAACGTCAATAACCGGTGTACCGGCTGAGTCCTGTACGGGAACCGCTTTCACTATTACCGCTTCGCTTGTCGATCAAGCATACTCTTATACATACACAGTACCTAACGCAAGTTGGTTAATCAATGGGACGGCTGGTCCATCCTTAACGTTGAATAACCTGTACGCTAATCCAACGTCGCAACGATTACCGTTGGGTCGACTGCAGGACAAAACCAGATTTTTGTTGCGGCCAATATGCAGCAATGTGCTGGTGATGGGGCTACGCCAGCTACAATAACCACCTACCTAGCTGCGCCTGGGACTCCCGGAAAAATACTTTTTGATGGTAACTGCCTTAACAGCGGAATTACAATAAGTTCTTTTGGTGCGGCAAACGCTACTTTATATTTTTTACAAGTTTTCGACGGAGGAACACAAATATTCAATGGTTTGAGTGCCACACCAAGTTTTAACTTTATTCCTTCGTATGTCGCTTCCTACACAGTTATGATGACGGCTTCAAATTCCTGCGGATCAGGTGCGCCTAAGGTAAATACTTTAAACGTTATAGATTGTGGCGGAGGCGGAGGACAACAGCAACGGATGGCAATTAGCATGAGTCCCAATCCGGCAAAAGATCATATAAAAGTTGATTTGTCATTACTGAAGAGTAAAATCACACAACTAGATTTTGATAACTCAGAAATGGAGATCGCAATATTTTCTACAAAGGATGGTTCTCAAGTATTTGCCCAAAAAACGATGCAAAAATCCGTCTTGGTTGATACAAAACACATGGTATCTGATAGATATATAGTTCGCGCCAGTATCTTAGGCGAATATGTAGTTCAACAGTTTATTGTTGCTCATTAAACACTTTCTACTTAGTTGACATTAATAAGCGAAACCTTAGCCCTCCAAATTGAATGACGGTAAGGTATTCCAGGTGACCCGGTTTTGGTCTGAAGCGGTTACAACGGGAACGCGCGAAACGGTTTTGCAACGGTATGCTACTCACCACGCACTTTGGGTAACTCTTGGTCAATCTTACTCAAGCTGTACCTGTTCAAAACCTGCGTCTCGTTCGGTATTTCATCCATCCAGAGAAGTATAAGAAAATCAGCAATCTCATCACGCTGTCCCAGCAGAAGGCATCTATGCAAAATGGGAAAAATTAAATTTAAAATGCTTTATCCCAGATTATGCATTAGAGTCTGTGGATAACTTTCTTCAGCCAGAGAATCAATCACTTAAGTTCTAATGCATAGCATTAGGATGGTTTGGAATAAAACTTGCTGTAATCAGCTGATTTTCATTAATTTAGAATTGAATTGAATTCTCTAATGCATGATCTGGGTTAAAATGAGTGACTTATTTATTATTTTGCAAATTCCAATTCATAATGGAGGAGCATAAGGTCTTCGATTTTTACGGCAAACTCAGCAATGGTTTCCCCAAGCTTATTTGCAAACTCCACTTCGAATACACCCTCAGCCAATTCTTCAACGATGGTACCCACTTGCCCAAAAACCACTTTTTTTCCGGTATATCTTTTAGGATTGCCACGGTGTCATAAAGTTTTATTTTTTCTTTTTTCATTTTCATTATCTTTTGATTTAGTATTTAACTTCTACCCTACCTGAATTTCAAATAAATCATCCCCTCCAAAATAAGTATTTGCTGCATTTTGAATCTGCTCCGGCGTAATTTCCTGCAGATGACTTAACAGTTTTGTGTAATAATCTTCCCCTAGATTCCACAGGTGAAGGCTTTTCACCTTATCCGCCACCGCGAAAAGAGTCGAATTTTCCGACTGCCAGCTTCCAATGAAATAATTTTTTGCAACATCCAGTTCACGAACGGATATTTTTTCCTCTTGAAGAATCTTAATCTCACTTTTAATTTCCCGAATGGCTTCGCTCGCATTTTTCTGGTTGACCTCCGCGCCAATCATCCAGAAATTGTTGCGTAGAAAATGATTCATCGAAGAATAAATTCCATAGGTCAGTCCTTTTTCTTCGCGAATATTCTTCATCAGCCGCGAGCCAAAGAATCCACCCAAAATGTGATTGAACATCACAGCCTCAAAGTACTCACTGCTGTCGGTTTTTGGTAAACACTTTTTCCCTAACCGTATAGAGGCCTGAACACTACCCGGTTTTGTAATCGTATGCGATAGCCCGGGGCGATTTTCAAACGTTGGCTCTTTTTTGGTTAGCGTTACCAGGGAGGGGATGATTTTTACAACTTCCTTAACCTCTTCATCCGACAAACGACCAATAAGAAAAGCTGAATGAAGCGAGAAATGGTCATGGAAAAATTGCTGTAAATCCAGGCGGTCAATTTTTTCTATATCCGTTTCTTCCATGGAACTGCCATAGGGATGACTGATTCCAAAGACGGCCTTCCGAATCTCTTTGGATGCAACGACATTGGTTTTCTCGTTATTTACGCGCAGGGCTTGTGAAAAAATCTCTTTCAGCAATCTCAATTCCTCTCCCTCAAACGAAGGTCCTTCCAGCAACTCCACGACAATCCGAAGCGCTGCCAATAAATTCTTTCGCAAGGTGAAGAGAGACAACGACACGAAATCAAAACCTGGACTGATCTCAAGCTGAGCACCCAGAGAATCCAACCCTTCAGCAATTTGAAATGAATTTTTCTTGTCGGTGCCTTTTGAGAGCATGTGGGAAGTGAAGTGACTTACGCCCAACTTCGATTCATGCCATTTACCAGCCTTGAAAACTAACTCCAACTTAACGGCCTCCTGCTGCAAATCGCGGAAAGCAAAAAGTTTTTGATTTCCGGATAGTTGAAAAATCTCCGGACGAGCGAGGGAATAATCGGAAGAAAGTTGAAAGGGTGGGGCCTCGGTTCTGTCCAGCGGGATCATCAATCGGCAGGGGCTTCTTCTTCTTTCTCTTTCTTTTTAAAGAGCATCATGACAGTAAAGCGCAAGGTTTCAGCGAGGGCATTTTCGCGCTTATTCGTAGGCACTAAGTATGCAACATCCAATCCAAACTTATCTTTGCGAAATCCAACACCTGCCGTGAGATATTTGCGATTGCCCTTTTCTTTCGCTTCATAAAAGTATCCGAGCCGGCCGGCAACTAAGTCTTTATACCAATACTCCATACCAAGAGAAGTTGTGATTTCGGCTATTTCTTCACTGATTCCCCCTTTTGCATCTGAAAAAGAACCGAGTACGCCGCTCAACATGGGTTTGGCCTTACTGCCAGGATACGGGCTGGGGACCATCAATTTGTTGAAGTCCAATGCGAAAGACAAGCTATTTTGTGCATCCAAATCCATTTTGTAAGCCGTTCCAATCCTCATGTTGGTGGGAAGGAAGTCTTTGTTATTAGCATCCGAATAGGAAATCTTTCCACCAAGGTTGGTGATGGTCGCTCCAAAAGCCAGATTAGAATTTCTCCACACCATCGGCTTGGTATAATAAAAGCCCAGATCTACCGCAACGGAGTTACCTGGCCTTGCATCAAATGAATTCGTCGATAAATATCCTGTAAGATTGGAGTGTATGTAGCGAAGAGATCCTCCAATGCTCATGTGCTCCGTTAATAAAGCAGAATAGGTCACATCAAAAGCAAATTCTCTCGGATTATATCTTCCCAACAGATCCTGGGGATTAGGACCTTGATTGAATTGCACTTGCCCAAGATCGAAATATTTCATAGAAGCAGCGACGGCCTGCTTGCGATTGATTTTGTAAAATCCTGACAGGTAAATAATTTTCATGTCATTAATAATCTTACCCAACCAAGGTGTATACGATAACGAACCACCCGAGCCTTTGTCGATAAAAACAAGCTTGGCCGAATTCCAATAGCCAGAGTTAGCATCCGGGGAAGTAGCGACGCCCGCATCACCCATCCCCGCGGCTCGCGAATCAGGTGTAATGCCAAGGAATGGAACGGCTGTTGTTATCACTTTATTGGTACTATCCTGCCCAATGAGGGAGGTGCCGGAAGAGCCAATGGTCTGCGCATACAACTCGCCGACCCCAAGTGAGGTGATTAAAGCCAACGCTAACTTCTTCATAATCAACATCTAAGGGATAAAGATAATCAATTGGATATTATAACCTTCGTTATTTTTTCATTTTTAGAACCATCCAGCAGAGAACGAACCGAAAGCTTTAGCAAGTATAGGCCTCCGGTTAATTTTGTCCCGCTGCCAGTAGTAGCATTCCACACGGGAAGGTCCACCTGATACGCGCTACCATTGACCAGGTAAGTGTTTGAAGTCATTGGCTGACCGACCTGATCATAGACTGTCACCACCGCCTCCAGGTCTTCTCCGGAGCGATTATGTTTGAAATGGAAGGTGGTAGACGATGTCACCGGGTTTGGATAGCTGATCCATTGTTCAATTTGAATTCCAGGCTGGTCGGAAACTGTAAATGAAATGCTGGCCGATGAGGTATTACTAAACGTGTCCGAAGCACGTAACGTAATATAATGAAGGCCAGGTTTCATGTCGTCAACAGGATAACTGACCTTGCCCCGTTTGGGATTATCTACATCCGATTGATAGTATTTATTAAGCATGAAAGTCACGGTATCATCTAACGTTGCCGTGATATTGTTTTGTGGTATAAAATTAGAAGTATTAATTCCATTTTCATCTGACAAGATCGCTACAATTCTGCTGTCGCTGCCGGAAATACCACCATCAACAAAAGTTGTATCGCCCATATATAACTCGATTGTGGGTCCTTTTGAATCGGTGCCTGGAAGTTTTTCCAGCGAACCAATTTTTACGGGAACCTGAATGCCGGTGACGTCGTTCCCATTCGTCTCAGAAAAAGCATACAAACTTATTTTTCCGCTTCCAACGGCAGGATTGATCGATTTTGGAATAATAAATTCAATTTCGAATTGGCCATCACGAATGCTTGCCTGTCCATGGAATACCGCATTTTCACGTCCTTTGAATGCGAAAGGTGGATTCTCATCGCCTTTGGTTTCCCCGGAAGTTGCCTTGTCATACAACGCGATGGACACAGTGCCTTTATATCCGGCATCCGCGAGGCCATTTCTATAAACGCGACCGATGAGTCTGATTTTAGATAATCCTTTGAGGGTGTCTGATCCGGAACTAAGGTTTATTATTTGAGTAACTCTGACTTCCGATTCAGGAAGCGCCAACTTCATTGAAGGGTCGCCCAGCAAAGAAAAATTGCGATTGGAAACCCCTGCAATACTATTGTTTTTGGTGTCGCGTAAAACAGCACCTAGTGGCCGGAACTGGTTTTGGTCTTTAGTGAGCAGTGATTGATAGAATGCTTTGTTGAGCGTGAAGTTGGTACTCGAATTGACGGGCCGGGCCGTCGTCACGAGTCCGATTGAGCCACCATCTTTTTTTATCAGAGAAAGTTCTGCTGTTGAGATCAGTCCTGGATCATCGTTCCTGCCAAATTCACAGGTAGCCGTGACAAGTAATGGATAACGGGAAGCAGTTTTCCATTTATCCAGGGAAACCTGATCGAGAATTCGCTCCTGCATCCATTGCTGTTCGTTACCATGGCCTGTGTAATTAACAATCACGACGCCTTTGCGAACAGCGTTGCTGAGGGCGGTTGTGGCTTCTGGTGAGACTTGTCCAATTTGGCTCATCTTCTGTTGAAACGCATCAAGGTAAATTTTTTGCGTATTAAACTCCGGATGATTGGCTTCGATTGTTTCTGCCATTTGATCGGCCTGGCCTTGATGGATGTTGTAGTCGCCATCATCGGCCACGAATAGGATTTCTTTCCGCCAATCCCCCCAGTTTTGATTTTCGTATTGAATGATTTTAGTAACCACCGTTTTTGCTTCTTCAATTTTTTTCACGGGCAGTCTCCCCACGCCAATATCCATCGTGTGGGCTTCCGCTGGATTTTCGCCCCAGTTGCCTTCATTATTTTCCAGGAATGCAAAATAATCGTCTGAAGAATAGGTCTCCAATGGACTAAGTGAATTGCGTGACTCATAGGTAGGTACGAAATTCTTATTGTAGGGCAAATAATTTTTGTAATCGTATGAACCACGACCGAAAAGCAAGAGATATTTTATGCCTGAATTTGAATCATACAGGTACTTGACCAGATCGCGAATGGCAGTGATGTCCTGTTTGCCTCCGGAAAACTCATTGTAAACCTGGGTTGTCGTGGCTACAACGCTTGATAAGGAATTTTTTGATTGACGGTGGGATGCCAAACGCTGGGCTTCCAATAAAAATTCAGGAGCGGACACAATCAAAAAGTCAAGGGAAGTAAGTCCGTGTAGGTTTTGATTGGGGACCTCGCCCTCTGCAGCAGGTAACGGGTAATTTTTGTTTGAGAGTGCTATGTATTTTCGTAAGGAGACAGATGTTGCGGCAAATGTGGCTGCTCCGGATCCATTGGTTAACCTTTGAATACGTGCATTAAAAGGATCCGTGACGTCCCACACCATACCATCAATGGGCATTGCAGCTATAGAAAAACTCGTGACGGGTTGATCTAAACTTCTGAGAGAATGAAAGATGGTTTGATCACCATATAAGGCAAGTTTTCTTTTTGTCTGAAGGAGTAAATAATCCAGGTAACCGACCGACCTACCGGTGGCCGCTTTGATGAATTTCAATCGAATATCCTGGTTTGCCTGCGTTGCGGCCTTGACAGTCGTTGACGTTTTTACGAGAGTGTCGGTGATTTCAATTCCTTTTGGTGCGTATTGTGCATTGGCAATAGGAGGTACTTTTTGTTCGCCAATCAAAACGGAATTGTAGGATAGTTGAAAAGATGTTTCACTAAATGATTGAGCCATCACATTTGACACCAACGTGATGGAAGAACCTTCAATAATCCCTGGTATCTCAAAACGGATGGTGTAATCGGACTTTGTGTCGAACTGCTCGCCAAACCAATCACGGCCCGAATGGAGGTCATTAAATCGTTCTGTTTCGTAGTAAGCGAAATCGTCAAACCCGGTACTGACTGGAAAATTTCCTGCGAGGCTTTCAAGGTCTGTCATCCGCCTGCCACCGCCATTGCCAAGGGTAAGAAAATAGAAATTCTTATCTGCGTAAAGATGATTCTGATATCCAAATATTTTTTTGCCTGGAATCAATTGATACGAATCGGGACCTTGCCCGAAAAACAAGATGTAATCTCCTTTATTAAACTTACCGTCTTCTCCTCCCTTTACGAAGATGGATAGTTCTTTCAATTCATTTATTCTCGGGGAACTGTTGGCTTGCGGCAGCATACCGTTTACCCCGCCATAAACCTGAATTTTTGCAGGATCAACCTGGTCGGGACTGATACCCAATTTTCGCAACAGGGAATAGTCGATTTTGTAAACGCCATCCAGTTGGACAGAGAGTTTATACCACTTTCCTGACGAGAGGACGGACGATGTCTGGCCATGCGCGGCCATCCACGAAAGGAGGAAGAATAATGTCACGGATTGTTTCAAAAGCTCAGATTCTTATCCAACGCATTAATAACGAGATCAGAATATAGAATAGTATAATAAAGGGCAATGCAGCTAACTGCCATACTGCCAGCAGTAATACCGAAATACTGATAAATGTAAACCTCACCTTGTTGTTCGCCCATTGGTAATTCTTGAATTTAAAGGCTAACAATTCCCACGGAGCCACCAGCAGGAATGAAAAAACGAACGTGACAATCACTAGAAAAATATCATTCGAAATAAAAACATCCCATGGCCCCTTCAAATAAACCAGGGAACTGATAAACATGGCGTTGGCCGGTGTTGGGAGGCCAATGAACGTGTCCTTTTGATTTTCGTCAATATTGAATTTCGCCAAACGCAAAGCGGAGAATATGGCAAGGCTGAAAGCAACATAGGGAAGGAAATTGCTGGATGAAATTGCATCAATCATCTGAAACATCACGATGGATGGCAGCACACCGAAGCTGACCATGTCGGCCAGTGAATCAAGTTCTTTCCCGATCGGTGAACTTACATTCAGGACCCTTGCCGTAAAACCGTCGAAGAAATCAAAAATTCCTGCGGCCAGTACAAACCAGACCCCTGACCAGGTGGCGTATTGTATTGTAAAAATTATTCCCAGGCAACCGCACAACAGATGTGTACAGGTGAGAACGTTCGGCAAGTGGCGTAGTAACTTCATCCGACCGTGAGTGCGCAGAAAGGATTGTGAATTTTTTCTTCGCCGATGGAAGTAATGGGCCCATGACCAGAATAGACCATTACATCATCCGGAAGCACAAAAAGTTTTTGATGAATATTTTTGATCAACGTGTCCAGGTTGCCGCCGGGAAGATCGGTGCGTCCAATCGAATGATAAAACAGAACATCGCCGCTTATTAGTATTTTTTGGTTCGATTCACAGAATCCCACGTGGCCGGGTGAGTGTCCTGGGAGAAAAAGAATTTCGAGGGAGCTATTACCAAACTTAATGCGCGTGCCTTCTCTTAACTCCCCGTCCGGAAGGGCTTCTTGATAGCATGGAAAGCCGTAATTGGGAGCATATGTCTTCACTGCTTTTAAAACCGGGAGCTCCGTTGGATGAATGAAGAAGGGCACTTTGTATTGATGCTTCACAAAATCGTTTCCGAGCACATGATCGATATGACAGTGGGTATTTAGAAGAATTTTAACGTTGAGATTTTTTGCTAAGATAAAATCAGTTAGTAAATTCTGCTCCTCCTTTTCATAACAGCCCGGATCGATGACGCTGGCTTCCAGGGTCTCGTCATAGACTACATAGGTGTTTTCTTCAAAGGGATTGAATTTAAACGATTGGATGTGAATCATACGCCCAAAAATACACTTTTCATGGGCATATAGGACCTGTATAAATAACGTATCCCTTACCTGGTTTTTTTAATACCTTGTAATTTCTAAAAACACTGTATTTATGAAATCAATTCTTTTCCGAGGCTCCCTCATTCTGATAACCGCCTGCTTTGTTTTGTCATGCAACAGACCCGCGGGGGATAAACCGATCAAGCAATACACGATCCGGCAATTCATGGATATTGTGCAGATCAATGGCGGAGCTTTCTCGCCCGATGAAAGCAAGGTCCTGATCAGCGGAAAGGGAACAGGCATCTTTAATGCCGAAGAGATCAACATCAAAACAGGTGAAGCAAAACCGTTGACAAGGTCAACCGACGATGCTGTGTACGCACTTTCTTATTTTCCTACCGATGAGCGAATGGTGTACACACGTGATAAGGGCGGAAATGAGATCAATCATATTTTCGTCCGAAACCCGGACGGCACAACCATCGACCTGATCCAGGACAGTACCGCAAAAGCACAGTTTGCAGGTTGGAGCTACGATAAAAAATTAATGTACTACAGTTCCAACAGCCGTGATAAAAAGTACTTTGATTTATACAATGTCCAGGTAGCGGCGGGAGAGAAGAAAATTTATCCGTCGACGCTGCTGTATAAAAATGAAAAAGGCTTGAACCCGGACGTTGTTTCAAATGATGATCGGTACATCTCTTTAAGTGAGTCCATTACCACCAATAACTCAAATATGTACCTGCTGGACACACAGACTGGTAAACTCCAACTAATTTCCAAACATGAGGGTGATGCGCAATACAATCCTCAGTATTTCAGTCTGGATGGAAAGAAACTTTACTTCCTGACCGATGAAGGAAGTGAATTTATGTACCTGGCCAGCCATGATGTGGCCACCGGCGAGAAGAAAAAGGTAGAGGAAGCGCCATGGGATATTATGTATGCGTCTCTCTCGACGCATGGCAAATACCGCGTGGTGGCCATCAATAATGATGCGCGTACAGAAATTAAGATTTATGATGAGTCGGAGGGAGGCAAACTGGTATCTGTGTCAGGTTTGCCGGAAGGCGATATCACTGGGGTACGAATTTCCGACAGCGAAAAACTTATGTGCTTTTACGTGAGCAGTTCAAAGTCACCCAGCAATTTGTTTGTGTATAATTTCGACACGAAGGAAGTGAAGCAACTCACCCATACCATGAGCAAGGACATCGACCCGAATGACCTGGTCGCCGGAGAAGTTGTACGATTCAAATCATTCGATGGAATGGAAATTCCAGGCCTCTTATATAAACCAAAGGGAATCAAGGCAGACGAAAAGGTTCCGGCCTTGTTATGGATTCATGGCGGACCGGGTGGCCAGACCCGTCTGAATTATTCTCCTTCCCTCCAACATCTGGTGAATCATGGTTATGCCGTCCTGGCCGTGAACAACCGCGGAAGCTCGGGCTACGGAAAGACATTCTTTGCGGCAGATGACCGTAAGCATGGCAATGAGGATCTGCGGGACTGTGTGGAATCCAAAAAACACCTTGCCACTTTGCCGTATATCGACACAGACAAGATTGGAATTTATGGTGGCAGTTATGGAGGCTATATGGTGATGGCAGCACTTGCATTTGCACCCGGGGAATTTAAGGTGGGCGTGAACCTGTTCGGTGTTACCAATTGGCTTCGGACACTAAAAAGCATTCCGCCATGGTGGGAATCGGGCCGAAAAGCATTGTACACCGAATTGGGCGATCCCTTCACGGCAGATTCCGTTGCATTATATAATAAATCACCACTTTTCTATGCCGATAAAATAACCAAACCATTCATTGTGCTACAGGGAAGTAATGATCCACGCGTGCTAAAAGTGGAATCAGATGAAATTGTCGCTGCTGCGAAAAAGAACGGTGTGCCAGTGGAATATGTAATCTTTCCCGACGAGGGGCATGGGTTTGTGAAAAAGGAAAATAATATCAAGGCGTCCGAGGAAGTACTCAAGTTTGTGGATAAGTATTTGAAAGGCTTGCCGGATAATGAGGCGGGAGAGAAAATTTCGAATTAGGAATGACGAATTGAGGAAAAGGGAAACCCGTTTTTATGTATAATAAATTCCCCGGATAACAATTGCCCAATTGAATGTGAGGTATTCTTTTGCGAGCATTGCGATTTTGTGTGACTTGCATCTCTGTTGTACGCCCTAATCTGAACTGGGCGGCTCTGGTGCGGAATACTTATATTATATTTGCTTCCTGTTTCCCTAAAGAAATACCAAAATCAAAAGCGAAATCAATGAACTGGCCGATACGAATATTATTTTTTATAATCGCTGCAATAGCAGTTTCCTCCTGTAGCAGTACGATAGCAATAATACCTTCCGACAGCTTACAAACTGCCAATAATGACGCGGTTTTGGAAATTATTACTGATGAATTGGATGATCTCGCTTCAGTGGTGTTAAACAGCAACGTTGATTCCGGGTCTGCTTCAGGCGGTCGGGCGGAGGCCTTCACCGATGACCGGTTAACATGTACCGGATCCACCATTATTTTTTCCAATGTAAGCCCTGATAATTCAGCCGGAACAGTAACCATTACATTCCCTGAAGCAGGCTGCAAGGATATTAAAGGGAACATTAGAAAAGGCTCTATCCTGATTATGTGGACTGGAGGAAAATGGTACAAGAAAGGAGCTACTCATATTATCACCTTGAACAATTATAATATTAACGACATTGCCATTATTGGAACGCGCGTGTTGGCATGCGATTCATTTACCTTTGTGAGTGCCAAATCCCTTGCGGTGAGATGGCAACTTGGGGCAAGTCATACACTCACCTGGCCTGACGCCACGACGGCAACGTTCAAAGTAAACAAAACAAGAAAATGGGATCATTCAGCAGCCGGGGAAGTGTATACGCACACCAATGGGCCGAATGGTGACTTCGCGGTATCCGGAACAAATCGTCATGGCAAAGATTTCAACGTAACCATCGTCACACCCCTGATCTATGCCGGGTCCTGTATAGTAATCAGTAAAAATTTCATGCCGGTCATCGGTACAAAAGTTTTGACTGATGTGACAACTGGCAAAACGTTAGGAATAAATTACGGAACAGGAATCTGTGATAATTCATATATACTGACGGTCGATGGTGTTAAACAAACCCTGCATGCAAAAAACAACAGCAGTGATGATTAGACGGTTGAAGGGTGTACCAACACGCCCGGCGCGAGTTCAGTAATTGTCGAATCCGAATCGTCGGTATAACTTCTTATACCTTAGGTCGCTTTTTAATTTATCAAATGCAGGCTCGATCTTAAACAATCTGAAAGAATTTTCCCGATTATTGCATGAACGGTCCAGGCGGTTGAAGCAGGAGTCAATCCTTCCATCCATGGCGAATATCTTTGCCATGGAAAAATGCCGCCCTTCGCTGTCAAACCCGTTGCTCCTGATTTGATTCTCAATAAGGGAACTTTTTGCTATGTCACCGGTTTTGCGATAGGATATGCAAAGAAATGCCAGCAATTCATGATCCAAACTTTCATTCTGTTGGACCCGGGACTCAAGAATTGGTATTAATTTCTGGTAGTTCCCTGCATAGAATTCTCTTGTAATGATCTGATGTTGAAAGCCCTGCTCCGGAAACAATCTTGATCCTTCCTGCAGGTACTTGTCTGCTTCTGCGAATTGACCACTGTAGATTTTGGATCGCGAAAGAATCATATAGGAGTTATAGTCAGCCGGATCTGCCTTCATGGCTTCGAGTGCCAGGGAGCACGCCTTGTTAAAATCACCCATCCACATGAGAAAGTAGCCATAGCGGTTTTTGATCAATGAAGAAGAAGGGTTGAGCTGAATGGACTTTTCAAAGTTTATCCTGGCAGTGGAAAAGTCACCCTCGATGGCCCACGCCATAAGTGCCAGGGCCGAATATCCTTCTCCCAGATAAGGATCAAGTTGTATTGACCTCCTTGCATACTTTTTGGCTTCGTCAATGGCGACGGCGTTTCCATGGTCATGTGCCCTCAGGATGATCCATGCTTTGGCAAGGGCAATGGCTGAGTAGGATTGGGCAAATAAGGAATCCTGCTGAATGGCGCGAAAATTGTATTCGATGCTCTGCCCGAAATTCTCTTGCTGGTAAGCGTAACTGCCTTTTAGGTATTCGGTATAGGCTTCCTGTGTCGTTTCGTGATGGCTAATTCTCGGTATTTCGTTTTCGGATAAGGTAATCCTAAGTTTCCTGACCACATTCAAAGCGATACTGTCCTGGATGGCAAAGATATCGCTCGTTTGCTTGTCGAAATGTTCTGACCAGAGGTGAAAATTGTCTTTTGCACGTATCAGTTGCACTGTAATTCTCAGGCGATTGCCGGACTTCTGAACACTGCCTTCCAGAATTGTTTCGACATCCAGTTTTTCTGCGATTTCTTTCAAATCAACATTTTTTTCCTTGAATTGAAAGGACGACGTTCTACTTGATATTTTCAATCCGTTTATTACGGTGAGTGAGTTGATGATCTCTTCTGTGATGCCGTCGGTCAGGTATTCCTGATCCTTTGCCTGACTCATATCTAGAAAAGGAAGCACGGCAATGGATTTGGCTATAGGCTCGGGGTGAAGTCTTATTCCTAAGGGCGTAAAATTAAAAATGAGATATCCTGCAAGCAGCATCAAGAGGAGTATGGCCGATGAGTTTGCAAGAAGTTTTCGAACGTGGAGTTTCGGTTGTGGTACCTTCCAATTGGAAGAAGGAGGAGTGGGTTTCGATGTGATTCTTGCCGGGGGTGTATCGAATGTCTTTAAACCGGTAACGATCTCTTTTACTGCATTCGCTACTTTATTGACCTGGTCTCGATAGAATGTTTTATTCAGATTTTTTTCCGGATTATCCGAAGGCGTCAATGGCCGGTTGACCCCTGTCGACTTAAAAATAAATTCAATGGAGCGGAGTGCGCCACCCAACTCATTTTCAAGCAATACTTTATCCTCTGCATCGATATCGTGAATTTTCACAGGAAGAATCCTGCCCGCTACATTACCATTGCTCAATTTAATATCTCTTCCAAACTGATCTTTCTTGGCCAGCTTATTAAACGCGCAAAACTCATGCTGCCAGGCAAAGCTTTTCGGGTCGCAGTATGTTTGTGAAATGATGGGAATGAAAATGAGACACTTCAGTTTGACTTCAAGGCTCTTGTCAACGTGGTGAGTTTCGAGCAGACCATCGTAAGGATTTTCATCGAAGTAAATGGAGATGTCTTCTTTGAAGGTGGCTTCGAGTTCTGTCTTTAATGCACTTACAAATTCGGTAACCCAATGATCGCCCTTGTTGTCCTTTTGGCGATAGGAGATGAAAATATCGTACTCAAATCCGGGCAGAATGGAGGCCATGATTTAAAGATAATCAAAAGACGCTGCCGGGCAGAACCAAAAACTGATTTCTGTTGAAAAATATTGATGTTATGGAGAGAACGTATCGCGCCAAGAAAAAATAATATAAGAACAGGACTTGTTTAGTGAAGTTCATGAACTCCGGAAAACCGGCGCTCTAAATAACAAGGAGGGCTCTTGATCTACCCCAGCGCCTCTACCCCCTTCACTTCTTCCGGCATCATGCGTTTGAACAGATTTTCAATGCCGGCCTTCAGCGTCACCGTAGAGGAAGGGCACCCGCTGCAGGAACCTTGTAAAATCACTTTAACGATTCCTTCCTGAAAGGAATGATATGT
This sequence comes from Cyclobacteriaceae bacterium, assembly GCA_025350305.1. Lineage (GTDB taxonomy): Bacteria > Bacteroidota > Bacteroidia > Cytophagales > Cyclobacteriaceae > ELB16-189. The sequence goes on along the minus strand of JANXYC010000185.1, from coordinate 37,661 downwards.
GATTGCTCCGCCATCTTGTTCCACCGCAGGTCGGATGTATTCATCAAGAATGTTTTTGATCTTTTTTATGGTTTCTGTTTCCTCCTCCGCAGGGGCGTCAGAAGGAGTTGTGACATCCAAAATCAATTTTCCGGACTCCAGGAATTTCTGAATATGATCACGAAGGGTGGACTGAATTTCAAGCCATTCCACATCTTCTTTCTTCGTTACAGTAATGAAGTTGCTCATATAAAATACACGGTCCACAAAAGGATACATAAAGAGCTCCTGTGCAAGCGGCGCATCTTTGGCGCTGGATGGGTCCGGGAAATCAAAACTCATTCCTTCCGGAACCAACATTTCACTCACCACAAATTTCAATGAATTGGGGTTCGGATTGGATTCCAGGTAGATGGATATGGCTTTTGGGGCAGTCTTTATCATATTTCTGAATCTAAAAGAGAAACAAATTTAGTGATTTAAGGTTCACACGGTCGTGAACTTCCAATATGCTTTATGGATTCGGGGCGCTTTCCTCAAGCGAATTTTCCCATTTGCTCACAACGGCGGTAGCAACACTGTTTCCCACGACATTGGTGGCACTTCGGCCCATATCCAGTAAGGGATCAATGCCCAACAATAAGGCAAGTCCTGCCTCGGGGATGTTAAAAGTTGCCAGGGTTCCGGCAATCACGACCAGGGATGCCCGAGGCACACCTGCAATACCTTTGCTGGTGAGCATGAGTACCAGCAACATGCTCAATTGGGTGGCCAGTGGCAAATGCATTCCATAGGACTGTGCGATGAACAACGAGGCGAAGGTCATGTACATCATACTTCCATCCAGGTTAAACGAATAACCAAGGGGTAATACGAAACTCACGATTTTATCCTTGCACCCGAAACGCTGGAGTTCTTCCATTGTCTTGGGGAATGCCGCCTCACTACTGCTGGTGCTGAACGCAAGCAAGATGGGTTCTTTGATTCGCCTCACCAGGCCTGCGATCCGTTTGCCGATGACAAAATAACCAGCCAATGCGAGAATAACCCACAGTGAGAGCAGACCGAAATAAAACTCACTGATAAAAATTGAATAGGTAGTCAATATGCTCAATCCTTGTTTGGCGATGATAGCCGTCATAGCACCAAAAACGGCAACGGGCGCCAGGTACATCACGTACCCGGTGACTTTCAGGATCACATGGGCAATCGCATCCATGGCCTTGACGACAATCTTTCCTTGCTCACCGATGGCTGCCGTGGCGACACCAAAGAAGAGCGAGAATACGACGATTTGTAAGATTTCATTTTTGGCCATCGCGTCGATTACACTGCTTGGGAATACATGGTATAAAAACTCTTTCAGCGACAATCCTGATTTGACGATGCCGATATCTTCGCTTACATCCGGTAATGGAAGGTGCATGGCTACCCCCGGTTGGAAAATATTTACCAACAGCATACCCAACAAAAGACTCGTGAGGGAAGCACCAATAAACCAAAGCAGTGTTTTGCCGCCAATTCGACCCACAGCCTTGATGTCGCCTAGCTTGGCAACGCCCACTACCAGTGTGCTGAATACCAGCGGTGCAACAATCATTTTGATAAGTCTCAAAAAAATATCCGCCAACAAAGAAAACGGCTCAACTTTTTGTTCACGTGCTGATAAGATGGCGTTGCGGTCTTTGCCCAGTACTTTCTTCTTTACGTGTAGTTGACTACGTAACGTACTGTCTGTCGCCTGATGGATTTCGGTTTTTATCTGTTCGATGGAAACATCCAGAGCGACGAGTTTGTTGTTCTCCTCAGACAAATAACTCTTGTTCAAGGTAAAACCCAATGCAATCCCGATCACCAGGGCGATGATGATGTACAAGGTAAGCTTGCTCTTTTTTTGGGGTGTGGTGGATACCTCCATGGACTATTGATTAGATGATCAATCTATTATTTTTTCTCTACCGACGGAAACAACACATCAATTTTCCGTTGGTAGTCTCGGAGCATTATTGATGTCTACGTTCCAAGATACAAAGTCAGACAGATTAATAATAGTGCGTGATTTAGATGGTATGGAAAAGATGTGGATAGCATTAATAAATATGGATCCTTCTTTGATTGAGGAACAGCAACAATTCAACGGCCACGTGTCCGGATAAAAAAAATAAAAGCGCTTGACAACAGTAATAGTTCTCCAAGACCAAATATCCACCAGTTGTAGGTTTGGGGGGTATAGGTTGAAAAAAATGAAATCGATTTTTCTGCGGAGATAAGGCCGCGGCCCTGATAGCGGATAAAATAATCCCAAGTCCAGGAAAGAAATATGACAAAGCTGCCGCTAATAAGTAATAACCATTCAAAAAAGTTGATTCCGCCTGCTGGATTTTGAAGGCCCCGGCAATACATAAATCCAGCTATCAGGATCATTGTAAGAGAAACCAGGCAGGGAGTCAAAACAGGCCCAACCCAGGGCACAGGAAGTAGGAAGAGAATGTCCCACGTTAATAAGGACTCGGGCCAGCCAAGGAGAAGTTTTAAAAAAACGTAGTAGAAAATGTCCCACACGCCAAATGCAATGAGAAAGAAAGCAAAACGCTGGCGGGCCGTTCGACCTGCCAGCACGGCCACGCCAACCAGCATAATTAACGTTGCAACTTCCCGTAACAATTCAGTGATTACAACCTTCTCGGCCATCAGGGTTAGTGGAAATCTGAACCCATCGGGATAATAAAGATAACGCAGGTAGACTACAACCGCCGCTTCAAGAAAGCCCATGGCAATGCTGAAGAATGTCAGCCAGACGAGCTGCTTATGATTTGAACTCATCCCCTGAAATTGTAAAAGTCCATTCAATCCTACACCTTCGCTCCCCTCGCCATCAATACGAAATCCGCTATTACCAACGCTGCCATCGCCTCCACAATGGGCACGGCCCGTGGCAGTACGCACGGATCATGGCGGCCCTTTCCCGAAACGATGACCTCCTTCCCATCCTTGTCCACACTTTGCTGGTCCTGCATAATTGTGGCTACCGGCTTGAAAGCAACGTTGAAATAAATATCCTCTCCATTGCTGATACCGCCCTGAATTCCTCCGGAGTGGTTGGTTTTTGTCCGGATTTTTCCGCCCTCGTTTATAAACTCGTCATTGTGTTGGGAGCCTCGCAATTTAATTCCCTCAAAACCACTGCCGTATTCAAAGCCCTTGACTGCGTTGATGCTTAACATTGCCTTTCCCAACTCAGCATGGAGTTTATCAAAGACAGGTTCACCCAGTCCTACCGGGGTATTTTTGATAACACAGGTCACGCTACCGCCGATGGTATCGCGTTCCAATCGGACCGAATCGATAAGGGCAATCATTTTCGCAGCAGTAGCTTCATCCGGACACCGAACAATGGTGTCTTCTGTTTTGGTGAGATCAAGTTGTGTATAATGGGGAGCTTTCAGATCACCCACTTGTGAAACGAATGCGAAGATCTGCACACCGTACTCATCCAGCAATAATTTTGCGACGGCACCTGCCGCAACGCGTGCAGCTGTTTCGCGTGCCGAACTTCTTCCTCCACCACGATAGTCACGGATACCGTATTTCTCTTGATAGGTGAAATCAGCATGCGAGGGGCGAAAGGTATTTTCAAGATGGCTGTAGTCCTTGCTGCGCTGGTCCTGATTTTCTATGACTATGGCAATGGGAGCACCCGTGGTCTTGCCTTCAAAGACACCCGAAAGAATTTTGAATACATCATCTTCTTTTCGCTGTGTGGTAATCTTCGATTGTCCGGGTCTCCTACGGTCAAGTTCAGATTGGATAAAGGCTTCGTCAATGTCCACGCCGGCCGGGCAGCCATCGATGACCACGCCGATTGCGGGTCCGTGCGATTCACCAAAGGTGGTGATTCTGAATAATCTTCCGTACGAATTACCCATGGTTATTATGTATCCGGTTGTAAATGTAAAACATCGAACGATTCCGGTCCCGATAACTATCAGGACGATTCGGTTTTAAATTGTAAATATCAAACGCTAAATATCAAATATCAAAGTAAGGACTCCACTCTCAAGATTTAATTCGATATCCACGAACGTTAAGTCTTGAACCTTGAACTAAAAACCAAATACGAAGAGGCTCCCAGAGCAAGAAGGATCAGCAGGTTCATTGTTATTTTTATCCAACTTGTGTTCGAGGCAGACCGCAAGGAGTTATCGGCTGCGTCGATCCGGTCGTAAAATGATCCAAGGTCGGTGCTTTGGATGGCCTGGTTGCGTTGGCTTTCCCCCTCCACTTTCAGAACAAGTTGTGACCGTAATGTATCATACTTCTTTTTGGCAGGATTGAAGAATACCCAGTGGAAATAGTGCTTCAAGGGAAACTGACCCGGCTCTTTTGGCACAAGAAAATACCGGAACGATTTTGTGCCGGACACACGTCCGTTTTCACGCGTAATGTTCTGATGAACGTTAGGTTCGTAAAAGTCAAAATTGTTGTCTTTCGAAATAAGGGGGCGCTCAACAGATGATATATTCCCTTCACCGTATACGTTGAATTCGTAACCGACACTTTGACCTGTTTTCAGACTAGTCGTGGTTATCTTTTCATCTAATTGGTAATTGCCCACGGCCACCGAACTTTGCAAGGGATGAGGAGGCAATTGCCTGACACGAACGATCTTTGCTTTTGAGGTAAAGGTCTTAAAATCTTCCTTCCGGTTTTGTCCGAAGAACGATGGGTTCTTTGCTACTTTAAACTTTATCATTTGCAGACCCACACTGGGGAACGTAATCGGTTCCGTATTGAGTGGATAAAAAGCTGCCTGGTAAATTTTGTATTGCGTGTAGCCCTTTCCGTTGATGGTGATCGGTACGCCTTCGATGTTTTCGATGTTAAAGTTTTCTTCCCAGCAATTGGTGGGCTTTAGCTTTTTCAGGATTTCGGAAAGCTGTCGGCCCAGTTCAAAAAACTGCATGGGTGCCCGGTTATTGTCTGCCACCAGGAAGGACAACGTGGCAGTAAGGCCTTCTCCAACATATACTTCATCCTTGCTGGTCGAGAGAGTAAGCAAGGCCTCCTCTTTCACATCCACAAATTCGGTTTCGTCTTTTCCAAAGAAATCACTGAACGGGTCCCTGCTGAATGGATCCCTGACTTGCGTTTGAACAGGCGGACCCACTTTTATTTTCTTTCCCGGAGAGTTGACAAGCTGGTCATTGATTTTCATTGAAAAGGCAGGTAGCGTGAAAGTACCCTGGCGGACGGGGAGGTACGTTTGAATGACCGATTGAGATGAACTGACTTGGCCGTTAACAATGCTTGTTTGCGATTGGGTGCTGGTACCACGCTTTCGTAATCCATCGATTTCCGGGAAATTGCTGTATGTTTTAAGCTGGTCGTTCGTAATGTGCAGGGATATGGTCCACACCTGATTTTCTCCTATTTCGTCAGGCCCAAGCTGAAGTTGAATGCTTTGAGCCTGAGCCAGGGAACTTATCCACAAAAAAGAAAAGAAAAGGGCTAATTTTTTGAGGAATTTCATATGTTATGTTAATAATTGATTTTTGGCGGTCATATGGAATTCGCCTGCTTAAATCTCCCTCAGATGACCGTAAATCAGGGCTCATTTCATCATTGCAAAGGTTGCGCAACCAATTGCGGAGACAAATTTAATTTTTCTTTTAACTCATGGACTGAATTACTACTTTCAACGTTACAAATCGCGTACGCGGTTACGCCCGCGTATCTTAATTATTGAATATGCTTAACTATGTCAAAACGGTACTCACCCGTGTGAGTTTTGACGCGCGGCTCTTTGAGAAGGAGTTGCGAAAGGCAATCAAAATATTGATTGCGGAAGAAGTGCAAGAACTCAGAAGTTGGTGTTATGCCAATTTTGGGGACCACCAGGCGATTTTGAATCGCTGTTTCGTTGCAGCCTAAAATCAAAGACCTTAAATCTAATTTTCGAAGCCCCTACAAGGGCTTTTTTTGTAGAGCCAAATTGAATAACTCTGATCACCCAACGCCTTAACCAGAGTAGGAAGTTGGGTCCGTTACAAAAGTAATATTCCGTTTCAAACCCTGGAATTTGGTTCGCTTTACAGCAGAATTCTTAAACACACGATTGAAGACTTCCTCCGTAATTTCTTTCCAGTCGTTGGTCGTCATTTTATCGAGGTCCTGGTAAGGTTGAAATCGCGGCTCTGAATGAGGCTTTGAGAAACGGTTCCAGGGACATACATCCTGACATATATCACAGCCGAAGATCCAACTTTCGAATTTACCGTTTACCGCAGCAGGGATCTCCTCTTTCAATTCAATCGTGAAATAGGAAATACATCTGCTTGCGTCGACTACATACGGTTCGGAAATTGCATCGGTGGGGCAGGCGTCCATGCAGGCAGTACAATCGCCACAATAATCTTTGATCGGGCCATCGGGCTCAAGCTCCAAATCCAGAATGAGTTCAGCCAGAAAAAAGAAGCTTCCCATCGACCGGTTAAGCAGTAACGAATTTTTTCCGATCCAGCCCACACCACTTTTAGCTGCCCACGGGCGCTCCAACACGGGGGCCGAGTCAACAAAAGCGCGGCCATTGATGTCACCCAAAGATTCGCGAAGGCGATCAAGAAATACTTTCAACCTGTCTTTAATAACGATATGATAGTCCTCTCCGTAGGCGTACTTGGCAATTTTTAGTTTGCCCGCTTCCGTACCCAAATCTTTTTTTGGATAGTAATTGTACACCAGGCTAATCACCGATTGAGCGTTGGGTACCAGGAGTCGCGGATCCAGTCGTTTGTCAAAATAATTTTCCAGGTACGACATCTTTCCCTGGTATCCGCGCGTCAGCCACGCTTCTAAGCGCGGAGCTTCTTCTTCTAAAAATTCCGCTTTGGAAATACCGCAGAAACTGAAGCCCAATTCATGGGCAAGGGACTTAATGAAGTGGGTGTTATGAATTATTGAATCCTGCATTCACTTTTTTCATTAAACACCCACCTCATTCAATCAAATAACCCGGGGCCGCGGGAGGCTGGTGGCGATATTTTTAAATGCTTGTATGCTAATTCAGTGGCCTCTCTTCCTCTGGAGGTGCGTTTCAGGTAGCCTTCCTGTATCAGGAAGGGCTCATACATTTCTTCAATGGTCTCCGCCTCTTCACCTACTGCGGTGGCGATGGTGGTGAGACCCACAGGGCCACCTTTGAATTTTTCTATAATCGTGCTAAGGATGCGATTATCCATATCATCGAGTCCATTTTCATCGACATCGAGTGCCTTCAATGCCATCTGTGCAATGGGTTTTGTGATATTACCATCCCCTTTGATTTGGGCAAAGTCCCGCGTTCGTCTTAATAAATTATTGGCAATGCGCGGAGTGCCGCGGCTTCGCCTGGCGATTTCATAGGCCGCCTCGTTGTTGATCGGTGAAGCAAGGATGCCCGCAGAGCGTTTTACAATTTTCGTAAGCAGTTCTGAATCGTAGTATTCTAATCGTGCTGTAATGCCAAACCGAGCCCGCAGGGGTGATGTAAGAAGTCCGGCCCGGGTTGTAGCTCCAATCAGGGTGAAGGGGCTTAAGCTTATTTGCACAGACCGTGCATTCGGTCCGCTGTCAAGCATGATGTCGATCCGGAAATCTTCCATCGCGGAATAGAGATACTCTTCAACGATAGGATTGAGGCGATGGATTTCATCAATAAAGAGAACATCGTTTGCTTCCAGATTAGTAAGAAGGCCGGCCAGATCGCCGGGCTTGTCCAGCACTGGCCCCGACGTGATTTTGATATTACTACCGAGTTCGTTGGCAATGATAAACGACAGGGTGGTTTTACCGAGACCAGGAGGACCATGGAGCAAGACATGGTCGAGTGATTCACCGCGCTGCCGGGCCGCCTGAACGAAGACCTTGACGTTGTCCACCACTTTCTGCTGACCGGTAAAGTCGCTGAAGCTGAGGGGGCGCAACGCCTTCTCAACTTCTTTCTCTGCAGCGTTCAGACTTTCGTTTTCCGGCTTTAAGTAATCTTCGCGCATGGTGGTGTTCGTCATTCAAAGCTAGTGTTCTTGTTCTGCCATTCAAATTATTTTTTAGAGCTAACTTCAATTTTCGTTGTAATTTGGGCCACATGAAATCAGGTCTGAAGAATGCCCTGTACACATTGATCTTACTAGTGGCTATCGGGTTGGCGTGGATCTACCGATCCCAAAATTCCCCGCAACCTATTAAGCTAGAAGGGAAGACAATGGGCACCAGTTATCACATTACGTATTTTGACAAGCAAAACAGAAATCTTCAAAACGCTGTTGACTCCCTGTTGGTGCTGGTTAATAAGTCCATCAATACCTATGATTCCACTTCGGAAATTTCCCGGTTCAATCGAGCGCAGCGATCAATAAAATTTGAGTTGCCTTACTTCTTCCCACCATTAAAAAAGTCTCAAGAGGTAGTAGCAGGCTCGCAAGGTGCTTATGACCCCACCGTCATGCCACTGGTAAACGCATGGGGTTTTGGTCCGAAGAAAGTTGAGCGCCCCGACACTGCAGAAATATTGGCAGCGAGAGCTTTTGTTGGTTTTGAAAAAATCGGTTTCAATAAGGACAGTGTTTGGAAAAATGATTCGCACGTACAACTTGACTTCAGTGCCATTGGACAAGGCTATGGTGCAGATGTGATCGCGGATTTTTTTAAATCGGAGGCGATTGAAAACTTCTTTGTTGAACTGGGCGGTGAGGGAGTAGCGTGGGGGAAGAACCTGAAGGAAGATAAGGGGTGGGAAATTGGCATACTGGATCCAGGTTCCGATTACATTGAAAAAAAATTCAAAGCTTATGTGACGCTAAACAACAAGGCCTTCACAACGTCTGGCAATTACTTTAATTACCGCGAGGTGGACGGCATACGATATTCACATACCATTGATCCGCAGACAGGATTTCCGGTGCAGCGCGAATTATTAAGTGCTACAGTCTTTGCTGCTGACTGCTCCACAGCCGACGCGTGGGCGACCGCTTTTATGTCAATGGGGCACGTCAAAGGGCAGAAAATATTATTAAATCACCCGGAACTTGATGCACTGTTTATTTATTCTTCTTCCGAGGGAATAAAGACCTACATCACCGATAGAATCAGTGCCGAGGTTCAAATTCAGCCTTAATTTTCATGAACTGCACAAAAGTGACTACTATTCATGCCTAACGTGTGTTATGAAAATTCAAAGCAGTATATTTGACAAAACCTATGCCCTTTCCTTACGACAATCTGAAAGGGTCTTCAGCAATAACTTTTAATGCATGACTAAAGCAATCAAATTCGGAACACAACAGCAGGAATTTTATACCACACTGAGTCAGCGTGTTAATAATTATTTCAAAACCAGAAACCTGAGCCGAAATGCCAATGGAGAGATGGTCATAAAGACCTTATTCATGTTTACGTTGTTTTTTATTCCTTATGGGATCAGCTTAGCAGGTATTGTAACAGCCTTTTGGGGATACCTCTTGTTATGTATTGTTATGGGCCTGGGTGTGGCCGGAATTGGTTTGTCTATTATGCACGATGCCAACCACGGGGCCTATTCTGCAAAACCCTGGATCAACGATTTTATGGGTTATACCCTCAATTTCGTCGGGGCCAATGCCTTTAACTGGAAAATACAACATAACGTGCTTCATCATACCTACACGAATATTTATGATGTGGATGAGGATATCAGCCCCCGAGGTGCATTACGCATGTCACCTGATTCTCCATGGAAACCCTTTCACCGGTTCCAGCACATTTATGCCTGGTTTCTATATGGCTTGATGACGTTTATATGGATTGTGGGGAAAGATTTTTTTCGCCTGGCGAGATATCAGCGTGAGGGATTTGTAAAAAAACAAAAAGCCAACATCGGCAAGGAATGGGCCATCCTTCTGGTTACAAAAATAGTGTATGTGACCTACATCTTTGTGCTTCCCCTGGTGTTGCTGCCATTTGCCTGGTGGCAAATTTTAATCGGCTTCACCGTGATGCATTATGTTGCGGGCTTCATTTTAGCGATCGTGTTCCAACCGGCGCACGTTGTGGAAGGCACCTCTTATTTTATGCCCGATGATCAGGGGAATCTTGAAAATACATGGGCCATTCACCAGTTGTACACAACGACCAATTACGCTCACCGCAATAAAATTTTGTCCTGGTATGTAGGAGGGCTTAACTTCCAGGTGGAGCACCACCTCTTCCCCAACGTTTGCCATGTTCACTACCGGCATCTTTCCGCGATCGTAAAAGAGACCGCCAAAGAGTTTGGTCTTCCCTACAAAATGAAGGAAACGTTTTGGGATGCGATTGTGGCTCATGGGCGTTTGCTGAAGGAGCTTGGACGGCATGAACGTGTTCCCGTTCTGGTTACGGCCTGATGGAGTAGATCAGATTGCCCTTTTCGGTATCTTTAATACATGATGAGCCTTTTTTGGCGGCTGGGCAACCAATAGATCCGCTGACCCGCGATGTATAATTCCCATTACGCGGGCTTACACAATCTGTTTAATTTGGAAAATGTAATTTTTTCCGTCCACCCAAATATTTTTTTCAGAAAGTTTGACGAATTCAAAGTTATGCTCAGAACCAATTCTAAAAATTACTGGAAGATTACAGACGTCAGAAAGTACCATTACCGTATTGGTCTTGCTTGTTATGAACGAGGGTAGGCTCGTGAAGAATTTGATGAAATACTCATGGTGCTCTCCACAGTACCAGGCAAACTCCTCCTCCCGCATAGGTTGCTTTGCGTAGTAAGGAGGGTTGACAAGAATCCAGTCGAATTGTTCAGCAGGAAGATTTTCAAATAAATTCGATTGGATAATGTTAAGTGGTAGGTTATTTTTTCTTGCGTTAAGCCGGATATTTTCAATGGCCAATTGACTTATATCCGTGGCCGTTATCCTGGCGCCCATTTTGGCGGCCAAGAGGGAGATGATTCCGGTTCCCGCTCCTATTTCCAACACCGTAGCATCTTTAATAGGTTGCTTCTCCAGAAACTGCAAAAGCATTTTTGTACTAAAAAAAAGTCCAGGATGAAAAACCCCCGGTGTGATGTCGATGAATAACCCATGGTAGTGGTATGAGCGCTTCTTAGAAAGGTACCATCGTATCAGGTGCGGGAGGGGCCGTAGGATGTTCCTGAATAGACTAGTCATCACTCGACATAGAAACCCTCAATTTCCGGTTGACGATAATTGAGCCAGAATTTTTGGAGCATCTTTAATTCATAAGGAAAACGAAAAAAGTTGGTACGATAGCGGATGTGGGACAGCCACCGCATAACCTTTTTTTGTATGGGTGTAAGTTTAAAATCAGAAATGGTGGGGTACCTGGCGTTCAGCACCGTCTCGAAGCCAAGGATTTTGTCAATCATCTCACGGGTGAGCCATGGTGTAAGCGGATTTTTTCGTAAGTCGAAATTTTGCCAGGCCGGGTCCAACCATTCCTCCAGGTTTTCCGGAAACTTGAATCCGGATTTTTTCACAGTTTCGTACATAACCGAACCCTCGGTGGGTACTGGGCTGTAGACATAAATAATAATTTCTGTATCGGGATTGATCTCTTTTATCTCCTTAATGAATGCAATGTCATGGTTAATTTGATTCATGACTTTCTCTTCGTTTTCCGCAGGGAACCCGAGCACAAACGAGTACTCAGGGATAATATCAAATTTTTTTAAACGGGCTGCAAAGCGCTTTATTTGCTCGGCGGTTTGGGTTCCGCCTTTGTCCATTTTTTGCAAAAGTTCATCGTTGCTGGTCTCTGCACCAAAGAAAATCATACGACATCCAGCCTCCCGCATCAGTGCCAACGATGCATCTTTGTATTTGTCAACGGTATCAATGCGTCCTTCTCCCCACCAAATGATTTTTTCGGATCTTATAAGGCTGGAGAATTCAACTGTCCGCTTTTCATTTACAAAGAAATTATTGTCATGAAATTCCACAGCATCGGCGTCAAAGGTGTCTATCAGGTACTTGATGTCTTTATAAATCAACGGTGCCGACTTTCCTTTCCAGCGAGCGTTGTAAAGCGGTACCACTGCACAAAATGAACAGGTAAAGGGGCAGCCCATACTGGAGTGATACGCAGCGGTTTTATTGCCTAAGAAGGTCTTCCCAAGATAGCGTTGGATCGGATAATATTTATTCAGGTGTTCATACGGAAGCTGCGGCAATTTATCCTGATCAAGTATCGCCGCCAGGGGTGTTTTGATAATTTGATGTCCTTTTTTGAAAATCAAATTCTGAATCGATTCGACGGATGTCTTGCGATCAAGGGCCTCGAGTAATTGAATGAATGCTTCATCCCCCTGGCCATACACGATATAATCGACATACCCAGAATTGATAACTGAAGTATATTGATTGGAAGCAAAATACCCACCCCAAATGGTGGTGACATCCGGAAATTGCTGTCGTATCTGTTTGGTGAATGGAATAGCCTGCCTGAGTTGCGGGCCAGGCATGACTGTGCAACCGAAGAATTTAAACTCACCACTGCCTAAATAATTCTTAATCGTGACCCATGGATCTTTCTCGAGATTACCATCTACCAAAACATAATCATACTTTCCATGAATGGACGCCCCTACCTGAAGAATAGAATTCGGGATTCGATGTTTTGCGCGAGCACTGCGCGGATTGAAGAGAAGAACTTTATGCATGTATTAAGAAATGTATGCAAGATCGGTTGTTCCAAGTTAGTAAAAGGAAGTAACTTGAAGGGTGTTTTTTTGAGTTAAAACATGATATTGAAAAGGCAACTGAAAAAACTACTCACGGGACTTTCGATCCAGCAGGAATACCTGTGTCTTTCATTGGAAGACATGAAAGAATCAATGAGAGTTTTCTTAACGGCAAAAAATTCAACATCGTATGTAGAAGTAACAAAAACACATTTGGTGCTGGGGTATAAGCCGTTGGTTGTTGCAATTGTTCGTGACCTGAAGACAACGGTTGCCGAACTTCCGGAAATGGAAGAAACTATTTGTTTGCATTTTGGAAAATCGGATTTTGAGTCCAACACGAGGTGGCGTGATTTTGGGGCTGATAAAAAAAGTATTGCCCGGGTAATGTTTCATAAGATTGAAAAGAAAACCCTTGGGATGGCGGCCGTATTTTTTTTTGAAGGAATTCACGGAGAACATGACTTTATCAGTCGCTGGCACCAGTGGGTCAATACTGTTTATCAAGGAATAAAGATACCGAGGGCAGGTAATGTAAAATTACCGGGTAATTTATATGAGCAAGTTCGAATAGCATACTCAATCCCTCGTACAGTCTCCATCGTTACTGTTTCAGATAGGGATAGAATAAACATGTTTCCGACCGATTTGCACGGGGCGGCGGGAGAAGAATTTTATATGGGATCGCTTCGAATTGGAAGTATGGCCAATCAACAGGTGGAGCAATTTAAGCGCGTTGTGATATCAGAGATTGACACAAAATGGTATCGTGAAGTGTACGCACTGGGGAAGAATCATATGAGAGACATCCGCGAAAAAGAAAATTTCTCTCTTCATCATCAGGTATCGGATCAATTTCTATACCCATTACCAAAGGGGGTAATCAGATACCGGGAATTAATTTGGAGAGATTCGGTCGATCGGGGAATGCACAGAATTCATATATATGAAGTAGTTTCAGCGCGTACTGTAATCGAGTCAACCGCAACGCTCGCCCATGTTCATCAATACTATGTTCAGTGGAGGCACGACCGCGGGCTAAAAACAGACTACCTACTTCGATAGAAGGGCTTTACGAATCCAGGCTTTCCAATAAAAAGGTCGATTGGCCAGACATATGGAAAAGTATTGGCGTGCTGCGAGATAATTTCCTGTTGCCAATACCTGAATGCCAAATGAATAACTGGTTATGGCATACGCTTTTTTAAACTCCCGGGTGGAAATAAGGTTTTCATGGTAAAGTTTGTGCAGAGTCCTATGATGTTCTTCCAGTAGTTGAAGGGACAGAACGGGGTCTCCTGTCGAATTCTGAGGGTGTTTGCGGACATGGACTAATGGCCTGAATACCACAAAGGCATCGAAATAGCGACTTAAATAGAAAACCCGGTCGTGGTCCCCAGAATGCATGGTCTCGTCCATGGGGCCGATCTTATCGAGACATGATCTGCGTATCAACAAAGTAGTGTGGCAAATGATCAGCTTATTCCACAGCATCTGAGAAAAGACATTGCCTGTAAATTCGCCTTTTTTTTTATACAGGCTTCTTTGGATGACACCTTTATAATTGAATGTTTCAATATCGGTGAACGAAAACCCAATAACGGGATTGTTCCCGAGGACATTCAGTTGTATTTCGAGCTTATCTTTTTCCCAAAGATCATCAGAGTCTACGTAAGCGATGTATTCACCGTCACATTTCGTATGAGCAAAGTTACGCAGGACACTCAGGTGTCCCCTTGTACGGACGTGCTGAAAATATTTGATTCGTTCATCGTTAAAGGAGTTTACAACTTCTTCCGTGTTATCATCGGATCCATCGTCGACAATGATGTATTCAAAATCGCGAAAAGTTTGTGTCAGCACACTTGCGATTGTTTCGCCAATGAGGTGGCCCCGGTTGTAGGTGCAGGTGACGACACTAACCCTTGCCATATTTATTAATATTGGTCCGATAATAAAGCAAAACAATTATAGCCTGTGCAACGGAACCGGCCAGCAGTGCACCTTCTTTCCCAAAACGAGGTATTAAGAGTATGCAAAGAACGAGGTTCACAGCACTGCCCACGAAACCGTAAAAGGCCACGGTCGACTGTCGGTACGCCTTACCCATCTCATAATTTCGAAGCAGGTACAGGTAAAACATCAATATGTAAAAGTAGCCCATGATATACATGAACCAGGAAAGCTCAAAATGGTAAAAGTATCGGATCATTGCCCAAATGGCCGCGACACTTGCCAACGTTAGCGGAATTCCAATCAGAATGAATTTTTGTTCGAGTTTTCTCAATGACTGCGGGGGGAGGCGAAAAATATTTTTAGCGAATGGGCTTAGCAAAAGGCTGCTTAAAAATTGACAGAAAATCAAAAAGTTAAAATATACCTGATAAACGGCTGTATCCTGATCGTTAAGAAAATAAGCCACGCAGTAGAGATCAGTTCGCTGTTGCAACATACTGCTGACGGTTAGTAAAAAGAAGGGAAAAGCTTCTCTGAGATATAACAGATCAGGAAGACGGTACGATATCCATTTTCGAAAAAAAATAGCAGAAAGACAGGCTCTCCATACCATACTGGCGGAAAAGAGAAAGACAATGGTGTCCACCTTCAATGGCGCTTTTGCAAGAACAATTGGAATGGTAATCAAGAGCATGGCGCTTACTTCCATCAGAATAGAAAAGAGAAAGTTTCGCTCTACCTGCACAATGGGCTCAAAACTCTGAAAGACATAGCGTCCAGAGGCCCAAATAATCAAATAGATTTTTATAGCTGAAGAAAAAGAAAGAAAAAGGATCGAAACCCAAAGGATGAGCAGAAGCCAGCTTCTGGAAAAAGTTA
This sequence comes from Cyclobacteriaceae bacterium, assembly GCA_025350305.1. Classification (GTDB taxonomy): domain Bacteria; phylum Bacteroidota; class Bacteroidia; order Cytophagales; family Cyclobacteriaceae; genus ELB16-189. The sequence continues at coordinate 22,138 of JANXYC010000185.1, read as the reverse complement.
CCCGATTCCAATTGGATTTTACCTGATGCGGGTGTAGACTGAACTCCTGGACCAGGTAGGGTAGTGCACCCCAACCAATGACGGCGAAACTAAATTCAATAATGAGCATATAGGGTACAACTTCACCCCAAAGAGCAGATGTCTGCGTACGGACGATGATAATTGAGATTATTACACTGCTGAGAGCGGCCAGTAGACGTGCCGCTCCACCGATGGCAATTAAATGTAATCTCCTCACAGTAATGGTGAACGGGCTACTCATTCCTTCGTCAGCACGTGTCGATAATTTTTTATGGCGAAACGAAGGGTGGTTTGTATGCTTCGATGATTAAAATTACGGCTTAAGCAGCAAAAGTCAATTCTTTCCTTTTAATCAAACCAAAAATTATAACGATATAAAGTGTGCTTACAAGCCACAATCGAGGGTACGCAAAAAGCAATCCCCACGATCTGCCCAGTTGAAATGCCAGGCCGTAGGGAATGAATCCGATCATTCCATAGAGGGCGATGCAAATGGCTATAAATTTTCTTTCGACCAGATGCTCACCAATGATGATTGCGAGTGGAATGATCAGCAAAGCAAAATGATAGGTAGCCGATGCAGGTAAAATGACCAGGGCCGTTAACGTTGGAACAGCCAGGCACACAGCCCTTCTTACACGAACCTCTGCATCCTTGTAATGGTAAAGAACGAAGAACATCAACCCTGTTACGATCAGCATAACAACTGTTTTCAACACGGTTCTTCCTACGGCCCAATCTATGAGCGGAAACGGATTGAATTCCTCACTTCGCACAAACATATTTCTGAACAGATTGTCCCACGATTGAAACTGAAAACTATAAAGACCCTGACCGGTGAGACGCCCATCAAGGTGGGGAAGGAATGCTGAATGGATAAATTGATTCATCACGAAGCTTCCAAAGAAGGAAAATTCAGCATAAATAATGATGAGCAGTGTAATCAGCGAGGAGATGGCCACCGTGACATCGGTGGAAAAAAAACTAGTGAAAGAAATGGGATTCAATCGTCTTTCAGTGAGTCTAGCGAGTAAAAAGCCAGCGACAAAAACGATGGGAAAATATTTCAAAGAAATAAAAATTCCGATAATAAATCCCGCAAGTATTGGATAACCTTTTTTGACCAACATTAAAAAAAACAGCATAAAAACAGTCATGACCCAATAGATCTGACCAAAGGCAATATTATTTACTACACTAAATCCTCCTCCCAGGATAAGGATTGCGCAATGAATCGGTTCCCATGCTGTGATTTTTTTTATTAGTACGATTCCAATTAGGATAAAAATCAAGTTGATAAACATGAAAATACGCTGCGCAGTGAGTGTGTCAACGAACGTTAGCGGTAACATTATCCAGCAAGTGACCGGGGGGAAGGGCGAAAATTTTCCGAGAGTGCCAATCCCGTATTCCATGATCTTGTGTTGGAACCATTCATTGTCATAAAGTTTATCAAGTGGGTTGCCATCCACCACAAGTTTAGCGGACACATAATAATTTGCAAAGTCGCTGTGCACTTTATTCCATGCCGGCGCGATCCCCTTCATGACTAGAAAGAAGGTAAGTACAACCAGCAACAGATATTCGGTGATTCGTCTCACGTCAAGTCGTTAGCAGCGGTTCGACCATTATGCGTTCGACTCTTGTTGCTGGACACCGAATACGACGCGAGAAAGTTTGAGTGGAAAGAATGAGGATAGCCCTTTCAAACACGTGCAATGGAATCAGGTTTTTCAGACAGTCTATTTGACCTTTGCAGGCGCGGGCAGGACGGGAGTCTGGATGTTTGAAGCAAGGGGAGCAAGGCAAATTCAGCGAGTGGGAGTGCATTTGATTTTTATCGATGTATCCGAAATGACTGGGTTGGGTTGGTCCCCAGATGGCGATCGTAGGCACATGAAGGTACGCGGCAAGGTGCAACGGCCCGGAGTCGCCGGTAATGAAAAGGGCACAGTCCGATAGTTCTGTCCACAATTTCTCTAGGTTCCATTTTCCTGAAACATCATGAACGGGAAGGTTGTGTAATTTTTTTACCAACCCGGCTACGTAGTTTGTCTCAGCTGCAGAACCCGTAAGATAAAACTCAAGATGAGGATCCCAGGTATGGAGCAACCGGATCACTTCAGCAAAGGATGCTATCGGATAACGCCTTGCCAGGAGATAGTTGCTTGCATTGATGTTGATAAGGATCTTGCTCGAATGAACGGCAATCGTTTCCTGAGTAAAACATGCGCTCCGTGTGGTGGGCATCAAGTCAATTCCCCGCATGAACAATTCCTCTTGGGTAATTTGACCGACTGGATAAACAATTTGTTTGCCGGATGAGATCATTCGTTTAGGTTCGAACGAAATGGATTTACAACGCCCCCTCAATGTCAGCAAGTTGCGATATAGCCCAACCGCATGCGAGCAGCGTTCGTAGTCAATAATTACTGCCAGCTTACTTGATCTGATGGAAAACAAGATGTTCCAACAATCTTTTGAAAATTGGATAATGTTATTTGTTCGCACGAGCAAAGGATTATTGAATCCTATAAGTTGACACAATTCATGATTGGAGGCAAGGGTCAATAAAGTAACCTTATTTTTGTCAATGTGATGTTCTTCGCAGAGAGCGGCTAGCCGGATGAGGCTGCCAATCCCCATGAATTTAATAACCAGTATGTGATCGACGGGAGTTGGGTTGATGGTACCAACTGTCTGAAACAGAAGTTCAACAAGGCGATGCGGCAGCCAGAAAAGTCTGTCAATGGCAAGCAACGTTTTACCGGAGATCTTCATTACCATTGAATTGAAACGTTGTAATGATATGGTCCGCCCAACGATTAAAGGGATAACTGTCACGAACGGTACGATCAATCTTTTTCAAAAGAGAATAAACCAGCGGGTGCTTCAATGAGAATTTTAAACTGGAGGGTGGGGGTGATAAAGCACCAAGCCCCTCTGTTTTTAAGAATAGAAAATTTGGTCCAAAATCTTTTTTTAGGTCTGACAGAGAATGATAGTGAGTCATGAAATACTCTCCTTCCAGGTGCGCGATGGCGCCTTTTTTTTGAAATCTTCGAAACGCCGCTTTCTTCCCTTTGAAAATCCCAAGCAATTCCCACAAACAAACAGGTGGCATGATCACCCAGGTGACATAGGCACCCCTGTTCAATAAAGCTGGTAAATCTTTGGTAACACGTGTAAGGTCCTTACAACAATTCAGTCCACCAAAATTTGAAAAAACATAATCAAATTTTTTACCCTTCACCATATTTAAAGATTCAAATGAGCATTTCTGAGAACTCAATTTGTCTCTCAAACTGAATTGATCGATTTTTTGTTGAATTTTTTGAACCATGCCGGACGCAGTATCGGTAGCGTGGACCGAATGACCCGACCGAACAAATTGAAGTGCATCGACTCCTGTGCCTGCATTCAGCTCAAGAATATGACTGTTCGGCTTGATAAATAAATTGATGTGGTGATACACCTGGTGGCGCCATTCAACTAAAATATGATTTGAAAGATCGTCTTCGTCATAATGCTCCGCTTGCTTGCTAAACGCCCGTTGTACGGAGGTAAATTCTTCCAGGGGGGGCTCTTGATCAAGCATGTAAAGAACTCAATTGTTTAAGCCGGTAAAAATGAAACAATGAGACAGGTATATGATAAATCATCGAAGCCATTTTCTTAACATCACTACCGTCTAGGGTTGGTTTTTTTATGAATTCCTTCAGGCGGTTGGTCCCCCGTTGAATGCGATACCGGCTGTGAACATAGCGCTGTAAAATTTTGTAATACGCGAGCGGGAAAACGCTCTCATACAGCATAGTCAGATCATCGGAGTCGGTCCAGTTTCGTTTTTCAGAGAGCTGAGCCTTCACATTTTCATAGAACTTTGTTCCTGGCAAAGGATACGAAACCGAAATTCCGATTTCATCCGGCATCTGCTCAAGCACCATGTTGATGGTAGCATCGACATCTTGTCTCATTTCTCCAGGATAACCGAATTGCAGGAAGAAGCCAACTTTAATCCCGTGTTGCTTCAACAATTTGGTAGCCAGATGGATTTGCTCAAGGGTAGTACCCTTGTCCATGGCATCCAGAATTTTCTGTGATCCGCTTTCAACACCTAGCCAAACAGTCTCGCAACCGCTTTCGGCAAGTGACTGGATGATATCTTTTTCTACCACTAAATCAACGCGCGATTGAATCTTATACCGAAACAAAAGATTCTTCTCCTTTACCAAATTTTTAAAATGAGTCATCCAACCGGGTTTCAATCCAAAGATGTCATCACACATCCAAAAATGATCGGGTTGGTAATTCTTTAACAGGAATTCAATTTCACGAATCACATGTTCCGGTGATCTGGAATTGTAACGGTTGCCATAAATGGGTTTGGCGCACCAGTTGCATTTGTAGGGACAGCCCCGGGTAGTGGCCAGGTTAATTGAAAAATAGCCGTGATGATTCCTCCAAATTGATTGATATGGGGTGAGATCAATTAAATCCCAAGCCGGCAAAGGAAGGAGATCGAGATCCCGGAGTACCGCCTTGGGCGACGTAACAATTGCTTTTCCATTGCGCGGAAATGCAAGGCCGGTAATTTGAGAGGTATCGGTTTTCCGGGAAAGACAAACCAAAAGTTCTTTTAGCGTTTCTTCTCCCTCACCCCGTATCACGTAGTCCACTCCATGTTGAAAATATTTTTCATAGTGATCGGTTGAATCCGAGCTGCTGATAATCACAATGCACCCTTGCTGTTTGGCGTATTTTGCCATTTTGCATGCCGCTTCGCGCATCACGGTGAGGCACATCTTGGTAAGATAATTGAATCCGTCATCGTAGATGATGAAGTAATCCGGATTTTCTCTTTGCAACACCGGTTCAATTTCTTCTGGACCGTCGTGCAGGCTTGCATCAAAAAGTGATGGCTCGAAACCCGCCTGTCGCACTACCGCGGCGGCCTGCAAAGTGCCCAAGGGAGGATACGGCTGTTTAAATCTCCATTGCTTTTGGTCAAGCTTGTAGAAATACGCATTTGTAAAAAGGACCTTGCTCATAATTCCAGACTCACGCCGTGTTGCTCTTCAAATTCGAGTATCTTGGATTCGTACAACGAGAGCACTTTTTTTTGATAAAATCCAGGATGGCTGCGTGACACATGTTCGGTGGATTGGAAAGCGATAGAGAAATCGTTCTCATTCAGCAAATGATGATACCGGACTTCCCAATAGGCAACGAATTTTTTCATGAGCCATCGGTCGAGCCGATCCAGGAGTTTGTTAGACAGAATTTTTTCTCCCACGTTTTTGAGTAAACTCCCGCGTTCCTTCCCCAGGCCATTTTCATGTTTATGATTTGGCAAATACTGATAACACCACTGATTGGCAGCTTGAAATTGGTACACACAGGACTTCCCAAACATGGGCTTTAATGTGGAAGCTTCAATGGCCGTGAAAATGTTTTTTTCTCCGATCTCCAGATGTTCGCTATCGATAAAGTAATTTGTGCAAAAATATTTATGAGAATTGAATAAAAAGATTCTGCGAAAAAGCGCCATCGCGGCACGTACAAACCACAGCCGCCCCGCCGCTGTAATGATGAAATAATCGATATCGCTATTTTCATCCATGTATCCTTTGGAAATGGAACCCGAAAGCATAACGGATCGAACAAAGGGAAAAAGAGAAATAAGCCTCGAGAATTTCCGTGCCGTGCCCATTTTTTTTTGTGCCAGCAAATTTCCGGCATTCCGTCGGGTAACTAAAGATGGATCATTGCGTAAGGAATAAAAACCATTTATCAGATAGGCGATTTGTTTGTTCGTCAATGTTCCAAGGGCTGATTGACAGTGGTCGCCAAACGTCATCTGAGAGAATGAGGCAATTTCAGATTTGGTAAGCGGATAATTGAAAATATCAAAATACAGAAGCGTCCGGAGAATACTTTTTTCCTCTTCCAGTAAAGGGACGGGATGGTGTAGCGGCATCATGAGGCGGTGTACCGGAAGAACAACGATTGAAACATCGTAAAGAAAACAATTCCTTTTTGTCTCGCCAGCATACTTTCGGTAAGGCACATTAGACCAAAAATGATCACAAATGCAATATGAATCGGGAAAGGTTGAACGATGGTGAAAACGGGTTTGAAAATGCAAACAAGGAGAAGGGAGAGACCGACCAGCCCCAGTTCTAATGCCGTCTGTAAGTACTGGTTATGTGCGTTGTATTTTAATCCTGCCGTACTGGCGTTATAGGTCGAGTAATAGTTTTGCAAAGCAGCTTGTCCGTCTCCGGTGCCCACACCTGTCAGCCATGATTTTCCCAATTCATGCAAGCTTGCTTTCCACTCCAATAGACGAAAGCTCACGGAGTTCCATTCCATTTTGTTTTGATCAATATGAAACGAAGTGTGTAAAGGTTCTTGCATTATCCGGAAGCGTGAAACAGGGTTAATCCTAATCAAAGCGCACAGGATTAAAATAAATAAGGCGGGGACTAAAATTACCATGGAATTTCTTTTTCTGGCAACGTTATAGAATGCCAAATAGAAAGTTGTTACCAGGTATGACACGATGGCCATTCGTGATGTAAGCAGCACAATAAAAAAAGTAAATAGCGCAATGACGACAAGCCCAAAAAAATTCATTTTCATTTGATCAAACATGCCTTGCGCTAAAATTGCAATGCAAAAAATCAGGTACATAGAAAAATAGGCCGGGTGGATGTCGATCCAGTCGCCTAGCTGAATGTAAGAAAAATATTCCCCCATCGAAGAGGCCGTTGGATTTAGAAGATGAAACTGTTGACTTGTTTGCTCGTCAAAATTTTGTAGTGGTCTGGCGGAATCAGTCACTACACTGACGCCGGTCAAAATAAAACTAATGATAACAATCACCAGGCACGAGTAAATAAAACCTTTCTTCAGGAAATCAAAAGAAGGTTTCGTCAGTGGCCTGCCGCTAGCAGCGACGAGCGGGATTATTAAAAAAGATAATTTCTTTTCCACTTCGAAGAATCCATCGCGAATGTGATCGGAGTATGACAAGCCGATAACATGCAGAATGAAAAAAAATAAGAATGGCCAGACCCATGATGCCTTTTTTAAGCGCTGCCATTTTTCAGCAAAATTAGCCTCGGCTAACCAAACCAATGTTAGCACGATAATGAAAAAACTGTTGAGAAGGATCGTAAACGGTAACGTCACAACACACAGCCACCACATCGCCAAATAAACATTATCGTAATGGATTCTATTCATTCATTGATCGTTGTGCAACGGTCGCTCCGTTCATACTAACTGGTCCATAATTATTGATAGTCTGGAACGGCAGGGCGGCAATTTCATTAACCATTTTTCTTTCTTTATCGAAGAGCCAGCCCCACTTATTGAAATACTGAATCGCGCTTTTCAAATTGTACCATGTTAGCCGTAGGTCTTTATAGGACCCGCGTCCATGGGTGTGATAAATTTCAGCGAAGGGGAAGAACATCGTCTTAAACTCACGGTGGATCCTTCTTGACAAGTCTGTATCCTCTGCGTACAAAAAGAAACGCTCATCAAAAAGTCCTGTTTTCCTCAATGCAGCAGTCCGGAGAAACATAAAGCAGCCAGACAGAAAGGGCACGTTCATAACCCTGTTATAATGACTGAGATTCATCTCATAGTGGTCATTAGTTTTTTTGAGCAGTTGGCTGCTGAACGGCAAAAACCTGCGTGTGGCCAGGTTGAGCGGGGTGGGCAGTAATTTGCAGAGGCGCTGAAGCGTGCCATCGGGATACAACACTTTAGGCATCGCCAGACCGGCCTGGGGATGCTCCTCCATAAAGAGAAACAATTTTCCGAGTACATCCGAGTCAAAATAAACATCAGGATTCAACACTAAATGATAGGAAGCGCGTCCAATGCTTTCGCACATCACCAGATTATGGGCTTTGCCATAGCCAAGATTGGAACCGGTGAAAATATAGTGACAATCAAAAGCGTTGCAAACTTCGCGGGCAGCTGGCGTTGGCGAGTTATCGATAATGTAAAGTTTACCAGAGAGCTTGCTTGTCAAAAAACTTTTGATGGCCCGCTCCAATTCGACCGGGTTGTTTTTGTAAACTACGATGGAAGCAGTGATATTTTCCATTAATGCGCCAACAGTTTTTTTGCTAAATAAAATCTCAATTTTATCTTTTTTTCTAGAGAATTTTCGCTCCGTTCTCCCGTCGATGAGTAATTTTCAGGATGCCTCCTGTGATCCACAAGGATTTGCGGTATAAACGTAACGTTAAAATAGCGTTCTGCCACCAGACCAATCCATTGATCGTGCAGCGAGATATCTTCTGGAAACGGCAATGCCTTCTCCAAAACGGTTCTGCGAAAGGCCATGCAACAACCGATGAAGGAATTTTTGACGAAATTTTTCAATAACCCCGATTTTGAACGATTGTGTACAAAAAATGATTCATAAATTGGGTGTAACTCCTCATTGACGATCCTGCAATCACAAACAACCAAGTCGTGCAATTTTAAAGTAGTTTTCATTACATTGATCTTTTCCTTATGCCACACATCATCCTGATCAGCCAGAAAAATAAAATGGTGGCTGCTGTGAGTTAACGCATGCTCAAAATTTTTAGCGGGCGTACCAAATCCTGTTGATTCAAGAATCTTCATTCTTGGATCATCGTAAGATGAAAGGATGGAGCGCGTACTATCGGAGGAATTGTCATCTGAAATGATGAATTCATCGTTTGTTCCCAATTGTGGGAGGATAGAATCAATCTGTTGGCGAAGATATTTTTCACCGTTGTGGGTGGCCATGCAAACAGATACTTTCATAAGGCCGTCTTTTTTTGAAACCATACGGTGGTCTTCTCAACCAACGGCAATACAAATGGGTAAACCAACTGGAATCCCAGCCCGGTAAACCGGATCGTATTGTCAAAGAAAAGAAACAGATACATCGTATTTATGAGGGCGATCCCGGTGAGATAATAGCGGTTGATGGGAAGTATCTTAAGATAGATCAACGGCAGAATCAGAACGAAAGCGCACATCATATACATGCCAATCCAGCCCAGGTAACTGAAACTACGTGAATAAACGGTTGAAACATTAAAAGGCCTCTCCGGAATTGTGTTTTCCCGTTCCCGTTCCACCCCGAAAATTCGGTTTACCCGCTTCGAAATAAAATCAAAAAGCATTTCATTATTTACATACTGAACCATTCGACTCAGTGAGAACGTCGGAACCTGAAACGTGTTTATGTTTTGTTGCAGGTTGGCTACCGGAGAAGAAAGGTAGATGTATGCCCAGAAAAATTCTTTAGGTATCCATGATTCCCGGAATGTAGTTGACGCCTTGCCTATCTTTAAGAAAATATTGGGGTCATATTTCTGTTTTGCTTCGAATGAAACACGTAACGATCCCATCACGCCAAAAAAATAGATCAAAGAAAGAAATCCCAGTGCAAGAAAGGAAACCCGTCTCCACGAAAAATGAGGTGAAGAAAAGAAGTAAATAAAAGCGCTTGCTACGATATTGAAAATGAGCATCCCGCGATTATAAATTAATAAGGCCGCAAAAAGATTAATCAGGTAAAGATAGAGGCTGGCCCGTTTGCCGGAAGAAATAAAAAGACTAAAAAGAAATACGGTAAAAAATGAACCAAATGTAACCGTGAAAACATGAAGGGACGGGACGCCAAAAAGTCTGTAATTATAAGGCTGGTTGAGTAAAATCTTAACCAACGGAATGCCTCCTTCATATATAAAATCAGCCGTCCACAACCCATAAATAAAAATAGTGACGGCGACAGGGTTAAAAAAGGAATCTACAGACGGGAATGAAAATGTCACTGTTGATTTCCAGTAGCGCGACAGTGCAAGATGAAAAGCAATCGACAAAACCAAAAAAGTGAGGAGGGAACCATGGAGGGGAGGGTACAGTTCTGACCATCCCAGCAGGTAAGCCAGTAAGGCAATGCTGAATGACAAGACATAACTGGAATATGGGTTGACCATGATTAACTTGAAAGAAAGGAGCCTATAAAGCGGATGGAGCGATACCGGACCGAAAGTTTGATTGCCCGAAGGAAAGCGCGGAAAGCAAACGCAGCAGGTGATTCTTCGCGGCCCATAACGCTGGATCCCTGTAAGTAAATTTTAAACCGACCTAGCGCACTACCCAGGCTTATTTTCTTTGTGGATGAAAGTTCGTGTTTACAGGCTGCATCGATGATCACAATATGTTGTGTACGTAATTGAAGCTTACGAAAGAACATGAAATCGCTGAAATCAAGCCGCAATCTTTCATCGTATCCGCCCACGGATTCAAAAATGTTGCGATCAACCATCAGTCCGCTATTGACAACCTGAATTCCATTCAGCGATTTTCTCCCGGGAGTAATTTTTTTCAACCGTTTTCCTGATGCAGCTCCCGGTTGAAAGGGCGAAACAATGCCTTTTTTGTCCATTAGTTGCGGAGCAAACACATAACAGTCCCGGTAAGTACTTATAGATTGTTGATAGCATTCATAAATATTTTCAGGGAATGAAGTGTCCTGATCCGCAAATAATAACCATTTTAGATGATGGCGTTTTGCGTGAGAAGCGGCATGGTTATAAGCCCGGCTCACACCCGGATTAGTTGGATCATGATGGTAGCAAACACTCCAGACGCTTGTAACAGGAGGTGACTGTGCAAGCACAGAATTATCATACACAAACAGGAGGCTTTTTTTTTGTCCACGCTCCATGGCGAGACTGAGCGATTGATAGGCAGGTGAATCCTCCAACTTCATTTCATAAAGCACCAACACCGTCAGAATTTCATCATGAGCATCCACAAGAGGGTAAAATTGAGCCAACAAATTGCGAAAAAGAAATTGGAACATCTACACTTATCGTCGGCAAAAAAAGCATACCTAATTATGGAGGAGTTTTGTTTTTGCTCTCGATTAGCATAATTTTCATTCTCTTAAAATAACAGCGTATGGAGCTTATTTCAAGCATGACTGATTACACCAGCGCTTACCGCCAAAGTGCTGCCAATCCTGAAGAATTTTGGGACGAAATAGCGGGTGACTTTATTTGGAAAAAAAAATGGACCAAAGTGCTCGAGTGGGATTTCCATAAACCGGAAGTGAAGTGGTTTATCGGAGGCAAATTAAACATCACAGAAAATTGCATTGACCGTCACCTCGCACGGCAGGCGGATCAGATAGCGATTCTGTGGGAACCCAACGATCCAAAAGCCGAAGCAAAAAAAATTACCTATCAACAACTGCATGAGCAAGTCTGTAAAGTGGGGAATATGCTAAAGGCACATGGCATCAAAAAAGGCGATCGTGTTTGTATTTATATGCCCATGGTGCCGGAACTTGCCTTTGCTGTTTTAGGATGTGCAAGAATAGGTGCGGTTCACGCTGTGGTCTTTGCCGGATTTTCTTCCGGATCACTCGCCGATCGTATCAATGATGCGGGTTGTAAGATGATATTGACAGCCGACGGCGCTTTCCGGGCCGATAAAAAGATCGATCTCAAAAAGATTGTTGATGAAGCGTTGGAGAAATGCCCTGCTGTTGAAAAAGTAATTGTGTTGGAGCGAACCGGGTCTCAACCTGCTATGAAAAGGGGACGGGATTGTTGGTGGCACGATGAAATAAAAAAGGCAAATGATCAATGTGAAGCCGAAGCGATGGATGCAGAGGATCTCCTGTTTATTTTATACACCTCCGGTTCCACTGGCAAACCCAAAGGAATGGTGCATACCTGTGGCGGCTTCATGGTTCATGTCAACTATACGTTCAAGACGGTATTTCAGTACAAGCCGGGACAAGTCTTTTGGTGCACGGCCGACATTGGCTGGGTCACCGGCCACTCCTATATTCTTTACGGTCCGCTCTCGGCCGGCGCTACAACCGTAATTTTTGAAGGCACACCTTCCTGGCCTGACATGGGAAGGTTTTGGCAAACAATCGAACGGCATAAAGTAAATATTTTTTATACCGCCCCCACCGCGATACGCTCTTTACAACAAGCGCCTATCAGTTTTGTTGAGAAGTATGATCTCTCGTCACTGAGAATTCTCGGCTCGGTAGGCGAACCCATCAACGAAGAGGCATGGCACTGGTATCACAAAAACATCGGTAAGGAAAAATGCCCGATTGTTGACACCTGGTGGCAGACAGAAACAGGCGGTATTATGATTTCACCGATTGCCAACGTAACAATATTAAAGCCTGCCTATGCTTCCTTCCCGATGCCCGGCGTTCAGCCGGCTGTTATGGATGAGAAAGGAAACGAGATTTTCGGAAACGGCATCGAGGGAAGGTTGGCCATTAAATTTCCCTGGCCTTCGATTGCCCGCACAATTTATGGAAATCATGAACGATTTAAGGAAACTTACTTTTCCACTTTTCCAGGCATGTACTTTACCGGTGATGGTTGCAAGCGCGATGAGGAAGGGTATTATCGAATTACAGGAAGAGTGGATGATATCATTATTGTTTCAGGGCATAACCTGGGTACAGCGGAGATTGAAAGTGCCATCGATGAACATTCGGCTGTTTGTGAATCGGCGGTTGTTGGTTTCCCGCATGATATTAAAGGACAGGGAGTTTATGCATTTGTGATTTGCTATAATGAACCAACGGAAGAAGGGCAACTCCGTCGCGAAATCCGTGAGACAGTCTCCAAAATCATAGGACCTATCGCGAAACCGGATAAAATCCAGTTTGTTTCCGGGTTGCCGAAAACCCGCTCTGGTAAAATTATGAGGCGCATTTTACGAAAAGTGGCCGAAGGTGACACCACTAATCTGGGTGATACGACAACCCTCCTGGACCCTACTATTGTAGAAGAAATCAAGCGGGGGGCGCTAGAATAGTCGGGTTACTTCTCTTACCTTGGATTAGATCAATGCCCTACAAACGCGTTTACATGTTTTATCGCTCCCTGGTTTTTGTCTTTATACTGGCTTTCGCTTCCTGCATTGACAATAAAGACTATACACTCGATTCGTTGACACTAACTCCCACCGTGGCACTGCCGGTTGCCTTCGGTAATATCAGTATCCTGGATTTGGTTACCGGAAAGGATTCTGCTTATTTAAAAGTGTATTCTGACGGTTTGCTTTATTTCTCCTACGCCCAAACCCTCGCATCACAGGACATCCGCAATCTGTTTGCTGTGCCCAGCAACACGACTGTCACAGGTTTTGACTTACCCCCGGGGACTTTACCGGCCAGTTCTTCTGATGTTCAATTTATGAGTATCAACAAAGTCATTGATTTGAATCTCAGCCCCGAGCAACTAAGCGAAATGTTGCTCAAGGCCGGTTCGCTCGACTACAACATCCGTGTTTCACTGCCAACAGTTCCACCCAATAATCTTCCCTTCGAAGTAAACATAACTCTGACGGATGTGACCGATAAGACTACAAACACACCCTTAAGTTTTACCGCATCTTCCGGTGTTGGATCTAAATCGTTGCAGAATTATATTATCAGCATGGACAAAAACAAGTTCAATATAAAACTGGACCTGGTTCTTAAGAAGCGAACCAGTCCGGTATTCATCTCCCCTGGCACGAAAGTAAATATTCAGTTGGCTTTCAATAGCTTGGCTTTCACCTACATCAAAGGTTTTTTTGGCGATCAGACTGTCACGCTTCCAGCACAAACCATCGACCTCACAGTATTCAGCTCTTCGTTGAATAAGGCAAAGATCTCCCTTGCACAACCCTCCGTGACGTTGTCAGTTCGCAATGATAACGGTGTGCCAAGCGAAGTAATTTTCACCAAACTGGAAGCAAGGAAGCCTGGTGCCACACTACCCCTTCAGATAAGCCCCTCCAGTCCGGTTGCACTTGCGTTTCCAACGGTGTTGGGAAAATCAGCTACTACATCGTTGAGTGTGACGAATGCGCCCGCCGTCATAAATTTTTCACCCAATCAACTCTACTACTCAGGAAATGCCAGGATCAACAAGGGATTGATCGCCGGCAATGATTTTCTTGCCGATACCAGCAAGCTGAATGTGACGCTGGCGGCCGAGGTGCCACTCTATGGACAGGCCAGCGGAATCTCGTTGACCGAGACGTTAAAATTGGATTTGGGAAGTGTCAGCCAATCTAGCGTGACGAGTGCCTCGCTCAACGTGAAAACGGTCAATGAAATGCCGCTAGATGCATACATCCAGTTTTATCTGATGGACGAGAATAAGAATATTCTTGATTCATTGTTCACCAGTAATCAAACCTATTTAGTGAAAGCTAGCACTGTAACGGCTTCAGGTGAATTACAAAAACCGGGTTCGACCGATCTCAAACTTGACCTGCCTCAAGATAGAATCACTAAGTTATTTTCCTCCGGTTACTTAATGGTAAAGGCCAGGCTGAACACCTCGAAAGATTCAAATGGAGTATCACTGAATGTAAAATTTAAGTCGGGCTACAAACTGAAGCTGAATGTAGGCTTGCTGGCCAAACTGAAGATTACCACGAAATGAAAAAACTTTTTCTGTTTCTTTGTTTCGGCCTTAACGCGGGTGGAATACTCGCCCAGACGGAGAGTACATTGTATTTCATGAACAGTCTTCCGCAGGTGGTCGATGCCAATCCAGCTATCATGCCACGGTATCGGATGTCTATTGGCCTCCCACTCATCTCCTCCGTGGGTGCGATATATTCAAATAATGGCTTCACCTATAATGATATAATTTCGAGGACAGGCGGTGTTGTAAAAGCGGATCTTACCAAATGGTCACAAAATCTTGCCGAAAAAAACTATGTCACCGTGGCCGTCCAGACAGACCTCTTTCGGTTTGGGTATCGTCTTAATTCAAAGATGTATTTGATGACCAGTGCTACGCTAAAAGGATATAACCGGATGATGTTACCAAAAGGACTTGCGTCCCTGCTGGTGGACGGCACCGCTCCTCTCGTGGGCACTTTCTCTAACACCTCACCGCAAGAAGAAGGATTATCCTATCTGGAGACCGCCATCGGTATGGCTTATAAGATTAATAGCAACCTGACTGTTGGTGGAAGATTGAAATATCTAAAAGGTCTCGCCAACGTTACTACAGAGTCTTCATCCCTGCTCATCCAGATTGATGATACCTACAAAATTACGGCAACCGGTCAGGCGGATGTCCGGACCTCCGGCATCTACAGCCTCAACAAACCCGGGTACAATGCCTCCGATCACGTGAGTGACTACTTGAAAAACAGTGGGTGGGGCCTTGACCTCGGAGGTACCTACAAATTCATGGACAAATTGACGGTAGGAGTCAGCCTGACGGATATTGGATTCATTACCTGGAAGAATGACACCTACCAATACACATTGGACCCGGCAACAGCCAACTATACCTTTTCCGGAATTGACGCGAATAAATTGCTTAAAAATAATTCAAGTTACCTCAGCGCTCAAGTGGACTCAATCAAGAAGAAGTTTCAAATGAAGGAAGCGGCAAGGGGTTCCTACAGTACGATGCTGCCGGGCAAGTTATACCTCAGCGGAAGTTATGAGCTCGCGAAGAACCTGACTATCGGGGCTCTTTTCTTCACCGAAAAATTCAGGGGACGCTATGCTTCCGGAATGACCGGCGCCGTGAATAAGCATTTCGGAAAATGGCTGAGCACCTCGCTGACGTATACTGTATCAAATCGTTCTTACAACAACATTGGGTTGGGTGTATCATTTAATTTATCGCCGGTACAACTGTATATTGTTGGCGACAACTTGCTCCGGGCGCCGGCCGCACTGATTGCGAATAAAAATCTCAACGCCTATGTAAACAGTTCGCAACTGATTACGGTAAGGGCTGGATTAAACTTTGTGTTTGGGTGGGATAAAGGAACTTCTAAACGAGTGGAGGTTAATGATGAGAGCCCCAATCCAAAAAAGAAGAAATCCGCATTTGGCCGTACGCCATCAAAGAGGTTCCGATAGTGCTTCTTGCCTAAAACGAAAAAGCCCTGTTGATGCAGGGCTTTTTCGTTTCTATTGATCCGTGAAATTAGCTCCCACAAGCCTCACAGGCATCCGGATTGTCCAGTGAGCAGGCCATGTCGGCACGATTCTGATCGGTACTTGCTACTGGCTGAGTCACGTACTGGATGGCATGCTGTACGTTCAGCATGACTGGAGTGGATACTTGCACGATCACCGGATCCAGGATGGATTCTCCAATCGCTTCGGATGCCGGCTGTTGCATGTTCGCTTTATCAAGAGTAAACTTGATTGCATCTGCCGCAGCGGTCGAACGCAAATAGTACATGCCGGTTTTCAGGCCTTTCTTCCAGGCGTAGAAATGCATCGAGGTAAGCTTCCCAAAATTTGGGTTCGTGATGTGGATATTCAAACTCTGCGACTGGCAGATATAAGCGCCCCGGTCAGCCGACATATCGATGATCGACTTCTGAGAAATTTCCCACACAGTCTTGTAGATGTCTTTAATATTTTGAGGAATCTCCGGGATGGATTGGATTGATCCGTTGGCGCCGATAAGTTTTTGACGCATGGTATCACTCCAAAGTCCGGCGCTCATAAGATCTTTCATCAGGTGTTTGTTCACCACAATGAATTCTCCCGACAACGTCCTCCGCGTGTAGATGTTGGAAGTGTACGGTTCAAAGCATTCATTATTTCCAAGAATTTGGGAAGTAGAGGCCGTTGGCATCGGAGCTACGAGGAGCGAGTTGCGGACACCATATTGTTTTACATCGCGTTTGAGTTGTTCCCAGTTCCAGCGGCCGGAATCAGGGGTTACACCCCACATATCAAATTGGAAAATTCCTTTTGAAACGGGTGATCCTTTAAAGGTTTCATAGGGTCCGTTGGCTTTGGACAATTCCATAGATGCTTCCATGGCGCCGAAGTAAATGGTCTCAAAAATATCCTTATTCAAGCCGCGTGCTTCTTCTGAGTCAAAGGGCATTCGCAGAAGAATAAACGCATCCGCCAATCCCTGCACACCCAGCCCAATAGGGCGGTGACGCATGTTCGACTTCTTGGCTTCCGGTACAGGGTAGTAGTTGACGTCAATGACCTTGTTGAGGTTGCGGGTGGCGACTTTCGTGATCTCGTACAATTTCTGATGATCAAACTTTCCATCCGATGTCACAAACTTTGGCAGCGCAATGGAGGCCAGGTTACACACCGCTATTTCGTCGGCCGACGTGTATTCAATAATCTCCGTGCACAAGTTGCTCGATTTGATCGTGCCCAGGTTTTTCTGGTTGGACTTTTTGTTGGCAGCGTCTTTATATAAAATATAGGGTGTTCCTGTTTCGATTTGGGATTCAAGGATTTCAAACCACAGGTCTTGCGCTTTTATTTGTTTGCGGAACTTGTTTTCTTTCTCATACTTTTCATACAAGCGCTCGAATTCTTCTCCGTAGCAATCCGCTAATCCAGGAGCCTCATTGGGGCAGAAGAGTGACCACATCTCATTGGCCTCCACACGCTTCATGAAAAGGTCTGGTATCCACATCGCATAAAACAGATCGCGGGCACGCATCTCATCTTTGCCATGGTTTTTCTTTAAGTCGAGGAATTCAAAAACATCAGCATGCCACGGTTCCAGGTAAATGGCAAAACTTCCTTTGCGCTTACCGCCACCCTGGTCCACGTAGCGTGCCGTCATATCAAAATTGCGCAGCATGGGCACAATGCCGTTCGATGTGCCGCCGGTTCCCTTGATGTAGGAGCCTTTGGCGCGCACATTATGTACGCTTAAACCAATACCACCTGCCGATTGAGAAATTTTTGCACAATTTTTTAATGTATCATAAATACCGTCAATGCTATCATCCTTCATCGTGAGCAAGAAGCAGGATGATAATTGTGGCTTCGGTGTTCCGGCGTTAAATAGCGTAGGAGTCGCGTGCGTAAACCATTTCTCAGAGAGCAGGTCGTAGGTCTCGATCGCAGCAGGAATATCTTCACCGTGGATCCCAACGGCCACACGCATCAACATGTGCTGTGGCCGTTCAACCACTTTGCCCTCAATCCTCATGAGGTAGGAGCGCTCTAACGTTTTGTACCCGAAATAATCGTAACTGAAATCACGATCGTAAAAGATGGCATCATCTAACTCCGCAGCATGATTCTTGATGACCTTCCATGTTTCCTTGGAGATCATGGGAGCATTCTGTCCGGTTTTGGCATCTACATGCTGATAGAGTCGTTTCATGGAATTGGAGAACGACTTGCTGGTGGTCTTGTGGAGGTTGGAGACCGCAATACGAGCTGCAAGCTTGGCGAAGTCCGGGTGGCGAGTGATCATCGTGGCCGAAATTTCCGCTGCGAGACTGTCTAATTCATGCGTGGATACGCCATCGTAGAGGCCATTGATCACCTTCATGGCAACTTCTACCGGGTTCACGAGTTTTGGATCGAGTCCATAGCAGAGTTTTTCGATCCGGGAGGTGATTTTGTCGAACTTAACGGACTCTCTGTGTCCGTCACGCTTCAATACGAGCATGTATGAGGGTTGTTTGGGTGTAGTAAAAGTTTAAAAAATGGTCTCAAAAGGTAATTAAAAATCTTCATTCAGGGAAAATTTTTGGTCTACTTCTTTTTCTGTGCTTTTCATGACCCCAGCTTTCTGATATTCCGCTACGCGTTTTTCGAAGAAATTGGTCTTTCCCCGCAACGAAATCATCTCCATAAAATCAAAGGGATTGGCTGCGCCATACACCTTTTTCCCAATTAATTCATTCAAAAGCCGGTCGGCAACAAACTCAATGTACTGACACATAAGCTGGGCATTCATCCCGATCAGGTTCACGGGCAGAGCATCGGTCACAAACTCCTTCTCAATGGCGACGGCGTCCATGATGATCTCCGTCACACGTCCTTCAGGAAGCTTGTTCGCCACATGGCGGGTGTAAAGGTGGCAGGCAAAGTCGCAGTGCAATCCCTCGTCACGGGAGATCAGCTCATTGGAGAAACTCAATCCTGGCATCAGGCCTCTTTTCTTAAGCCAGAAGATGGAGCAGAAAGAGCCGGAAAAGAAAATGCCCTCCACTGCGGCAAAGGCTATTAACCGCTCTTGAAAATTTCCCTGGTTGATCCAACGCAGCGCCCAGTCCGCTTTCTTCCTCACACACTCCATTGTGTCGATGGCATGAAAGAGCTTATCCTTTTCTTTTGGGTCCTTTACCAGGGTATCGATGAGCAGGGAGTAGGTCTCGGAATGGATGTTTTCAATGGCGATTTGAAATCCATAGAAAAATTTTGCTTCCGTGTATTGCACTTCACCAATGAAATGCTCGGCCAGGTTTTCGTTTACGATCCCATCGCTGGCAGCAAAAAAGGCCAAAACGTGGGTTATGAAGTACCTTTCACCATCATTGAGGCTGGCCCAGTCGCGTAGATCATGACTCAAATCGATTTCTTCTGCCGTCCAGAAACTTGCTTCTGCCTGCTTGTAGAATTTCCAAATGTCATGATGCCGGATGGGGAAAAGGACAAAGCGGTCCTTATTTTCTTTCAGGATGGGTTCCTCAAATAAAGGTTGGCTCATATATTTTGTGGGGTTGGTCGTTAGTTTGTGCTCCGCAATTTTTAAAGGACGTCGGCCGGCTCATCAAATGAGCGTACGAACTCAATAAAGTTTGGGAACAACAAATATTCTAAATGGGGGATACATATCAAAGGAGGAAGGCCGGTGGCGATGACCGATCTCAAATGTTACCGACCTTCAGAATTTTGAAAAGGGTTTCATTCTCATTCACTTATCTCCCTTATGAAAAGTGAATACTCAAATGATAAATTTTCTAAAAAATTTAATACAAAAAATTGAATTGAATTACAGTGGTCATTTATGGGCATCTCTAAAAACCTTGTCTTTGATGGCCTCAACCCGTCACCCTTCTCGGAAGAGAAGGGTACAAGGAGTTTTTAGAGAGCCCTTATATCAATTGAGGGATGAAAGACTTGTTCAATTTGGCCCAAGAGCCTTCTAATCGCACCCAGGTTGTCTAAAACCTTCTTCTTAGGTTCTTTTGGCCTTTTTTGAGAGAATTATTGGTTTTTTCGGGATGGAATTCTATCTTTGCAGTCCATTTTTAAAATCAACTATCATGTACGCTGTAGTGGATATCGCTGGGAAACAATTCAAAGTAGAAAAAGACCAGTATTTATATACGCCGCTCCTGGACGCTGAGGCGGGTACAACGGTACAGTTCGACAAGGTCCTGTTAATCGACACAGACGGCGTCATACGGGTGGGCAGTCCTCTGATCAAGGGAGCGACCATATCCGGCAAAGTATTAGAGCACGTGAAGGATAATAAGGTGATTATTTTTAAAAAGAAACGCCGGAAGGGATATGCCGTTAAAAACGGACACCGTCAAAAATTTACAAAAGTTCAGATTGAAAGTATCCAGGCATAAAAAGTAGAAAAACGTTCTAACTCATGGCACACAAGAAAGGCGAAGGTAAGGTTAAAAACGGGCGTGAATCGGAAAGCAAGCGCCTTGGCATCAAGGTTTTCGGTGGTCAAAAAGTAATTGCCGGTAATATTATTGTTCGTCAGCGCGGCACCAAACATCATCCAGGCAGAAATGTGGGGATCGGCAGGGACCATACCCTGTTTGCGCTCACCAATGGAACTGTATTGTTCAAAAAAGGAAGAGCCGATAAGTCATTTGTCTCTGTGGTGGCAGCAGCATAGTCACACGTCTAATTTCCTAACACAAAAACACCCCGGATTTCCGGGTTTTTTTTTAACACAGTATTCGGTATTTTTTTCTCAGGGTTATATAGTAATCCCAGAAGCAATCATCGATTTTGAGCCATTTTCAAGGTCACACCATAATCTATATCGATTGCGCCAAGGAAATTAGCGGTTTTGTTTAACGCGCTTCTTTTTGCGGTATTCCCTTTTCACAAATAATCCCATAATTTCGAAAGTGTATTATTTAACCTAAACCAAAAACCTATGAAGAAGTTTTTATTAGTGTGCTTCACATTCGTTTTTGCCCTCACGACAGCGTGGGCGCAGGAACGAGTGGTTTCGGGTAAGGTGACCTCCCCAGAGGATGGATCAACTTTACCTGGCGTAAACGTAGTACTGAAAGGAACTACCAATGAAACAGTTACCGACGCTGACGGCAACTATAAATTGAATGTTTCCGCTGCAGGCGGCAGCTTGATGTTCTCATTCATCGGCATGCAAACACAGGAAATATTGATTGGTGACCGTTCTGTGGTGGATGTTCAATTAGGAATGGACATTAAGCAGTTGTCCGAAGTTGTGGTCACTGCCTTGGGCGTACCACGCGAGACTAAATCGCTTGGTTACTCCGTGACTTCAATCGATAATCAGCAATTGACGGCTGGGAGGACTACCAATATTGCCAACGCACTTACCGCCAAGATTGCAGGGGTGCGCATTCAAGGATCCAATGGAATGGTAGGATCTTCATCCAGCATCTTTATACGCGGCCAAACTACATTCACGGGTACGAACCAGCCACTTTTTGTGGTGGATGGAATTCCTATTGACAACGGTGGCGGAGCGAATGCTTTACAGTCCGGAGTTTCCAATTCAAACCGTGGTATCGACCTTAACCAGGATGACATTGAAACAATGTCGATACTGAAAGGACCGTCTGCGGCTGTATTGTATGGATCAAGAGCAGCTGCCGGTGCTATTATTATCACAACCAAGAAAGGAGCAAAAGGAAAAGGAAAGAATACTGTGAATTTTAGTTCAGGGGTGACCTTTTCGGAGGTAAACAGATTCCCGGATTATCAGAACGTTTATGGTCAAGGTCAATATGGTGTTTTTAACCCCGCAAATGATGTAAACAGCTGGGGACCAAAAATTGCCGGACAAAATGTAACCAACTTCCGTGGCCAGCAGGAAGCCCTGACCTCATATCCAAATAATGTAAAGAACCTATTTCATCAGGGCCGTACTTTCCAGAACAATGTGTCTTTTTCAGGAGGATCGGATAAGTCAACGTACTATGTTTCGTATGGTAACCTTCATGACATGGGGATATTGCCCAATAATGAATTGACCAGAAACAATTTCACATTCAACGGAAGTACGCAGCTCACAGATCGGCTTAAAGCAACCGTTAACGCCACGTATACGAATACGAGAACGGC
>JANXYC010000179.1 GCA_025350305.1 Cyclobacteriaceae bacterium | reverse complement strand
TCGTGGTCACTCGGTTTCACCTTTTTCCTGAGTTCACCCACGACTCGCCTGGATTCTTTCGCGAGGGCCTCAAACGAGCTTATCAGGTTTTTGTATGTAATCTGTTTGGCTGTGGATTTATTCTCCAGCATGCGTTGTATGCGTTCAAGCGGATCTTGCTCAGTTTCCATGGAGTTTTACATTTAAGTCTGTAATTTAGGGATTCCAAAATAATCCGTTTTGTATGGAAAATAAGCAGGAAGGAAAAGCCGAAACTTTTTTCAAGGATTTTGGCAAAAAACTTGATCAGTTCTTTGCAGAAGCCAAAGATGCCAGCACCCGGGTGGAGGCCGATTTGAAAAAAAAGTATGAGGAACTGAAAGTTTCAGCAGAAAAATTAAAGAACGACAGTCAAAACAAGGAGCGGTGGAGAGAGGTGGAAGCTAGCTTGAAAAAAGCAGGGGAAGAGTTGGAGAAAGCAGCAAAAGCAGCATTCAAGAAAAAGGATGCAGATAAAACTTAGCTGTTGGGACTTAGGTCTTAGCGACTCTGCCAAGACCCAACACCCAAAAGCTAAATTTTCACTGTCTTCCATTTCCCTTGCCGGAAAATGATAATCGCCGCGACAGCCATCGCAGACTCGGCGATCGCGATGGCCCAAAAAGCACCAGAGGCACCAAAGTCCAGTTTCATTGACATTACATACGCCAGTGGAATTTGAAAAAGCCAGTAGCCAAACAAGTTGAGTATTGTCGGTGTTTTCGAGTCACCCGCTCCATTTAACGCTTGTATGATCACCATTCCATATCCATAAAATACATAGCCGAAAGCCACTATCCGAAGGCATTGCGTTCCGAATCGAATGACCTCTGCGTTGGACGAGAAAAAACCCATGACCGGTTCGGAAACAAAATAGAACGTGATCGATATCAATCCCAAAAAAACCATGTTCAGGAAACCCGCTGTCCACACCGATTTTTCCGCCCGTTCTGGTTGCTTGGCTCCGAGGTTCTGTCCTACCAGCGTAGCCGCAGCATTGGCCATACCCCAGGACGGCAGAATGGTAAAGATGATGATCCGTATTGCAAACTGATAACCGGCAAATGCGGCACTCCCAAAGTTAACGATGATCCTTGCCAGGAACAGCCAGCTCGCCGTTGAAATTAAAAACTGCCCGACATTGCCGGCTGACACTTTCAACAGGCGTATAATAATATCACGGTGAATTTTTATGTTTTCCCGGTGAATTTTGATGATGCCCTTATCACCTGCGAGGTAGTAAAGCTGATACAATACGCCGGCACCCCTGCCAATGTTGGTCGCAATGGCAGCGCCCTCCACCCCCATGGCAGGGACCGGGCCCCATCCAAAAATGAGAAGCGGATCAAGAACCATGTTGAGAATGTTCGCTATCCACAGGGAGTGCATTGCAATGGCTGCATTACCCGCGCCGCGAAAAATTGCATTAACCAGAAATAAAGAGACAATTGTAAAGTTGCCACCCAGCATCCACAGGGTATAGCCCGAACCTACCGCGACAATATTTTCGGAAGCACCCATTAACCTCAGAATATCTTTATAAAAAAGAATTCCTGAAAGACTGATAATCACGGATACCATCAAGCCGATGTAGAGCGCATTTACTGCTGCAACGGCGGCACCTGGTCCATCTTTTTCACCAATACGCCTTGCGACCATGGCGGTTGCCGCCATACCCAAACCCATGGCCAGGGAATAGACAATTGCATTAACGGATTCAGTTAAACCCACGGCCGTCACGGCGTCATTGTCGTTCAGCCGGCTGATAAAGAAAATATCCACGACGGCCAGCAACGACTCCATGGCCATCTCCAGAATCATGGGAATGGACAACATGAAAATTGCGCGGTTGATGCTGCCTTCGGTGAAGTTCTGCTGATCGCCTTTTACGGCTTGTTTAAATAGATTAAATAGAGAAGCTGTTTTTGTAAAAACGTTCATAACCAAAATTAAAAGTAGGCTAATAATTAGAAGGTGCGCGCGTTGCAAATGCGCACTGACGGATCAGAAAGGAATTTGACGAGAAGTCAAATCAGATAAACAGCTTCATAGGCTTTAGCTCTTGCGTGAGCAAGAATACGGTAAAGATGAAGAAAAGTTTTTAAAATAAAACATGGGCTTCTCTAAAAACTCCTTGTACCCTTCTCTTCCGGAGAATGGTGATGGGTTGAGGCCA
Source organism: Cyclobacteriaceae bacterium (assembly GCA_025350305.1). Taxonomy (GTDB): domain Bacteria; phylum Bacteroidota; class Bacteroidia; order Cytophagales; family Cyclobacteriaceae; genus ELB16-189. The sequence goes on along the minus strand of JANXYC010000179.1, from coordinate 1,630 downwards.
TAAAAGGCAAGGTTTTAGACCCACCATCGCGGATAGGGCATTGATAAAAGAATAACAGAAAAATGCGTCTAAGGAAAGCTTCAAAAACTCCTCGATTCTTCTCCTCCGGAGAAGGTGGGATGAGGCCAATGAAAAAGGTGTTTTTGAGGCTTTCTGAAACCGTGTTATATGGAAGAGATGCCCACATGGTACTACTGGGTACTAAATCTGCATTTTGATAATCGCGCTCCAAATGCAGACTTCTCTACCACTTTACAAATCTGGATAATCTTTAATTGTAGATCTGATGATTTATACAACTATTCTTTAATTGAGAGAGCAAGTCGGATTTCAAATCCTCATCTCACAAAAGCGCTCCTTCGAATCGGCCGGGGATCACAAATCCCGGCCAACGGGGGAGCCTGAGGTTGGGCCTTCTACTCTTTCGTATGTTTAAACCCGATCTTTCGCATAGGTTCCGTTAAAGGATCGAGCAATTTTTTCAGATAAGCAAATACTGTTTTAAAATCATCGTCATGCCTGTTCACTTTCTTCTCCATCTTTTTCAATTTCACCAAAATACTCATATGTGTCTTAAGCACCAGCCTCATTTTAGTAAATACCCGGATGATCTGAATATTTACAGCTATTGCCCGCCTACTGTTTAGCACACTTGACAGCATAGCCACACCCTGTTCAGTAAAAGCCATCGGTAAGTACCGGATTCCACCCCAACTTGAGGTGCCAAATTGGCTCCTCAAGTTTTCAAATTCATGACCGTTTAACATGAACATAAAATCTCTGGGGAAGCGGGTTTTATTTCTTTTCACTGCCCGCTTTAATTGTTTCGTCTCCACTCCGTACAATTCGGCAAGGTCCATATCAAGCATGACTCGTTGACCACCTACCTGGTAGATTTTATTCAACACAACTTCTTCAGGTATTCCGATTTGTTTGCTCATATCATGAAGAATAAATTGTCCAAAACCATTCAATGCCTTACACAATTGAATCATTCTTAGAACAAATATCAATCAGGAAAACCTGACAACTTCAGTATCGCAATTGAATCTTACTTTGGTTGGGTTAGAGAAATGCAAGCCAGCATCCGAGAAAAAGGGCAGGCTTTCCTATTCACCTAATTTTCCTTAATTGAAAGCGCTGCAAGCGCCGATTTCTTATACACCCTGCCAAACGGAAGTTGCTTTTTGGTAATTTCAACACCCTCTGCAGAAATGGTGCTAACATGCTTCATATTGATGATAAATGAGCGATGTATCCAGACAAACATTCCAGTTGAAAGATTTTGCTCGAGCGAGCTGATGTTTTCACGCGTTACTAACACAGCATTGATGAGGTGGACTTTCACATACGCATCCAGGCTCTCGATGTAAATAATTTCATCCAATAAAACCTTATGGGTTTTGCGGTCAGCTTTCAGGTAAATAACCGCTCTTTATGGGTTATGGATTTTTCTTCCTTCGTTACTTGCCTATATTATTTTAAAGTCCTTGAGCAAGGACGCATCAAAGTAAACAAAAAAAGAAGCTCATCACCTGAGATGTGTTTACATACTTGCTTGCCATCAGTCCATTGCTGCGCTTCTAAACCCTGCATACACCAAAAAGGGAGCTCCTCGCTCCCCTTTCTT
>JANXYC010000171.1 GCA_025350305.1 Cyclobacteriaceae bacterium | reverse complement strand
GGTCGGATCGGATGACGGTAAAATCCACATCACACGAAACGGTGGGAAGAATTGGACGGACATTACACCTAAAGATTTACCAAAAAATTCCGTTGTTGCAATGATTGATGAGTCGAGACACAATGCGGGTACAGCCTATGTGGCGGCATTCCGATATCAAGTGGATGACCGCCAGCCCTATGTGTTTCGCACGAAGGATTACGGAAAAACCTGGACAAAAATTGTGAATGGAATTAAGGATGGTCACTTTTCCAGATCGGTACGTGAAGATCACGTTCGTCCAGGGCTTTTATTTTTGGGAACCGAGCACGGGGCGTATGTTTCATTTAATGCAGGTGACCACTGGCAACCGCTGCAATTGAATTTGCCGGATACACCTATCCGTGACCTGGTAGTGAAAGACAATGATGTTGTGCTGGGCACGCATGGCCGCGGCTTCTGGATTTTGGATGACATTCAACCGCTACGGCAATTGACCCCGGAGCTCATGAAACAAAACACCATCCTCTTTCAACCCGGCGATGCCATTCGGGGTGTGTACAATGCAGTATTCCAGTATTATTTGAAAGACAAAGTAGATTCGGTAAAAATCGATATTCTAGATGCGCAGGGCATTGTGGTGACAACCGTAAAAGGTGATAAGCCTGAATACAAACCTGATCCAACTATTCCACGGTGGGAGCGGGAGCCAGCCAAACCAACAACCGCTGCGGGGCTCAACACCTTTTCGTGGAACTTGCGCTATCCGGGCGCAACCGTATTTGAAGGGATGATCTTGTGGGGTGCCAATGCGAAGAGCGGTCCCAAGGCGCCGGTTGGAAAATATCAGATCCGATTCACGTCGGGAAGTTATTCCCAGGTTTATCCATTTAATGTTAAGATTGATCCCAACCTGAAAGGGGTGTCGGAAGGCGATCTAAAGGAAACATTTGATGTAGCGATGAAGATCCGGGATAAGGAGAGCGCTGCCAACGAGGCGGTGATTCGAATTCGTGAAATCAGGAAGCAGATGGAAGTCGGTTTGAAAGAAACATCGGATCCGGTCATTACAGCATACGCCAGGGACCTCCTGGCAAAACTTTCTGCCATTGAAGAAGACCTCTACCAGGTGCGCAATCGCAGTGGACAAGATCCGTTAAACTTTCCCATCAAACTTGGTAATCGTATTTCCGCGGTACGCCGTAGTTTGGAAACGGGCGATGCAAAACCCACGGCCGGCGTGTATAAAGTCTTTGATGAGTTGAGCAAGGAATTGGATGGTCAGCTCATAAAGCTGGATAATACGCTTAAGGCGGGAATTGATGGACTTAACCCGATGCTGATGAATAAGCAGATGAAGGGAATTATTGACCTCAGAAAGAAGTAAGCCACCCTTCATCGTGCTGAAAGTAGATCCCCTATTAATTATTGTTACCGCATGAGATCAGCTATTAATGTATGGGTGTGGATACCGACCTGCCTCTTCCTGTGCTTCGGGGTAAATACGTTTGCACAGAATTCCGGCTTTGATTTTGGGAAGATTACCTATGCGGAATTGGATATGAACACCTACCCTCCGGATACCACAGCGGGCGCTGTGGTACTAAAGGAGTTTGGGGAAGCCTACATCAGCAATTATGACGACAATAATTTAATGTTCGAGTACCATGTCAAAATAAAAATCCTGAAGCGTTCCGGTTTTGAGGAGGCAAATTTTGCCATTCCCCTTTATAAGGATGGTACAAAACGGGAGGAACGGTGGATTTCTTTGAATGCCACAACCTTCAACCTCGAGGGCAAAGGTATTAAGGAAACAAAAATGGAAGAAAAAAATTTCTTTTTAGACAAGGCGTCCAAGCATCACATCATTGCAAAATTCACGCTGCCGGATATTCGTGTGGGCTCCATTATTGAAGTAAAATATGTCTTGGAGTCGCCTTTCTTTTTCAATTTTCGTCCTTGGGAGTTTCAAGGCGATATCCCCAAAATCAGCAGTGAATATTGGTCCAAAATACCCGGAAACTATGTCTACAATATTGCCTTGAGGGGGTTTCTGAAATTGACTAAGAACGAATCTGTTATTGTAAAAGACTGCTATACGCCGGGTGACAACTACGGGGCCGAATGTGTTCTGGGCAAGTTTGGAATGGAACACATACCTGCCTTTATTAATGAAGACTACATGACTGCCAGGAGCAATTTTATTTCATGCATTCGCTTCGAACTTTCTGAAATAAAAAGATTTGATGGCACTACGGACCGGATAACACGTGAGTGGAAGGATGTGGACGATGAGCTTCGCAAGCATGAAAATTTCGGGTTACAGATTCGGAAAGCACGCAATCTGGAGGGACGAAAAACTAAAACTTATGATGGGCGCCGAAACCGACCCCTTGAGGAGAGCAACCCTCATTTATTATTTTATCAATCGCTGGTATTTCTGGAATGGTGAGGACGGCAAATATTCGAACACGGATATAAAAAAAGCTTATGAATTGCGAAAAGGAAACGTGGGCGATATTAATCTGACGTTGATAGGTGTTTTGCAGGCCTATGATCTCGAAGCCGACCCGGTGATATTAAGTACCCGAAGCAACGGACTGCCCGTCGAACTCCATCCCGTGATGAGCGGCTTCAACTATGTGATTGCGCGGGTAAAAATTGGTGAAAAGGAATATCTGCTCGATGCCACGGATCCATTCCTTCCCTTTGGCATATTGCCCGTACGATGCTTTAACGGAAGAGGCCGACTGATCAGCAGCTCAGAATCAGGATGGATAGAACTTAAACCCCTCGAAAAGGAAAAAAAAGTCAACACACTGGATTTAAAGTTATTGGATAATGGAAGCCTCCACGGTAAACTTACTATCCTTTCGCGAGGGTACGCAGCAGTGGCCGCACGCAAAGCAATAGTCAGAATGCAAGACCTGAAGGGATATGTAAAAGAATTGGAGCTGAAATGGTCCAATTCCGAAATCATTAATTACACAAATGAAAATCTTGATGACCTTACGAAACCCTTGATTGAAAAAATGGAAATTACGATAGCTGGCTTTGATAATCCTGAAGCTTCTACGCTTTATTTTAGTCCTTTTGTTTCAGGGCGAATGGAAAAGAATCCGCTTAAGTCTGCCGAGCGTCTCTACCCAGTGGACCTGGGGGTCGCAGAAGAATCCACCCTGGTGTTGACGTTGGAGTTTCCAACACACCTTCAGGTTGATGAATCGCCCTCCAACGTGGCATTTCAATTGCCATTGGGTGGTGGAAAATTCGTGCTGAGTACAACGACCATCGGAAACGAAATTACGATGACCAGTTCTTTGTCGTTAAACAAAGCTATTTACGAACCGGAAGAATATCATCACCTCAAGGAATATTACGCACGGATCATTCAGGCACAGTAGTCGCAGTTTGTATTTAAAAGAAAGTAACCAGGGTATCCTGCGACTGGTTGAGTCTTGCGCGGGGGGTTTGGCGGGCTGAGAGACTTGGACCCATTATGCGTTAAGTCTTTAGACTTACGTTTCAGATAATCATCTAGGACAGCCTTGTTTCCGGTCGGTTTATCTTTTAAAGTTCATGTATTTTTCTGGAATTTGTTAACCCAGTGATCTTCGGCAGTCTGGAGACTGCCAACATGAGAGGTCACAAGTGTCCCTGCGGAACACTTGCGCCAGATCGGGATCTACCTGATTTGGTCCAGTATTGGCTGTCCGACAAAAGTTTTACCTTTATCCATGTCATTGATGTTTGTTCGCACTACAAAAATGACACAAAAAAGGGTGGCGTATCGCCATCCTTTTTAACTACTATTTAGTCAGACAACAGTGTTAAATTATATCATAACTATCCGAAAGTCCAGATTATAAAATAGCGGAAAAAGTTCAAACCTTTGAGGTGTCTAAATCTTAAAAGAATGAGCCTCTTCCGCAGGAACAAAAATAACAATAAGCCAGTAATCCGTCAGGTAATTGACCTGATCCCGCCCCATCTTCTTAGGTCATCGGTAAAGAAATACCAAAGCGATAAGTATTGCCATAAGTACAAGACCTACGATCAATTCGTGGCCCTTTTGTTCGGACAGCTGTGCAAGTGCAGCACCCTGGAAGATATATCGGTGGGTATCGGGGTATCGGAAACCTTCATTAAAGACCTTGGATTGCAACAAAGCCCCGCAAAATCGACCATGAGCGATGGCAACAAGAACCGTAACTGGCAAGTGTTCGAGCATCTTTACAACGGATTACTGAACTATTACGGCAGTAGTTTGAGCAAGTACTCCAATCAGAGGGTAATCGAAGAAGTAAAGGAAAAAACCGTTCTCATCCGCGATAGCAGGTTTTGACCCTTCACTGCGGACCAGGAAAATGGTGAAAATCTTCATCGACATCACCCTCGGGGCTGACTAAGGTACGTTTTGAACAGACTAAACAAATTATCTATTGCCGTTGCGGCCTTTACTTTGCGTCGGTTAAGAATTTTCACCGCAAAGGCGCAAAGACGCAAAGGCTACGCGGAGAATCAAAAGAATATTTTGTCAATTTATTTCATCGCATACTTGGTCAGCCCAGGAATAACTTGTGGCAACCTTTGAGAGGCTAGTCCCAATCCATTACCTGTTTATACAAATACTTAAAAGCCCAGTGCGTGTTCTCGGCATTTATTGAGGAAGAGCGTGAATCAATTAGTTGAAACAGCACTAGGGACTAAAGACATCACATCAACTTCTTAAAGTAATTATCCAGTACACGGTCGGGCAAAAGGGAGGGCAACGTCCAGTTCACCCATTTTCCCTGAACAATCGGATACCGGGTTTTTGGCTTTTCTGTTTCCAGAATATCAGCGATCCGGCGCGAACATTCTTCCAATGGCATGCCTTTCATTCCGTCGCTGACCAATTTGCCAAAGAATTTGGCAAGTGAATCGAAATACGATGATCCTGCGAACCGCTTCAGTGAGCCTTTTTCCCAAATGGGCGTTTGTATAGGCCCGGGTCCAATGATCACTACCTCAATTCCATAACGGGCGAACTCCTTCCGCATAGTATGGGAAATACCTTCCAGAGCATATTTGGTACCATTGTATGGGGCCATGTAAGGGGCTGTAAATTTGCCAGAGACCGAACTGATATTTAATATACGTCCCGGACGTGAGGGGTGATCTTTCTGTGCTCCTAAAAGCGGCAAAAACGCTTTCGTAACGCGCACCGTGCCGAATACATTCACCTCAAAATTGTAAATGAACTCTTCCATTGTTAGCAATTCTATAGGACCGGAAACAGAAATACCCGAGTTATTGATCAATGTTCCTAGTCCCTGGCCTTTCAGGTGTTGCCTGATTTCGTTTTCCGCGCGATCGACCGCAGCCTGATCGGTGACGTCAAATAGAAGTGGAATAAAATGGTCGCCCAATTCCCCGCTGACACGGTCGGCATCTTCCATTTTCCTAACGCTGCCAAACACTATATACCCCCGGCGGATCAACTCTTTCGCAGCGCCAAACCCGATACCGGTTGAGGCGCCCGTGATCAAAACCGATTTTGATTTGGGTTTCATGGAATTGTAATTATATTTTTAGCCACAGATTCACGGATTTTAAAAGCAACGGATAAATGAATGCTCTCATGATTCGTCGTGTCCTTCGTGTCCCTGCTTTGTGTACTTTGTGACCTCTTCACAATTTGCGCCATGGGGCCAGAACGAAGATGGTGTACAAAAAAATTGAACTTGTCAAAGGAGTGAGAACTAAGTTCACTTCTCAGAAACCTGAAACTTCATTTCTCCTTATTAAACATCCGGTAGTCCAGACTCCAGCGACCTGGACCTACAAAGAGAAAAATCAAACTAAACAGGACAAACATAAAGGGATGCTGATTCTCGGTGAAGATTTTTCCTTGTCCCATAACAAACGTAATAAACGTGAAGTTAAGGGCCAGTACGATTGAAGCCATGCGCGTAAACAATCCAAGTACGAGGCATAGGCCACCAAGAAGCGCGGCTGCCTTCCCAACGTACGGCATGAATGTCGCCATCGGAACATGGAGATCGGTAAGCCATTGCCCATAGCCTTTCATATCTTCTGTCGCAAATATTTGTGCCCCATGATAGATCAGGAAGATGCCGATGATCACGCGAATAACAGCAAGCCCATTTTCCCAGACGCCCTTTGAATCAAGTAAGCTATTGGTCATAATAAACTGGTTGAATGAAGTATAAATTGAAATCTGACAAATATGAGCCAAAAAAAAGCGATATGAAAAATGAAATTGTGCTGTGTTCAACTAATAAGTGCAACTTTTAATTTTTGTAAAAATACAGCATTTGGGGTTTGATAATTAAATTTTCTAACGGGTCTTTCATTGATCATTTTTTCTACTTGCCTTACGTGCTGATGGGTCACTTTGGTAAAA
>JANXYC010000057.1 GCA_025350305.1 Cyclobacteriaceae bacterium | reverse complement strand
CGCAGACATAATTCGATTTTTGCCTCAAGGTTCTTCTTGCGATCTAATTCTTTGAGCTCAAAATAAATATTCCGGTTGTCATAGAAACGGTCCATCAGCGCATGATAGTTTGCCCAGAGTGGTCGCATGTGAGCGGATGGTACCGGACCGATCGATCTCCACTTGTGCTGAATCTCTTTGACTTTATCAAAACTACGCTTATCGTCTTCCGCATCTATTAAATTTCTGAGTTCCTCCAACAACGTATTCTTATTTCTAAGATTTTCATTTTTTTGATCTTCAAGGTTTCGGAAGTGTTCTGTTTTCCGATCCTTGAGAAGCTTGTAGTTGGCCGCGAAGGTTGCGTCCAGCGGATCGGGCCGGTATTCAAAATCATCCGGGGAGCCGCCACTGTCAATAAATCGCTTCAGTGCCTCTGACCGCTCTTTGTCCTGGATTTCGTCAAAATGATTTTTGATTTCCTTCATCGCGGAATCCGCTTTTTTGAAATCATTTTGATGAGCCAGCTCTTTCAGCAGTTCTACAAAATCATTTTTTGAAAAGTGGGAATAGTCCTGATCCGGGATAACTTCATCCATTTCCTCCAATGATGCCGGGGTGGTGACCACGTCTCTTTCGGGAGCATTTTTCAACACTACTAGCTCTTCTTTCGATTCCATTTCCCTCATTTTCGGCTTTAAATGCGCTTCCAGCGGATCATAATAACGGCAAAAGTATAGATTTCATTCAATTCAAGCGTGGGTCTTTTGGATAATTGGAATAAACGGAAAACCGGCCTCCCATGATCGTCAGTGTCTTTTTCCACATAGCCTCTGGTTCGGTATCAAATACAAGGTCTTCTGATACCAGATCACTCACAATCCAGGAGTCCTGCTCCAATTCCTCCGCCAGCTGACCACTAGTCCATCCACTGTAACCCAAAAAAAACTTAATATCCTTATGGGCCATTTGCTTGGTATCCAACAGGAAAAGCAACTTTTCGAAATTTCCACCCCAAAATATGCCAGTCGCAATCTCAACAGAGTCCTCCAGCGACGGACATCGATGAATATAGTGCAGGGTGTCCTGCTGAACAGGCCCACCAACCATGGCCGGCCTGTTGTATTCCTTAATGTCATCCATGACCTCGCTTACATTTGCCAAGGAGGGTTTATTTAGCACAAATCCGAAGGAACCTTCATCGTTATTTTCGCAGAGCAAAATTATCGTTCGTTCGAAATTGGGATCCGGCAAATAGGGTTCCGAGATCAGGAGCCTACCCTTCTCTGCCTTCAATTTATTACTATATTTAAAAAAATCCATGATTGGTCTCTCCAATAAACCAACGATTCGCTATACCTCCAAATGAAAACAGAAAATTTAATGCCAATGGCCGGAAACCGCAAAAAGAACTCACCATCTTTGCGGTAAATCAGAAAAATTCGATGTTACCACTAGCAGATTTACGGAACGAGTATTCCAAGGCTACACTGGATGTTAATACTGTAGCTCCGGCCCCCCTTCCGCAATTTGAGAAGTGGTTTTCAGAGCTTATGAAGGCGGGGGTGCCTGAGCCAAATGCGATGAATCTTGCCACCGTTTCAAAAAGCGGCAAACCCTCTTCCCGGATCGTGTTGCTGAAAGGAATTGAAAACGGTTGTTTTGTTTTTTATTCGAATTATCAAAGCAGTAAGGGTAAAGAATTAGATGAAAATCCGGCATGCGCATTGAATTTCTTCTGGCCTGAACTCGAACGACAGGTGAGAATTGAAGGAATGGCTGAACGTATTACCGAAGCGAGATCGACAGCGTATTTTCAGAGCCGTCCCCGCGAAAGTCAGGTCAGTGCCTGGGCATCACCGCAGAGTGTAGTCATAGCAGATCGGGCAATACTTGAAAAACGGGCTAAGGAAATCGTCAAGAGATTTGAAGGTCTTAAAGTCCTGCCCAAACCCAAGCAATGGGGTGGTTTTCAGGTGGAACCTTTTTTGATGGAATTCTGGCAGGGCAGACAAGGACGGTTACACGATCGGATTCTGTATACAAAAAATGGAGCAGGCTGGAAGCTAAACAGACTAGCTCCTTAAAAAATATCAAATAGCGACTTTACGCCTATCCACCGACGGGTAACAAATCCCTCGCCGTGTTTTACACCAATGGAATGTCCCATTTCCACCGCACGCGCCTCGAGCATTTTCAGGAATCCGGGATTAGAAATGTAGGTTTCTGGTTCTTTACTGGAAGGATCAAAGAATTGTGTTTTGAAAGCCCTGATTGCTTCCAATTTTTTCTCCCAGGTGTCGGAAATATCGACAACGAAGTCAGGCTCGATGAATTGACTTTGGATGTAATGATATAGTGCGGTTGGCCGCCAGGCAATTTGTTTTCCTTTCTCATCTTCAGTTTTAATTTTTGTCAATCCCGAAAGAAAGCATGACTCAAACGCCAGGTCTGAACCACGTCCATGGTCTGGATGCCGGTCATGTGTAGCGTTGGCAAGAACAATAGATGGCTGATATTTTCTAACGGCTTTGATGACTGCCAATTGATGCTCCTTGCTGTTTTGAAAGAAGCCGTCCGGAAGATTCAGGTTTTCGCGTGCTGTTAGTCCAAGAATTTTAGCGGAATGAATACTTTCCTCCTCGCGGGTTTTGGGCGTGCCCCGGGTGCCTAATTCTCCCTTGGTGAAGTCCACTATACCGACCTTGTAGCCTGCTGCAACGTGATTGAGAATTGTCCCTCCGCAGCCGAGCTCTGCATCGTCAGGGTGGGCAGCCATAACGAGGATATCCAGTTTCATGAATTGGCTGGTTCTAATTCACGGGCTGCTAAAAAGCGCTCGGCATCCAATGCACCCATGCAACCTGTGCCAGCGGCAGTAACGGCCTGCCTGTAAACTTTATCGGCAGCATCTCCCACGGCGAAGACCCCCTCTACATTTGTATGGGTTGTGCCGGGCTTTACTTTGATATAACCTGTCTCATCCATAGTAAGCTGGTCTTTGAATATCTCTGTATTTGGCTTGTGGCCGATCGCAACAAAGAATCCCCTGATGGGAATCTCTTTTCGTTCACCTGTTTTGTTATTGTACAGGCGTATACCCTCCACTTCATTGCTGCCAAGAATTTCTTCCGTTTCTGAATTCCACAAGATCTCAATTCTTGGATTTTTTAGCACGCGCTCTTGCATGATTTTGGAAGCACGCATCTCATCCCTTCTGATTATCAAATATACTTTCGGACATAGCTTGGAGAGGTACGTAGCTTCCTCTGCTGCTGCATCTCCTGCACCTACCACAGCGACATCCATCCCGCGATAAAAGAATCCATCACAAACGGCGCATGCTGAAACTCCTTTGTTCACAAATTTCTGCTCGGAAGGCAGGCCGAGATACTTTGCGGTAGCTCCTGTTGCAATAATAACCGCTTCTGCCTCTATTTCATGTGTGTCATCAACAATTGCTTTCAATGGCCATTCCGAGAAGTCCACCTTCGTGACAAGACCATGTCGAACGCTGGTTTCAAACCGCTCGGCCTGTGCCTGGAGATCCATCATCATTTGGGGTCCATCGATTCCTTTGGGATAGCCAGGAAAATTCTCGACATCACCGGTAATGGTCAACTGTCCGCCTGGCTGTGCGCCGGTGTATAGAATTGGCTTGATACCTGCCCGTGCAGCATAGATTGCAGCGGTGTAGCCGGCAGGTCCGGATCCGATAATCAAGACTTTCACTTTTTCCTGAGTCATGGCATTTTTCATTAGCGCTAAAGCCCGAAAAGTACTGATTGCGTATAACCTTAAGGCTTTGGGTTATACAATTCTATCTATAAAAAAAGTCTCAGTGAAGAGACCTTATAAATCCTATTCAATTTCACTGTTATTAACCTAAGTAAGGTTTCAAAGCCTTACTTCTTGAAGTATGCCGAAGTCTTCTGATCGCCTTTCCTTGATTTGCCTAACGCGTTCCCGGGTCAAATTAAACTTCTCACCAATCTCTTCCAGGGTCATCGCATGCTCGCCATTCAATCCAAAGTACAGCGTTATCACGTCCAACTCGCGCCGGGTCAGGGTCGATAATGCACACTGCACTTCTCTTCTAAGTGAGTCGGTCATTAGGCCCTGGTCCGGCGTATCTTCACCGTCGTTTTCCAGTACGTCCAGCAAACTGTTTTCTTCTCCTTGCACGAAGGGCGCATCCATTGACACGTGACGGCGCTGATCTTCATCGTGTCCACAATTTCTGCGGTAGTCACTTCAAGTACTTCTGCCAATTCTTCTGCTGAAGGCTCGCGCTCATATTTTTGTTCAAGCTCCGAAAATGTCTTGGATATTTTGTTCAACGAACCAACGCGATTCAATGGAAGCCGAACGATACGAGACTGTTCTGCCAATGCCTGCAATATGGATTGACGGATCCACCATACAGCATAGGAGATAAATTTAAAGCCCCGGGTTTCATCAAAACGCTGTGCAGCTTTTATAAGTCCAAGGTTACCTTCATTAATTAAATCCCCCAGCGAGAGTCCCTGATTTTGATACTACTTTGCCACGGAGACAACAAATCGCAAATTAGCTTTCGTAAGTTTCTCCAGTGCAATCTGGTCACCCTCCTTGATCCGCTTTGCCAACTCCACCTCTTCATCCGGAGTAAGCAAGTCAACCTTACCAATCTCCTGCAGATATTTATCCAGTGACTGGCTTTCCCGATTGGTAATCTGTTTGCTAATTTTAAGCTGTCTCATGGGCGTTTATAGCGCTTAAATGAAAACGGAAAGCCGAAAAATTAGTTCCAAAAACCTGCTTTTGCAAGTCAGGCCTGGGCAGGTTCCTGTTTCATCGGAGGCTTCGGCAGCAATACCTTACGCGACAACCGGAATTTACCTGTTTTCTTGTCCACTTCTACCAGTTTTACTTTCACTTGCTCACCCACTTCCATTACTCCGTCCATCGTTTCCAGGCGTTCCCATTTAATTTCAGAAATATGGAGCAGGCCATCTTTTCCAGGCATAAATTCAACAAACGCACCGAATGGCATAATAGATTTCACCACCCCATCATACACGGTGCCTACTTCCGGCATCGCCACGATTGCGTTGATTCGCTTCAGTGCACCATCCATGGCAGCCTGATTAGTAGCAAATATGCTGACGATACCTCGCTTGTCTTTCTCCTCGATCACAACGGTAGCGCCGGTGGTATTTTGAATATCCTGGATAACCTTTCCACCAGGACCGATAACCGCACCGATCAGTTCTTTCTCAATGAATATTGTGTGTGCTCGTGGAGCATGGGGCTTGAGGTCAGGGCGTGGGGCTTGAAGCGATTTCTTCATCTCGCTGAGGATATGAAGTCTTCCTTCCTTCGCCTGTAGCAACGCTTCTTTCAGAACATCATACGTTAGTCCGTCCACCTTGAGATCCATCTGGCACCCGGTGATACCTTTCTCTGTTCCGGTTACTTTAAAGTCCATATCTCCAAGATGGTCTTCATCGCCCAATATGTCAGATAAGATGGCATAGCGGCCTTGATCTGAAATCATACCCATGGCTATTCCGGACACGGCAGCCTTTATCGGAACTCCTGCATCCATCAACGCCAGCGAACCAGCGCAAACCGTGGCCATAGATGATGAACCGTTTGATTCTAAAATATCAGAAACAATCCGGATGGTGTATGGATTCTTATCTTCCGGCGGCAGCACTTGCTTTAGCGAACGATAGGCCAAATTTCCGTGACCAATTTCTCTTCTGCCGGGACCGCGATTGGGTTTCACTTCGCCAGTAGAAAACGCAGGAAAATTATAATGAAGAATAAATTTATTTGATCCGGAGAACATGGCTCCATCGATCATCTGCTCATCCAATTTTGTTCCCAGCGTAACCGTGCTAAGCGCCTGTGTTTCTCCCCTTGTGAAAAGGGCCGAGCCATGCGATGATGGCAGGTAATCAACTTCCGACCAGATGGAACGGATTTCATTTGTCTTTCTTCCGTCCAGCCGCACGCGTTCATTAAGAACGAGATCGCGGCTGGCTTTTTTCTGAATGTCGTGATAATATTTCTTTACCAGAACCGGATCAATGCTGGAGTCTTCCGGTAACGAAGTCAGATACTCGTCAACGATCGTACTGAACAGATCGGACCTCATTTGCTTATTCGGCGTCTGCAAGCGTGCAACCGCATATACTTTATCGTAGAAAAGTTTTTGCAGTTCCTCTTTTAAAGCCGGGTCATGTGTCTCGTGGCTGTAAGACCGTTTTTGTGTTTTGTTAGCTGATTTTGCCAGTTCAATTTGCAACTGACACTGTGTTTTGATGGCGTCGTGTGCAATTTTTAAACCTTCCAGCATGTCATCCTCGCTTACTTCTTTTGATTCACCTTCGACCATCAAAATATTATCGAGCGATGCTGCCACGATGAGATCCAGATCCGCTTTCTCTTTTTGTTCCAATGTTGGGTTGACAATAAACTTTCCGTCAACGCGTGCAACACGCACTTCGGAGATTGGTCCTTGAAATGGAATGTCAGAAACAGAAAGAGCAGCAGATGCCGCAAAGGCGGCGAGCGCGTCTGGGAGTGCATTGGGATCACCCGAAATCAGTTGAATAGCAACTTGCGTTTCAGCATGATAATCGTTTGGAAATAAAGGACGGATGGCACGGTCCACCAAGCGGCTAATTAATATTTCGTAATCTGATAACCTTCCCTCGCGGCGTAAGAATCCACCAGGGATTTTTCCAGTCGAGGCAAATCGCTCTTGATAGTCTACTGACAGCGGGAGGAAGTCGGCACCCTCTTTACCTTCTTTGTTTGATACGACGGTGGCGAGCAGCATCGTGTCACCCATTCTCAGCACCACTGCTCCATCAGCCTGGCGTGCGAGTTTGCCTGTTTCAATTGTGATTTCCCGGCCGTCAGGCAACGTACAGGATTTTGTAATAGGGGTTGGTTTCATAGGTTTTTTTGAAGGCCTGATAGCCTCGTTACAAAAGCGAAAAGGGAACCTTGTTATAGGTTCCCCGTGCGCGTGTCAAATATCTTATTTACGTAATTCAAGGTCAGCAATAATTGACCGGTAGCGATCAATGTTGGTCTTTTGGAGATAGCCAAGGAGTTTCTTGCGTTGACCTACCAAATTTAGAAGACCCTGCTGCGTTGAAAAGTCTTTTTTGTGTCCTTTTAAATGCACAGTTAAACTATTAATGCGGTGAGTAAAAAGGGCAATTTGAGACTCTGGCGACCCGGTATCCTTCTTTGATTTCGCGGCACCATGAATACTGAAAAGTTCTTGCTTTTTTGCTGAATCGAGCTTCATCGTTTGAAATTTACTGCTTCTAATCTTTTTTTAATCGCGCAAAAGTAAGGCAAAACAACAAAACCACCAAATCAAACTGCATTTGGATCAGGTGCATTTTGCGCGCCAAACCGGCGTCTGAGTTTGTCCCACATGACGTGATAAAAATCAGCCTCAAAAAACCGGGCATCCAACCTTGCTTGCCGGAGGAAAACCAGCCCTACCAGCGTGAGGATAATATCTGCCAACCAGATGCCCATCGGGACTGTGATCTTATCCTGCCCGGCCCATTTCTCACCAGTGCTCGTGATGAGATAGAACAGGATAAAGAAAAAAATTGAAGTTATTACGGGGACACCCAGCCCTCCTTTTTTTATGATTGAACCCAGCGGGGCACCAATTAGAAACATTACGATGCAGGCTATTGAATTCGAAAAAATTTTGTGCAATTGAATTTGAAATACTTTGTACTCGGATTGATAGTTTATACGGTTGGCATTCATATTCAAAAGTTGACTTTTCATCATCCGGGTTTGGTTGAGTGCCCCCGTTATTTCATCAAGGGTCACTTTCAATTTGAATATACTATCGGAAGCGAATTTCAATTTATGGGTTACTTCCGCCGGGGTTAGACGCTTTATAAAAGGATACAAATTTATCACATGTGTGCTCCCCGGGTTTGATTTCTCTGCTATTGAATCTCTCTTTTTCTTATAGGCGACAAGATCGGGAGGCAGCTTAAGCGTATCCAACTTCCCGTGAAAAACAAACAAATTATTTTTTGTCTGGTAGGCTGCCAGCCTGGAACCCCTTACCTCGTTTTCCATCGAGTCCATGTCATGGTTCAATTCCACCACATTTCTCATAATGCGATTGCCCTGAAACCATTTTTTGTCAGTCCGTGCTAAGCCAAACGAGGACAAATCAAATACGATTTCTGTCTTTCCAAATTTGGTCTTTCGCAGACTTTCCTGATTACCGCCACCGGCTCCCAGATTTTGTTCTGCCGCTCCTTCTGTGTAATCGTAGCCATTAAACAGTTCCAGTTTGAGATATTGATCGTTGAGGATCGTAAACATTTTTCCGGAATCGGCGATCGTAACTTGCTTGTTCCCGCTCCTGTTACGATGGTCGTAGATGATGACATCTTTTAAAGTTTTCCCGTCCGGAAATTTCTTACCCACCTTGATGCTGATATCGGGAATGCCTGAATAAAATGCACCTTCCTGAAGGTCAAGGGCAGGCTTCTTCTGCTTGATGTCGTACATCAAACTATACGCTTCAAGAGCGGCTTTTGGCACGACGTTATTATTCACATAAAAGGCAAAGCAGGTTAGCAGCAGAACAAAAATGAAAATAGGCACCAGACTCCTGGTGAGGGAAATACCGAGGCTTTTGATGGCTGTTATTTCGAAATGCTCGCTAAGATTGCCAAAGGTGATCAATGATGATAATAAAACAGCCAGCGGCAAGGCCAAGGGTGTCATAAAAATGGCAAAGTAGAAAAGTAAGGCTCCTACGACATCCCAGCCGAGATCCTTGCCGATGATGTCATCAAAATACTTGAGCATATGCTGCAGCAAGAGGATAAACACCACCACCATAAAGGTGAGGACGAATGGACCTAGAAATGAGGTAAGGATAAGCTTATCAATTTTCTTCATTCAGCCCTGTAACATCAAAAATAACGCCATTTTTATCGCTTTCAATTCATATGCCGCCAAATGCCAAAAGTTTATAAATTTGCGCCTC
>JANXYC010000151.1 GCA_025350305.1 Cyclobacteriaceae bacterium | reverse complement strand
GCCGTTAAATCGTAGATCGTTGTTGTAGAGGCTTCTGTCCATCCGACAAGTTGAATCCATTCATTTTTTACGTCTGCACTTAAAACAAAGTTTTCGCTTCCGTATTTCTGCAGGAAGCCAATAAATTTATTGGGGTCTTTGATCGCCAGACTTCCAATATTAATTTGATCGATACCAAGTTCCAGCAACTCTTCCACCTCTCCGTCAGTCTTTACACCTCCACCAAAATCTACCTTCAGAGCAGTCTCTGCCTGTATCGACTCAATAACTTTCCAGTTGACTACTTTGCCCTTCTTTGCACCATCCAGGTCTACCAAGTGCAAGTATTCAAGGTCTGCTGCTTCAAATTCTTTGGCAACTTCCACCGGGTCGTCACGATAGACCTTTACCTTTTTATAATCGCCTTGGGTTAGCCGCACGCATTTGCCGTCAATAATGTCGATAGCAGGAATGATTTTCATATTTAATCGGACTGTCTTAAAAAACTTTGCAACACTTTTACTCCCACGGCTGCTGATTTTTCAGGATGGAACTGGACTGCATAGAAGTTATTCTTTTTTAATGCAGCGCTAAAGTAAATTCCGTAATTCGTTTCAGCGACGGTCTGAGAAGTTAAGGGCACGTAAAAGCTATGAACAAAGTAAACAAAATTTCTTTCCAATGTGAGATCCAGCCAGCTGGTGACTTTTTCAAGTGCGTTCCAGCCCATGTGTGGCACTTTTAATGATTCATCTTTAAACCGCAGTACCGATTCATCAAATATTCCGAGACAAGGCGTGTTATTTTCTTCTGAATGACGACACATAAGCTGCATTCCCAGGCAAATCCCTAAGGTCGGCTGCCGAAGGGCCTTAATTACCTCATCCAATTTTCTTTCCTTCAAATAACGCATGGTACTGCTGGCCTCACCCACACCGGGGAAGATTACTTTATCAGCAGACCGGATTTCTTCCTCGGAATCGGTGATGGTATAGTCAATACCCAGCCTTTCGAGGGCGAACGATACGGAGCGGATATTGCCGGCGTTGTATTTGATAACAGCAACTTTCATAATGACGAATGACGAATTGGGACGAAGTTATTTTGACAGTATTTCAAAAGTACGTCCTTATTCACTATTCATCTTTCTTATTCGTATGACGAATTTTATTTTGAGTATTCAATGTGGCTCTCAAATAGGTTTATGGGATAATTTTCGAAATGCTGCGCTGCATTTATTCGTAATTCATCATTCTAAATTCGTCATTTAAAGCGCTCCCTTCGTCGACGGAAGAAGCCCTATTTCATCCTTTCGAACAGCCATCTTTATCGCTTTCGCGAACGCTTTAAAAATCGCTTCGATCTTATGATGTTCATTCTGACCCTCAACTTTAATGTTGAGATTGCACTTAGCCGCGTCCGAAAAGGATTTGAAAAAATGAAAAAACATTTCAGTTGGCAGCTCACCAATTTTCTCCCGCTTGAAATCGGCCTCCCACACCAACCAGGGCCTGCCTCCAAAGTCAATCGCGACCTGCGCCAGGGCATCGTCCATTGGCAAACAAAAACCATAGCGCTCGATGCCACGCTTATCACCCAACGCTTTCAATATAGCTTCCCCGAGCGTCAGGGCCGTATCTTCTATAGTGTGGTGCTCGTCGATGTGCAAATCGCCGTTTACCTGTATCGATAGGTCCAAGTGACCATGACGGGCCAGTTGCTCTAACATGTGATCAAAGAATCCAAGTCCGGTTTTCATATCACATTGTCCCAATCCATCCAGGTTAAGGTCGATGGTAATGTCAGTTTCTTTTGTTTTTCGATGGAGTGTTACTCTGCGCGATTGTTTTGAAAGAAAGGTGCTGATTTCCTCCCAGGAAGATGTGATAAGCGGACAATATGTTAATAACCCCATTTTCTCCAACTCGCTTCGTTTTTCTTCTGACCCAAGTAAAATTCCTTTTGCTCCGAGATTCTTTGCCAATGCAACGTCGGTGACCCTGTCACCAATCACAAAGGAATTGGACAAATCATAAGTTCCCGACAGAAATTCTGTAAGCATGCCTGTCCCGGGCTTTCGTGTAGGTTTGTTCTCATGCGGAAGGGATTTGTCGATAAAGACTTTGCTGAATTTGATTCCTTCATTTTCGAACGCCCGAAGCATTTTAGTATGGGTAGGCCAGAAATCTGTTTCAGGAAATTTTTCCGAACCAAGCCCGTCCTGGTTAGTCACCATCACCAATTCAAAATCACTAGTTCGTGCGATCTTTGCCAGCGAAGAAAATACCCCTGGAAGAAATTCAAGCTTTTCGAGACTGTCGATTTGCTCGTCCGGCGGTTCTATGATGAGCGTACCGTCTCTGTCGATAAATAGAACTTTTTTCATAATAAACGCAGGGCTTGGATAAGTAAATCATTTTCCTCCTTTGTACCAACCGTGATGCGAAGACAATTGTCACAAAGGACTACCATTGACCGATTTCGTACAATAATGCTTTTCGAGACCAGGTGTTCATACGATTTTTTGGCATCGGTCACTTCAACAAGGAGAAAATTAGCATCTGAAGGATGGACTTTTTTAACAGCAAGGATCTCATGCAAATGTTTTCTTAATGCTTCCCGTTCATACTTAATGGCCGTTATCATTCGATCCACTTCAGATTTACCCAAGTTTATGGATTTTAATGCTTCTGACTGCGTGAACGAGTTGATGTTATAAGGCGGTTTAATCTTGTTGAGTAAGGTAATTATCTCGGGATTGGCAAAACACATTCCCAGTCGCAATCCGGCCAGGCCCCAAGCCTTGGAAAATGTTTGTAGGACCACCAGATTCTGAAATTCATCAAGGCGGGTAGTCCAGCTCGCGGATGCTGCAAAATCAATGTACGCCTCATCAACAATGACCAGACCTGGAAATTTTTTTAAAATGACCTCAATTTCTTTGACGTCTAATAAATTGCCTGAAGGATTATTCGGACTGCAAAGAAAAATGAGTTTTGTATGCGGAGAAGTTGATTTCAGGATAACCTTTGAATCTAGATCAAAAGAATTTGTAAGACTCGTTGATATTACCTTCACATTATTTACGCCTGCACTTACCGCATACATTCCATAGGTAGGCTGCGGTATCGCAACCCTATCGCGTCCAGGTTCACAAAAAGCCCTGAACAGAAGATCAATCGCTTCATCACTTCCATTTCCCAGAAATAGTTGATCGGATTTTAAATTTTTTAACTGAGCGATGACGTCTTTCAGGAGCCGTTGGTGAGGATCCGGGTAACGGTTGTAATCAGTGGGAAACGGATTTTCATTCGCATCCAGAAATACCGAAGCAGTACCTTCAAAGTCATCCCGGGCCGAGGAGTAGGGCTTTAAACTTTTTACGTTTTTCCGTGCCAACGATTGGATGTCAATAGGTATCATTTCAATTTATTTAGGGGCGTCTCTAAAAACTCCTTGTACCCTTCTCTTCCGGAGAAGGGTGAAGGGTTGAGGCCATAAAAGGCAGGGTTTTTAGAGATGCCCTTAATCGTATCGACACTGCCCGCTTGTGTCCTTCGAGCTGTTCGGCTTCTGCCATGATTTCAACGGAAGGCCCAAGATTTTGCAATCCCTGCATGGTCAATTTCTGATACGTGATCGTTTTAGTAAAACTTTCCAGTGAGACGCCGCTGTAGGCCTTGGCATACCCGGAGGTGGGCAGCGTATGATTCGTGCCGGAAGCATAGTCGCCAATTGCTTCCGGTGACCATGGACCTAAGAAAACTGAACCTGCATTGAAAATTTTCTCCGCCAGCGAATCACAGTCCTGTGTGTTGATTATCAGGTGCTCGGGGGCATAGTCATTTGCAAAATGAAGCGCGGCTTCTTTCTGATCAAAATAAATAGCGAGACTATTTTGCAAAGCTTCACTCGCAATTTCCTTTCGCGGCAGCAGAGCAACCTGACGGTCAATCTCTTTCTGCACTTCGGCAACCTTGGACTCACTTAGCGACACCAACACAACCTGGCTATCGGTGCCATGTTCAGCCTGGGAGAGTAGATCGGCCGCGACGAAGGATGGGTCAGCTGTTTCATCAACGATTATCATTACTTCAGAAGGCCCTGCCGGCATGTCTACGGCAACTCCTTCCTGATTGATCATCTGTTTTGCTTTTGTAACATATTGATTGCCCGGACCAAACACTTTATGGACTGCTGGAATGGTTGTTGTACCATACGCCATGGCGGCAATGGCTTGGGCGCCACCCGCTTTAAAAATATTCTTGATGCCACATATGGAAGCTGCAAAAAGTATCGCTGCATTGATTGATCCATCCCTGTTGGGAGGCGTGCATAGAATGACATCTTTACATCCTGCCAATTCGGAAGGTATACCCAACATCAGGACAGTGGAGAACAGTGGAGCTGTTCCTCCTGGTATATAAATACCTACCCGTTGAATCGGTACCGATTTTCTCCAGCACATAACTCCCGGCATGGTTTCGACCTCAATTATTTCCCTTTTTTGAAGTTCATGAAACTTGCGAATGTTGGAGGCCGCAACCTGGATGGCATTTTTAAGCGATTGGTTCAAACCAGAAATTGCATAGCTTATTTCTTCTTCAGAAACCTTTAGAATCTGTAGGCTTACTCCATCATATTGCAGTGTCAGTTCCTGAAGTGCTTGATCACCGGAGAGCTTAACACGGTTAAGGGTATTTCGCACGGAGCTTTCCAGGAACTCAAGTTCTAAATGTGGACGCCTGATGAGTTCACCCCAGGATTGTGCCGGTGGATTTGAAAGAGTTTTCATACTACGCAATCATCTTTTCAATCGGGATCACCAGAATTCCTTCTGCACCCAATGATTTCAAGAGCCCAATCTTCTCCCAAAAATCATTTTCATTCACAACCGAATGAAGAGATGACCAACCTGGTCGTGTCAGCGGCATGATTGTGGGACTCTTCATGCCTGGAATGATGGACGTTATTTTTGATATCGCTTCGTTGGGGCAGTTCAGTAAGATGTACTTGTTATTTTTTGCTGAGTTGACGGCTTCAATACGGAAAAGAAGCTGGTCAAGGATTTTCTGTTTTTCAGAGCCGAGATCCGGACTGGCAATCAAGACAGCTTCCGACTGCATAACGACCTCCACTTCCCGCAGACCGTTGCTCAGCAAGGTGCTGCCCGTACTCACAATATCACAAATGGCATCCGCCAGACCAATGCCGGGAGCAATTTCGACCGACCCGCTGATTTCATGTATCCCTGCTTTGACTTTATTGACATCGAGAAATTGCCTGACAATGTTCGGATAGGAGGTGGCGATATTTTTTCCGGATAGCCAGGATACATTACGGTAATCCTCTGCCCTGGGTACAGCAATGGATACCCGACACTTGGCAAAATCCAAGCGTTTGATGAGGACATTTTTGCGTTGTTTTTCGGTAAACACATTCTCACCGACAATGCCTACGTCCGCTACCTTGTCTTCGATGTACTGTGGGATATCATCGTCGCGAAGGAACAATACCTCAACCGGAAAATTCCTGGCCTGGGTTTTCAATTGATCTTTTCCATTACTAAACGAAAGGCCACTTTCCTTCAAAAGTTCCAACGAACCCTCCTGAAGACGTCCTGATTTTTGAATCGCAATTCTTAATAACTCTTTCATAACTTTTATCTGATCTTAACTCTATCCCCCCGCTTCATCTCGGAGAGGGGGCACGGCTTGCCGGAGCTTTAGCGCAGGCAGGGTGAGGCGAAAAAAAAAGGACTTGCCTTCTGGCAAGTCCTTCATATGCTTTGTATTGTTTCAAAACATATACCTGCCTTTCAACATGCTAATGCATGATGATGATGCGGGTGGATGTTTTGCGTTTGCTTCATTTTCATTTCGTGTGCAAAGAAAAGACGGATTATAGTATAAACAAAATCTTTATTCAATAAACAGAAATAATGACGAGAGCCGTGGCAAAAATAGGGTTAAAGCTCAATTCTCTGTCAACCAGTTTTGCTGAATGATTCTTTGCCAGCTGTTCGAAATTATGTTTTGAAACTTGAAAGTGAGTGAAAGGCCTGCCGTCCTACCACTTGGCTCGAGAATCAATCGATTATATCGGTCAATCCCCTTTCTTAGTTGAGCTTTTGCGCCAATCTCAACCAGGATGACTCCTGCAAATGAACTTCCATAGATTATCAAGAATGTGTGGTAGTCCGGACGACCGTTTGAAGGTAGCGAGAAAAGGTAAAACAAGGGAACAACGAAAAAAATGCCTTCAAGGACCCTGAGGGATTTGAATTTCTTGTAACGAATATTTACTTCCTCGTCCCCAAGACTTTGAAGAGGGATTTGAAGGCCATATGCTCCTCCATCAACCCGCCTGAAATCATAAAAGTACCGGCTACCTTGGCGGTGGATAGGTTTTAGCTCTGCGGATTTAGTATGCTGGGCTTTTGTTTCCAAAATAAACAAGATCAAAAAGAGGGAGAGAATTATTTTAATCATAATGGATTACGGAGATTTGAGTTCAGTGAAAATTAAACAATCGGGTTCTTAATTGTATTATGAAGATAAATCTATTTTTTGTTTTACTGGTTGTCCTGAGCTGCACCGGCCGTAAGGAAATGCGATTGCAGAAATTCCTATTAAAAGGCAATCTTTCAATGAATGAGGGTAACACCGACCAGGCAGCAACGTATTTTAATGAAGCCCTCAAAATTGACCCATGCTTCGCAGACGCGCTCAACAACCTGGGGACGCTCCGCTTTCAACAAAAACATTGGGATGAAGCCCTCAACTTTTATAGTCAGGCCATCCGTTGTCATCCGGATTTCCTGAACGCTTACTTTAACCGGGCAAATACATATTACGAACTGAATGAATTCTTCAACGCTCAACAAGACATTCAAAAAATACTTGCTGCAAAGCCTGACACCGCGGTAGCATATTTTACCCAAGGACTCATTGCAACCAAAATGCGTGACTTTCGCACCTCACTCGCTGCATTTGATAAGGCAGTATTGCTTGATTCAACCAACGTGGACTATCGCGTGAATCGCGGCACGATAAACTATTATCTTCACAAATTTGAAGAAGCTGAAAAGGACATGGCCATTGCTGCACATCTCAATGCCGCTGAACCCAACATTTATAATACACTTGCCATGATTGAAATTGAACGCGGTAATCATGAAAAAGCGATGTTGTTTGTTCAAAAGGCCCTACAACTTGTCCCTGATCAGCCGTATTTTCTCAATAACCGTGGTTTCATTTTTCTTATGCAAAATCATTTGCCCGAGGCGCTCAATGATATTGACCAAAGCATATTAGGCGACTCAGATAATGGCTGGGCGTATCGCAACAAAGGAATTTACCGACTCCGTTCGGGCGATTTTAAGGATGCTATCCGACTGCTGAATCAGGCGCTGTCCATTGATTCATTTATTGACAAGATTCATTATTATCTTGGGATGGCCTACCTAAGGAATAATCAAAATAAGGAAGCCTGTGAACAGTTCAAATTGTCGGAGCAGGCGGGTGACAAAATGATGACAATCGACTTAATGAAATCATGTCGGTAGACTTTGAACTATTCATAACGAAACTTACTAACCGGCTTCGCCTGCCGCTGCCCGGACCTGAAGCACACGAGCCGTTGCGTGCCACACCCATCGGCACTTTACGACCTTCATTTGAACACAGAATACCGCCAAAGCCAGGCAGCGTCCTCATCCTGCTTTACCCTGAAGATGGTCAGATCAAATTTCCCTTAACCCAACGTGCTGAGTATGCAGGAGCGCATAGTGGACAAATAAGTTTACCTGGTGGTAAAGCAGAAATGGGGGAGAGCATCGAGCAAACGGCTTTGAGGGAAGGTGAAGAAGAAATCGGTATTCATCTTGCTCAGGTCGAGATCATCGGGAGGTTGAGTGAATTTTTTGTGATACCAAGCAATTTCATCGTGACCCCCGTTGTTGCCTTTCAACGGATCAAGCCGGTATTTACACCCGACCCGATTGAAGTTGTGCGCGTACTTGAAGGAACGATAGAAAGCCTGCTTCGCGAAGATGCAGTTCAGAAAAAGGAGATTACGGCAGCCCGTGTATATCAACTTATGGCCCCTCATTTTCTCATCGACAACCAAATGGTATGGGGTGCAACGGCAATGATGTTGAATGAATTAAGAATGATACTACGGGAAATTCTGTAATATCAGAAAAACTCACCAAGACCGATATAAAAACCGAATGAATTTTTACCAAACCCAGCATCAAGCGTAAGATTGGTATTTGATTGTTTATTGAATTTTATACGGGCACCAAATCCTGCTGCGGGATTAATATAGCTGAAATTGTTGGAAGTAGGTTCTGAAAGGGATTGTATATTTGCAAATACTACCGCACCCAGAAGGCCATTTTCCGTTATATCGAAACGATATTCACTCTCAAAATACAACATCTGCTTTCCGCGATACCGCGCCTGTGCATATCCACGACCCGAACGCATTCCAGGTTCCAGTTCTGTACCGGGCAAATTGAAGTAAGGAACGTCGCCATACGATCCCCAATAACTACCCCATAGCGCCAGTATTTTACGTTTATGTGGATTCAGGGAAATATATTTCCGTGTATCCAGGTACAGGGAGGTCCATTGATTATCATTTGTCAACCAGGATGGATTTACCCGAAAGATCACGGTGGAGTAAAGGCCATAGGATGGATTGATAGAGTTTTTTCTATTGTCAAAGAGCAGGTTGAAGGTAACGCCGGTGGAATTAGAAGTGTTTCCTGTACCCACGCCGTATTTTTCAAAATCATTGGGTATTGTAGGAGCGTTATCAACTCTCACTTTATAATAACGATCATAATTGAATCCTAGTCCTGCGAAGAAATGATTGATCACTTTATGATTGGCAGTAAAGTACATGCGAACATTATTGTATTTTAACTTGAACTGATCCTTTTCCTGGGTGTGACTCCCCAACCCATACGTGTATTGAACCAGGTTACTGATCCTGAATTCTCCTGGAATATTCCAGGTATTCAGGGCTGTCCACAAATTTACCTTCGTGCCAAATCCAATGTTCTCTGAAAAATCGGTATACGGCAGAAAGTAAATGCTGGATACGTTAGTCGAATCCTCCGGGCCAAGAATAAATGCCGCGTTGATGGAGGATACAAAAATTTTGTTACCGCCGGAAGAAGTCGTGGACACTGGAATGAATGAGAAGGACACTCTTTTTTTCCCAAGAGGCTTCTCCTTAAAGGTGATGTGAAGGGCTTTAACGATCACTTCGATCAGGTCAGTCTGCTTAATTTTTGGAGCTGTGCTGGCACGAACCTGGGCCAGGGAAACTCTTGGTTGTATGAGGAAAATGAGTAAGATGAAAAGGCCTCTTAGTTGTGCCACAAATGTGTTGGATTATCGGCTTAAAGGTTGTTAAAAAATTGTGCCGTGGGGTAAATGTGACATAAGAAAGGCGACCTTTTCAGGTCGCCCTCAAGGTGCGAGAAAACCAATTTTATCTTCTACTTTTCTTTTTTGCAGCTTTTTTCGCGACTTTCCTTACCGCCTTCTTAGCTATTTTTTTGAAAGTCTTCTTCACTGGCCTGACTACTTTCCTAGCAGTTTTTTTTGCAATTCTTTTAATAGTTTTTATTGTCGGTTTTGCTTTTGCTGCCCTTGCAGTCATTTTAGCCGATGCTTTATTCGCAGCAATTTGCTTTGCCATCAGGTTGAGTGCAGATCCTGCCTTAAACCATTCAATTTGTCCGGCATTGTAGGTATGATTGACTTTAATCGTGTCTTTCGTTCCATCCTTGTGGATCAATATCAGTGTTAATAGTCTTTCCGGTGCAAACGAAGTCAGGTCTGCAAAGTCTGCGGAATCATCTTCTTGAAATTTATCATAATCAGTTTCGTTGGCAAACGTGATGGCCAGCATACCCTGCTTCTTTAAGTTGGTTTCATGGATGCGGGCAAACGATTTAACGAGGATGCCTTTGATACCCAGGTGACGTGGTTGCATCGCCGCATGCTCGCGTGAGGATCCTTCTCCGTAATTATGGTCGCCCACCACGATCGTTGCAATACCAGCGGCCTTATAGGCACGCTGCGTGGCCGGTACAGGTCCATATTGTCCGGTCAATTGATTCTTAACGCTATCCGTTTTATCGTTATAATAATTGGTGGCTCCGGTTAATGTATTATCAGAAATATTATCAAGGTGACCACGGAAACGCAGCCAGGGTCCCGCCATTGAAATATGGTCGGTCGTACATTTACCTTTGGCTTTGATCAGAACTCGTATGCCGGCCCAATTCTTGCCATCCCAGGGTGCAAACGGACTTAATGCTTGAAGCCGTTTTGATTTCGGATCAATCTTCACCTGAACTTTACTTCCATCTTTTGCGGGAGCAAGGTAGCCCGGATCTTTTACATCAAAACCATTCGGCGGAAACTCAACTCCTTTGGGCTCATCCAACCGCACTGCCTGGCCATCCTGATTCAGTAAGGTGTCTTTCAACGGGTTAAAAGTCAGATCGCCTGCAATGGCAAACGCTGTTGTGATTTCAGGTGAGGCTACAAACGCATGTGTATTTGGATTGCCGTCATTCCGCTTGGCAAAATTTCTGTTGAAGGATGTGATGATTGAATTTTTTCGGTTAGGATCATTGGTATGACGCGCCCACTGGCCGATGCAGGG
>JANXYC010000125.1 GCA_025350305.1 Cyclobacteriaceae bacterium | reverse complement strand
TCCATGTCGAACGAGCGGTCGAGCCAATAGCCCATTAAAAAGCCAATGCCAATGCCGATTAGTAACAAGGACCAACGGATTGAGCCAGGCGCCATCCTATCTCTTTTAAAACTATTTGGGTCAAGGCCTTTCTCGATGATCATCATCCGCTCCATATTTTGAAATTTGCGCAGATATACGATCATGATAAATGCCCCAAGGGTGATAATGATAGGCAATAAGATGCCTAAAACCGGGATAATGATTTCTTCAGATGCCATGACTTTATTGTTTTTTGCTTCTTTGACGCTGTGAGGTCCCTTCCCGGTTACAGTGCACCCGAAAATATTTTGCGCTCTTAATATTCTTGTTGAATCTGTAACTTCAAGACGAAAACAAGCGTCGAACGGCTGTGATTTCCCTGCAGGAAGAAAATAAATTGATCGACCGCATCCTGGCCGGTAAACAGGAACCGTATGCCCGGCTGGTGGAAAATTATCAGCGATTTGCATTTACCATTGCATTGAAGATTTTGAATAATCGACCGGAGGCAGAGGAAGCTACCCAGGATGCATTCATTAAGGCATTTCATTACCTGAAAAACTTCAATAGAAAAGCGCGGTTCTCCACCTGGCTGTACCGGATTGTTTTTAATACTGCGGTGAGTTACAAGCGGAAAAAACGTCCTGTTTTATCAAGTATTGAACATCATGACAGAGCCGATGAGCCAGAGCAGTCGCTGGAAAAAGATGATAAGCAGGCGTTCGTATTGAAAGCCATGGACAAGCTAAACGAAGCCGACCGGCTGGCCATACAACTTTATTATATTAAAGAGTTTTCAATGGACGAAGTGGCCGAACTGATGGGGCAAAATATGAACACGCTGAAAGTGCGAATCCATCGCGCCCGCCAGCGGCTGGCCGATGAGTTGAGAAAAATATTAAAAGAGGAAGCATTAACTTTATAGTTATGGAAAAGATCCCAACAACAGTAGATGATCGATTACTGGATTACCTGGACGGAAAATTAGAAGGGGCAACGCTTCAGCAGTTGAAGAAAGAATTAGAAAATTCATCTTCCCTACAAGCAAGGCTGGAAACCCTGCGGGCGGTACACCGGGTATTAGCCCATGCAAAACTGGAGTCACCGTCACCTGCGTTTGTCAACAGAGTCATGCAAAATCTTCACGCGGTGTCATTTCCATCTGCCTTGTCACCCCGAAATGGACTGCTCTTGCTGGTTGGAGTGATGGTTGCAGCCGGGATTCTTGTGGTCATGATCAGCGCGGGAATCTTTGATCAGGTCCAGGGTGTGGTTTCACTGGATCAGGTATCGCCCGTAAAAAAATATTTTCAGCAATCCCTTCCCGCTATATCCATCAACGGAAAGCTGGTCATTAATATCATTGTCGGATTAAATCTGGTGCTGGCCTTTCTTGTGCTGGACAAGACTGTGTTGAAACCTTTTTTTCAACGACGAGCCGGTGCGCACGTGTGACGAGAGGGCTGTTAGCCGTTAGCTTTTGGCCTTTAGCTGGCGATAGTTTGAACGTGGTTCGCAACCAAGCCAATACCCAACGGCCAAAAGCTAAACAACTGAATGCCAATGCTCAAGTCGCCCACGTCTTCCCCACCTCCGCCAGTGGCACACATCCGTGAAATGCACCGGGCACTGCCTCGTACTGCAATACTTTTGTAGCTCCAGGTTCCGATGTGAAGAACCCAACGATGGTAAGTTCTTTTGCCGTTAAGAGAAACTGGCGACCATCCGGTTTCCTGAATACTTCCATGATCTGGTTCGTTTCATTATCCACCCCGATATTGAAATTCCCTGTACCGAAGTAGGCAATCAATCGGGTGCTGTCGGTAGCGGGCGTTGTTTCCGGTGTACCGTATTCCTTGCTGATTTCAGAAGCAAAAGGTTCGGTGTACTTCTTGCCCATCAACTTCCGTTTGATAGTGCCGAATTCCTTCATGCCATCGACGGCTTCTTTATTTATGGTTTTAATAAATTCGAATTGCTTGGCCGGATCTAAATCAAGAAATGAATCACCGTACACTTTCTTCGCTTCCTCATCAAAAGATTTTAGACCTGCCAGGAAGCGTTTTTGATCTTCCTTTTTGTAACACTCTTTTAGAATCTTATCAATAAAACCAGGGATTCCAGCTTCCTTTGCTCCCGGCGTGTCGGTTTTTGGGATAATAGTCTCTGCCACTTCACTCACGATCCGAGCCTGATCGGCTGTGAAGAAATCCGGCTTGTAGGTTAGTTCCGGTGCAGCCTTGCATCCCTTCATGATACCCGCCAGTACAGGTGCTGAAACCGCATATCCAAGTACAAGACCTGCGCGCTGTAGTGCTTCTCGTCTGTTCATAGTCTTAAATTTTTCAGGTTTAGAGGTTCCCCTTTTTTGATTCTTTCACGGCGAAGTCAACCGCCCGGGCCGTAAATGCCATGTACGTAAGGGAAGGGTTTACACAGGCCGCAGAGGTCATGAACGATCCATCGGTTACAAAAACATTCTTACATGCGTGCAACTGGTTGTTCTTATTCAACACAGAAGTCTTTGGGTCTTTACCCATCCTGGCTGTTCCCATTTCGTGAATGCCAAGACCAGGCCCACCGGGGTTGTCCTGTTGTTTTATGTTCTTCACACCTGCTGCCTCCAGCATTTGAACTGCATCCGCCACCATGTCTTTGCGCATTCTGTACTCGTTCTCTTTGAGTTCGACATCAAAGTTGAGTGTTGGCATCCCATACTTATCTTTTTTGTCTTTATTAAGGGTGACCTTGTTTTCATGGTAAGGAAGAAATTCTCCAAATCCACCCATGCCTAAAGTCCAAATACCTGGTGTAGTAACAGCATCCTTCAATTCTTTCCCGATGCTATATTCGGCAACCATTCTTGACCAGCCCTGTCGGCTCCCGCCACCCTGATAACCAAAGCCCCGTAAATACTCACGCTTGTCTTTGCCAACGTTCCGATAGCGTGGAATGTAAAAGCCATTGGCCCTTCTTCCTGAGCGGTATTTGTCTTCCATCCCTATTATCTCCCCTCCTGCACCTGCATTCAGGTGGTGGTCCATAATATTACAACCAAGCTCACCGCTGTCATTGCCCAAGCCATTTGGAAAACGGTCGGATATTGAGTTGAGTAAAATAAATGTCGATCCAAACGTGGAAGCACAAAGAAAAATCACATTGGCGTAAAACTCTGTCTGCTCGCCCGTTTCAGCATCCTGAATTTTTACACCGGTCGCTCTTCCTTTATCTTTATCATAAATCAATTCATGTACAATGGAGTTAGGGCGCAGCGTCATATTTCCGGTCTTCTCGGCTGCCACCAATGTCGACGAAAGACTGCTGAAGTAAGCGCCGTACGGGCAGCCACGGCTACAAAGGTCACGGTATTGACACGTACCCCGCTGAGGGCTGTGCGCTAATGGAGCGGTGAGGTGGGCAGTACGACCAATGGTGAGTGCCCGTCCAAATTTTTCACTCATGGATTTTTTTAGACCCAGTTCTGCGCAAGTCAACTCCATGGGAGGCAGGAATTTCCCATCAGGAAGTTGTGGCAATCCTTCATTTTGTCCGCTTACACCAATATATGATTCAACGTAATCGTACCACGGCGCTATTTCTTTATACCTCACCGGCCAGTCTACTGCTATACCATCTTTGGCATTGGCTTCAAAATCCATATCACCTAACCGATAACTTTGACGACCCCATGTGATCGAGCGCCCACCCACGTGGTATCCACGAATCCAATCAAAACGTTTTGTTTCGCTGTAAGGATTTTCCAGATCATCAACAAACCAGTGCTTGGTAGAAGGACGAACGGTATAACCAGTACGATTTTGAACACCTTGTTTTCGCAAATCCTCTTGCGTCGGCCTGTCACTGTTCGGAAATTCCCAGGGGTCTTTTGTTGCCGTGGGGTAATCAGGGTGCTTGACCATCCGACCACGCTCCAGGACAAGTGTTTTCAATCCCTTTTCCGTGAGCTCTTTCGCTGCCCAACCCCCACTGATCCCGGTACCTACCACGATGGCATCGAATGAGTTATTCTTTTGCAATTCAATGTTTAAATTCATGACGGTTTATTTTGAGGTATGAATATAGTGGTTTTATGCTTTTACAATCAATTTTATTACAAAAACAGTCTGACCCGAAAACCTGCGGTCAGAAACTGTGATAAAATTTCAGCTTAAAAATTTTACTTCCCTAAACGAAAACAGCCTCGTGCTTTCCCCGGACTTGACACAGAGCCTCCCATTCTCATCGACATCGTGGATGGACCCGGTAAATTTCTCTCCGCTTGATTCAAACTGATGGGGCTCTTTGAACTTGTACAAGGATGCCAGGTAACGTTGTTTTAATGCTGATGCCTTGCCGGCGCGTAAATCCAAATAGGCATATTCTATTGTTTCAAGGAGCCTCTGGAGAAGGTCATCCAGATTGGCCGAGCTACCGGTGAAATTGGACAACGATGAAGCACCTGGATAAGAAAATTTTTCCTGGTTAATATTCACCCCGATTCCCACGATAGAACATGAAAGTGAGGTGCCTTGAAGTTGGCTCTCAATGAGGATTCCCCCGATTTTTTTATCGACAATCATGATATCGTTGGGCCATTTTAGCTTTATCGGTTGAGCTGTAATAGACTTCAAAGCATCAGCAATCGCCATTGATACGGCCATATTCAGTTGAAATTGATCTTTTGCCTCCAGAAACCTGGGCTTGAGTAAAATGGAAAACGTGAGATTCATCCCTGGTTCCGCTTCCCAGCTATTGCCACGCTGACCGCGACCAGCAATTTGCCAGTTAGTAATGAGCACGGTGCCTTCCGGCAACTGCGATTGGTCGTTTAATTCATTTAATAAAGAATTCGTGGAGCGACATTCTGGCACGTAAATCAGTTTTTGCCCGATGAAAAGGGTCTTGGCAGGGATTTTATACAAGGTATTTTAGTTAGTTTTGCAGGTTGTTTATCCACCAACCGAAGATAGTGAATGGCCAAGAGAAGGAAGGTTGAGAACGCCGAAAAATTAAGTCAGTTAGTTGTAAAGGGGATGCAGGAGAAAAAGGCCATTGATATTGTGGTGATGGATCTCCGAAAAGTACGGAATGCCGTAGCCGATTTCTTCGTGATTTGCTCCGGAAACTCCGATAAACAGCTGGATGCCATTGCCGATTCAATCGATGAAGAGGTGAATAAAGGGCTGAAAGAAGATCCATGGCATACGGAAGGCAAAAGCAATAAAGAGTGGATGCTTCTCGACTACACCAATGTGGTGGCGCACATTTTCAAGAAAGACCGCAGAAGTTTTTACGCGCTTGAGAAACTGTGGGGAGATGCGGACATAATAGAGATTGAAGAATAGGAACTAATTGGGAATGAGTACGTTATTGATAGTGATTGTAAATATTTAAGCTGGAAAAAAGAGAATGGCTGACAAAGACAAAAGAGAAAATAAAATTATACCTCCCCGCACGCCACGTCCCAACTATCAGATTTGGATCATCCTTGGATTGGTAGCGGTGATTTTGGGCGTGTCCCTCTTTAAACAAACCGGCGATTTGGTAGAGATTCAGTCGAGCAGGTTTGAGGACATGGTGCAGAGCCGCGACATTAAGAAATTAGTCCTGGTGAAGAATGAAGAGCAGGTGGAGATCACCCTTAAGCCTGAAGCGCTTCAAAATGCCAAGTACAAGCAAGAGTTGGAGCGCAATAGCAGCCCTTTAGGAGGGCTCAACTCCAATGGACCGCATTATAAAATAAAGATCGGCTCTATTGATCAATTCGACCGGTACTATAAAGAAATCAGTGAACGCGTTCCCCGTGACCAGCGCGTTGATCTTAAATACGAAGAACGAAGTGATCTAACCGGTGTACTGGTTCAATGGGGGTTCCTGTTTCTGCTGCTATTTGGATTTTGGATGCTGATGCGCAGGATGACCGGTGGCGGTGGTCCCGGAGGACAGATTTTTAATATTGGAAAATCGAAAGCAGCACTATTTGATGCAGAAAGTAAAGTAAAAATCACATTTGAAGATGCCGCCGGACTGGACGAGGCGAAGGAAGAAATCATGGAGATTGTAGAATTCTTGAAGAATCCGGGCAAGTTCACAAAATTGGGTGGTAAAATTCCGAAAGGTGCGTTGCTGGTTGGACCCCCCGGCACAGGAAAAACGCTATTGGCAAAAGCGGTAGCAGGAGAAGCCGGCGTACCATTCTTCTCGCTTTCCGGCTCTGATTTTGTGGAAATGTTTGTGGGCGTGGGTGCGGCGCGTGTTCGCGACTTATTCAAGCAAGCAAAAGAAAAAGCCCCTTGTATAATTTTCATCGATGAAATTGACGCCATTGGCCGCTCACGAGGAAGAGGTCAGGTGCCCGGTGCCAACGATGAGCGTGAAAATACATTGAACTCCTTGCTCGTAGAGATGGATGGTTTCGCTACCGACAGCGGAGTAATTATTCTCGCGGCAACGAACCGCCCGGACGTTCTTGATTCTGCCCTGCTCCGTCCTGGCCGCTTCGATCGTCAGATCAGCATTGATAAACCGGATATTATCGGGCGTGAGGCTATCTTCAAAGTTCACCTGAAACCGATCAAACTTTCAAAAGAAGTTGATACAAAAAAATTAGCGGCGCAAACTCCTGGTTTTGCCGGGGCAGAAATTGCGAACGTATGTAATGAAGCCGCGCTTATCGCGGCCCGCAAGGAAAAGAAGGAAGTTGAAATGAAGGATTTCCATGATGCGATTGACCGCGTGATTGGAGGTCTTGAGAAGAAAAATAAGATCATCTCTCCGGAAGAAAAGAAAATCGTGGCCTATCATGAGTCCGGTCATGCTGTGGCAGGTTGGTATCTGGAGCACGCAGATCCATTGGTTAAAGTTAGCATCGTCCCCCGTGGTATTGCAGCACTCGGGTATGCTCAATATTTACCAAAAGAACAATTCCTCTATCAGACCGATCAGCTGATTGATGAGATGTGTATGTCCTTCGGAGGACGCGTGGCGGAAGACATTGTTTTCAATAAAATTTCCACCGGGGCCTTGAGTGACCTCGAACGCACCACCAAGATGGCCTACAGCATTGTGACCGTCTATGGTATGAACAAAGAGATTGGAAATATTTCCTTTTACGACAGTAAGCAATCAGAATACAATTTTCAGAAGCCGTATTCTGATGCTACCGCTGAGAAGATCGATAAAGAGGTCAAGTCATTGATAGACTTTTGTTATCAGCGCACCAAGAAACTTTTGAATGATCACCGCGATAAGCTGGAAATCATTGCTAAAGAATTGCTGGAGAAAGAAATTCTTTTTCAAACTGACCTTGAGCGACTGATCGGCAAACGACCCTTCAGCAGCCTGACGAATTACGAGAAGTACACCAACGGCCAGGAAGAAAAGAAAGAAGAGGCCAAACGAGAAGAAGCTAAACGGGAGCAGGCCAAAAAAGAGCCCCTTACCGAACCGTCGGATATTCCTTCGGACTTACCGATTGGGAGTTAAGAGATTTAGGAATTTTGAACACAGGTCAGGCACTTTGATTAGGGTGCCTGACTTTTTTGTTTATAATAGCCGGATTTTTTTTGGAAACTTATGATAAAATAATATTTGAAGTAAAGGCAGTTGAGTTTGGCCTGGCAGATGATCAGATCGCACAGACAATTAACTATCTCAAGGCTAGTCCTACTTTGTCAAGTTAGGCAATCTATTGAGTAGCATAAGGTTGCAGCACGAAGAGCGAATCAGAAGTATGGTCAAGAAGAACACAACGAACCACTACGAGCACTACGAAATCGAGATCCAACGGATCATTGGCTCTGTTTCGTCGTACTCGTTGTGTCATCTTCGTGCTCGTTGTGACCCCAAAAATCTAAATATGACAAAGTAGGACTAGTTGTAAGATTGGTTTGCTGATGAACTTTGGATGAAGCAAACTTCACATTAAAGATTAATTTTCTAAACATTTTTTTTCGTGGTAATCCGTGACATCCGTAGCAAAAATTGCAGATTACTCCAGAAAAAAACTTCACTCAAAATCGTGTACTTTTGTTGGGCTTCAATAAAAAATGAAAGAAGAGAAAATCAGTCTTCCTGAAACCAAAAAGATCTACTTCGCTTCTGATTTTCATTTAGGTGTACCCAGTCCTGAGGCAAGCCTCGAACGTGAACGAAAGATAATCGCCTGGCTGGAGTTGATCCGGAGAGATGCCCACACGATTTACTTGTTGGGCGACATTTTTGATTTTTGGTTCGAATACAAGCACGCCATTCCAAAAGGATTTATACGCCTGCAGGGAAAACTGGCCGAGTTACGCGACGCCGGGATTTTCATTTATTTTTTTACCGGTAACCACGACATGTGGATGTTTGATTATTTCCCGAAAGAGTTAGGGATACCGGTATATCGTGAACCGATTTTACTGCAAGTGGGGCCCCAAAAACTCATTGTTGGACATGGCGATGGCCTGGGGCCTGGAGAGACATCCTACAAAATCCTTAAAACATTTTTTAACAGCCGCATCTGTCAATGGCTCTTCGCCCGCATCCACCCGAATCTAGGAATGAGCATTGCTAAGTTTTGGAGTCGGCAAAGCCGGATTAATAATATAAAGCTGGAAGAACATTTTAAGGGCGAAGAAAAGGAGTTTTTATTTCTGTGGTGTCAGGGACAAGAGAAAAAGGAACATCATGATTTCTACGTCTTCGGCCACCGTCATCTTTCACTCGACTTAAAGGTGACGGAAGGCAGTCGTTACATTAATACCGGAGAATGGGTGCATCATTCGACGTACGGTGTGTACGATGGCAAAATTTTTGATCTAAAGTCATTTGAACTATGAAACTGCTAAGCTGCTCACTTTGGTTAGGTTTCCTCGGTGTAGTTACCCTTCAGGCGCAAAGCAAAACAACCACGATAGAAACGACTGCTGAAATTGTCTGGGCGGGTGTAGACAGGTCGGGTGATTTGTTTATCGTGTTGAAAACCGGAGAAGTTCAGAAATATGACAAGGACGGAAAGAGATTTGGCAGTCATGTTTTTAAAGTCCCACCAAGGTTGTTTGATCCTCTCGACGGAGCGCAGTCGTTTTATTATTTGGCAAAGGACAATATATACGGAAATCTTTCTTCGGACCTAAGTACAATTACAGAGAATCTCCTTGATCCTTCGTTCGCCATTCACCCTTGGTTGGTGTGCCCTGCTTTGCATGAATTGTGGATCCTCGATTCTGCTGATCTGAGCCTCAAGAAAACAAAATTGCTGGCAACCAGTATTGTATTTGAAACAAGCATCAAGCAACTATCACTAAAGAAACCGGCGGATTACGTCTACATGCGCGAGTATCAGAATTATCTTTTCCTGCTGGATAAGAATGCCGGCATCCACATGTTCAACGGTTTGGGAAAACACATCAAGACAATCGTTGAAAATGACCTCGGGTATTTCAGTTTCTTAGGAGAGGAAATTTACTTTATCAAAGGCAACCAGGTTATCCTGACCGATCTCTATACCGATGAACGCAGAATGTTTCCCGTCCCCATCCCATGTCGTTTTGTGCTTCTGACTGACGATCGGCTTTTCGCAGTTGCCGTCAAGAAGGTGTCGATTTTTGATTTCAAGCCTTAAAGGAAAGTGCATTCAGTAGCGGTTCTAACCAGGCACAAGTAGTAAAAATTACATACATTTCATAAAATGCAAATCCCGATATTATCGCTACTCCTGTGAAAGAATTTGAACTGAATTTTGAAAACCGTACGCATTACTTATTTGTAAAAGGCACAGGAATAAGAAGGACCCTTCATTCCATTTTGGAGAGC
Organism: Cyclobacteriaceae bacterium; assembly: GCA_025350305.1. Taxonomy (GTDB): domain Bacteria; phylum Bacteroidota; class Bacteroidia; order Cytophagales; family Cyclobacteriaceae; genus ELB16-189. Next base: position 48,894 of record JANXYC010000125.1, on the reverse strand, counting down.
ACCCAGGAGCTTACCCAAATAATGGAAACGTCAAAGAGTAAATTCATATTACTCGATTATGCTGAATTGACTACCATCATATCCAACAGTGATATTTTTAACATTACCCGACTTTACGAAACCAAGACTCCTTTGCTCTATCAATTGTGCATTAGCATCATCATCAACCCAAATGAAATTCACATGGAAAAATTCTGGGAAGAAATCTGTCGGAAAAGAGGGTTTAATTTTAAGATATTTTCTGACGCTCAGGAGGCCGAAAAATGGTTGCTTGAGCAGTCGGCTAAAAGTTAGGCGGATTGAAAGATGGTTAGTTTTAACGGTAAGTATTTTTAAAGTCTTTTTAATCTGTAACAGACTACGATTTTACAAAATCAGTCTTTTAGGTAAGTTTGAGTTATATAATCCCTTCGTATGAAATATTCGCTACTCGCGTTGGCTTTGCTATTATTTATCAGCGCTGCTGCGCAGAAGAAATCGTCCAATCCCAAATCTTTTGCTGCCTCCATAACGGAAGCCGATCTCAAGAAGCATCTATATGCGGTAGCTGCAAAGGAGATGGAAGGACGTGAAACCGCTACCGAAGGTCAACGCAAGGCAGCCGCATACATCGAAAACGCATTCAAATTGTTGGGCCTCAAGCCCGGGAACCAAGGGAGCTATCAACTGCCCTATCCTGTATATCGCGACTCGCTAGTCGCCGCACACATGGTTGTCAATGGAAAAGAATTGGTGATTAACCTGGACTTTCAACCAAGCCTGGCATTTAATAATAATGGCGCGATATATTTTTCGGAAGTGGTTTTTGCCGGTTACGGTATCGTCGACTCAACCTACAACAGTTACGGTACTGTTAACGTGCGGGGTAAAGCAGTTTTGATCGCTGAGGATGGACCCGATGGATTTTCGGGCGAACGTGGCCGAACCAATAGCCTTGCTAAAATACTGGCTGCCCGGGAAAAGGGTGCCGCCGCCGTATTTCTGGTCAGCAGCAATTTCAAACCGGTTGGTCCCGGCAATATGTACGTGAATCTTTTCAAGGAATCACAGTACCCAGCCTTCTATACAATATCCGATAAGACCGCAGAACTCCTGATCGACGGTTCTTGGAGCACGATGAAAGAAAAAATAAAGAAGACAAAACAAGAACCCATGCCTTTAAAAGTGGACGTCCAACTGGAGGTAGATAAAAAAATAGAAAAACTACAGAGTTCAAATGTCCTGGGCGTTCTCGAAGGGACCGATAAGAAAAATGAATACCTCGTTGTAACCGCGCACTATGATCACCTTGGTAAACGGGGTGAAACCGTCTATTACGGAGCGGATGATGATGGCTCAGGTACCGTAAGCGTGCTGGAAATTGCCGAAGCCTTTGTCAAGGCAAAAGCCGCAGGGAAGGGACCGCGCCGGAGCATTCTTTTTATGACCGTTAGTGGAGAAGAAAAAGGCCTGTGGGGTTCCCAGTATTATTCCAATCACCCGACCATCCACCCCGACCTGATCACAGCCAACCTAAACATAGATATGATCGGCCGGATAGACACGGAGCGAAAAAAACCTGACACACTCAACTATGTGTACGTGGTTGGTGACGATAAACTGAGCAGCGAATTGAAGCCACTCAGTGAAGGAGCTAACAACAAATACATAAAAATGGTACTAGACTATAAATTCAACGACCCAAATGATCGGTCGCGGATTTACTATCGCAGCGACCACTACAATTTTGCAAAGATTGGTATCCCGGTCATCTTTTATTACGATGGTATGCTCCTCGCCGATTATCATAGGCCCACGGACACACCTGACAAAATCAACTTCAAGCTCATGGCTACGCGGGCGCAGTTGGTATTTTATACGGCCTGGGAGATGGCGAACAGGGAGACGATGATGAAGCGGGATATACCCCTTCCAAAAATGGAGTAACTCTTCAATTCTCAACTCCTCACTTCAACCCCTTCAGAAATGCCAGACTCAACGGTATCTGCTGCTCCGAGCGCGACGACTCATCCTCAATAAAGAAATATTTTACACCCGTGCGCTTTGCCGTTTTCATGATCTCAGCAATTCCCACATCTCCCGTACCCAGCACCACGTTGGTTTCAACGTCAGCCTGACCATTTTGATTACCCAAAGTTCCGGGTTTACGATCTTTAAGGTGCATTAATAAAAACCGGTTTGGATATTTTTTCAGCAGGGCTACAGGATCCTGTCCAGGGTGTTTTATCCAAAACACATCCATTTCAAAATTGACATAATTGGCGTCTAGGTTTTTCATGAGGTAGTCGAACAGGGTACCGTTTTCATAAGGACGAAACTCAAACCCATGTGGATGATAACAAAACGTCAAACCATTTTCTTTCAGAACCTTACCGGCAGCATTGAACACCTCCACGGCCCTCTTTACGTCTTCCAGCGTGAAATCAGTGCCGCTGTGCGGGATCCAATGGCAGACTACATAGGTAACACCCAGCACCTTGGCAGTATTGGCAACATCCTGAGGGTTGGCAGTGAGTGCTTTAAAGTCAGCACCATAGCTGATCGGTGTTATATTATTTTGTGACAGCAGTTTTTTAAAATCCTCCATCGATAAGCCATAGGTGCCCCCCAATTCTACTTCTCTTATCCCCCATCCTTTCACTTTTGCCATGGTGCCTGGCACGTCTTTCGCAAACTGGTTGCGCAGACTGTAGAGTTGCAGCCCGATTTCCTGGGCGGTGGTGGTTTCATACGAAATGATGAACAGCGACAGCAAGAAAAAGCGGGTAATGTTATTTTTCATAACGGATGGTTTTAAGTAACTAAGTTAGCATAATAAAATCAGGAAAATAGATTTTCTACCATTTTGCTGATATCGGGGAAATGGTTGACTTGTAGTGGTTCCAGCAAAATCCGCTCGAATATTTGATGGCTTCAATATGGAAGTCCCACGAGCCACAACCTGAACAGGGCGTCGTCAACGGTGTATCCGAGCGAACCTTCCTTTGTAACTACCTGGCTGATGACACCATGTGTATGCAATGACCTGATCGCCTTGTTGACAGACGAAGCATTGTGCAGCTGACTTGCACCCAGGATCTCTTTGCCATAGGTTTCGGTTACGACTCCCAGTTTGGCAATTGCCCTCAATACTTTGAATAAGTTCGACTTAGGATTCAGCAATGCCCTGACCCGATCATAGTTTGCCTGCTGTTGGTCAAGCACCCGAAGTAAGGTCTGTTGTACAAGGGGGACAGTTACATGAGGATACGACATCTCGTACAAAGCATTGCAAAGGCGCTGCACGGCATACGTTTCACCACCGGTCACCGTGATGATGAATTCCAGGGCTTCTTCACTGATCATCATTTTGGCCGGTTTGAATTTAGCAGAAATGAATTTCTTGTAAATCTCTGGCCGGATGGGATCAAGTGTCATGCTTTCAGTACTTTGATAAAATGGCCGGCGTGTGTGATTAAACATATCTTGCAGCAGTTGCTGATCGCTTCCGCTGAAGATGAAGTGCACATTCGACAGTCGCTGCATTTCAGATCGCAGGAGGGCTTCCACGTTTTTATCTTCGTAATTCAGGATCTGTTGAAATTCATCGAATACGATCACCATCCGCTTCTGTTGTTTGATCCAGTCAAACAGGAACTGGATGGACTGGGGCACCTGATCTTCCTTGATATCAAATGAGGCTTGTGGCAATTGCGTGAGCGGATCGACACCAACCGTCATTCGCAACCTGCCCAACAAGTTCATGTCTGATATCGAAAAAGCCTTTACCTTATTTCTTTCCATGAACAGCGACTTCGCAATCAACTCATACAAACCGCGCAGGGAATTGGTCTTTATAAGATCAATGTAAATCACTTTCCACGCCGGCCTGGCCGCTTCGACAATTTTTGTGAAGTGGTGGAGCAGGGATGTCTTGCCGATGCGCCGCGGGGCCACGAGCGTGAGGTTCCGTCCGTTTTTCACGGCGGCAAACAATCGCTTGCATTCTTCCTCGCGGTCGCAGAAATATTCCGCTCCGTGATATCCCGTTATCGGGAATGGATTTCACAATGATTCCAAATGCTTAAAGATTTAAAAGCAATACAAAAGGTATCATACTAAAGGTATCATACCAAAGGTATGTTCTCAATTTGTATAGAGAAGTGTTCATTTTTGAACATATGAACTATACAACGTTTTACGCGTTTCCGTTGTAATTGGGGTTGTATTTTTGATGTGAAAACCGGGGGTATCACGGGTACCAAACACCCCGAATTTGCCCCACAATCAACGATCCCGGGCGGGGGTGGTAATTCCCACCGGCCCGGAATATCCATTTTGTTAAATTGGCGTCGAAAAGGGATAGTGCCGAAAAATGGAGGATTTGGGCAGTTCCGGGTGGCTATATTGAAACAAATTGTCCAGTTTCGTAATTACTTTTGCTTTACATTCGTGAATTACTTTCAATCCATGAACGAGTATTTATTAAGAGCAAATTGAGCCTGAAAACTATGTGCAATTATATTTTGTTCTATATATCCTTCTAAACTTAATTGTTATGAATAAGGCGAAAATGTCCAGCTTATTTCAGACTAAGCCTACCTATAGTGCTTATCCGACCCAAAAGAGGCAGGCGGTTGTGACTCCAATCACAACAAATATCAAAACTATCGAGAAAAAGAATGTTCCTGGGTCTGGAAAGGTCACATCCAACTCTTCCTTCGGGTAACTTATCTATTGACCCATTGGATCACTTGTAAGTATTAGTCCGTTCGAGGATTCAAATAATTTTTTTGCAACTTGATTTACCCCCGTCTGTTTGCCATTGGCATCAATGACGGGATCCAAGTTTTGTCTTACAACTTCAAGAGACCTTACAGTCAGTTCCCATAGGTATCCTTCTAACTGTTTTACGGTGTTTATATCAAGGTTTTGCTCCTGCGTATAAAAGTCATCCAATTTTTGAATAAACTTATTGATGCAGTACTTGTTCTGTTTTATGTCTTCATAGTAAATAGGTCGGCCATGCGAATGCGAGGCGGCATGCTCGGTGAAAACTTTTAATTGCTCCTTTATCAGTCCAATGTCATCACCATAACCATCCTTCAAATCGAAATACCCATTCTTCAAATAAGGATTGGTATAGATTCGCTTCACAATAATATCTTCGGTATGACTTATCGCTTCCTCCGCTCTTTTAATAGCTATTGGGTCATACTTAGAGAGCAGGATTAAATCGCCATCACGACGAAAATTTAAGAATCCATTTGCGTTCTTAATGTGCTTTTCTGACCCATAGAATATCTGATGTGCCGAATCCAAAATTCTCTCGCCATTCGGGGCAAAAACAACAATCTGTGGATCGACGGGGCCTAACTCAGCCGTTGAACTTAGTAGTATTTTTGATGATCCTAATGCAAATAAGGTCGCTGCACTCTTCGCTTGGTTTACAACAATTGTTCTAAAATCAAAATTACTATCGGTGCCAGTCCTTATTCGACAAATCTTAATCATTTTCTCCGCTGCATCGGTGAAACCACCAGGGCTGTCCAATAGTAGATCGAAACTCTTGATGCTATTGGATATTAAGAAGTCTTCAATGATTCGCGAATCCCGCTCTGACAGTGAACCAAATATTGAAAAGTATGTAAGCAACCGTCTGCCAGTTATTTTTTCAATTTTTCCAATCAGCTCTCCGCGCTTATTATCGAACGCTGCAAGTTGGTCTTGAAGGGCCATAGCCTCCTGTTGCAATTGTTGGGCTTGATTCGGATTTTCCTGAATTAATCTCGCGATTTGTTGAAGTCTCTGTAATAAAGGAACAGCCGACTGACCTTCATTAATAATTCTTCCTAAAACAGAATTTCTCACTGCAAGTGTAGATTTAAGTTGAGACGCTTTTTCAAAATTCTTCCGAGGGCATGGAGAACAGGGTTATAAGTTATGGAAACATTTTCTATTTCTTTTTGACCGGCCAATTTCCAGGTGTCAATCGTGAAATAAGGCAGTGGGTTCATGTCGGTATTATTTATATGGTGTGATTGATAAAGTGTTCAAAATCGTACATTTATAGCCTCCAATCGGTCGGTTTCAAATGCGAATGGGCGGTGATGTTTTGGGCGCAAATTCGGCCCGGTTGGGGGTTGCGAAATCCCGTTGTAACGTGGGTTGTAATTCACGGAACAATTTACGACAAAATAACCCCGAAATTCGATTAAAAATGGGTGTTTTTGGCACATTTCTTACCGGTGTCGGATATGAACATATTTGTACACCCCAGAACAGTTCGCCCCCCAAAAACCTCATTTGCGGACATCCCCTGTACTGGCACAATTTTTCCTCTATAATTAAAGTACGCCTAAACAATTTCCCGTGAACGAAGGTAAAATCCTGATGATTGATGACGACGAGGACGTTCTCCTCGCCGCCAAAATGTTGCTGAAGAAATACAATTATCAGGTCATCATCGAAAAGAACCCGAACAAGATTCCCTTTTTGTTAAACAACGACACCTACGATGTGATCCTGCTGGACATGAATTTCAGCAAGGATACCACCAGTGGCAAGGAAGGTTTTGAATGGCTGGGCAAAATCAAGGAGAAAGATCCGCAAGCGGTGGTCATCATGATCACGGCTTTTGGCGACGTGGAAATGGCCGTACGGGCTTTAAAAGATGGCGCTACTGATTTCATCTTAAAACCCTGGCAGAACGAAAAGCTTATCGCCACCATCTCTACCGCCATCAAGCTAAAGAAATCTTATAATGAAGTTGACAAGCTTCGTAAGGCCAAGCAAATGCTGGAAGAGCAGATCAGCCAGCCGTTCCGCGATATCATTGGCAACAGCAGCGCTATGCAGGAAGTGTACACCCTGATTGACCGTGTAGCCAAGACTGATGCCAATATTTTAATTCTTGGTGAAAATGGTACTGGTAAAGAATTGATCGCGCGCGCTATTCACCAAAAATCGCTTCGTAATGACAATTCGTTTGTGGCCGTCGACATGGGTGCGATCACGGAAACTCTTTTTGAGAGTGAACTCTTCGGTCATAAAAAAGGATCGTTCACGGATGCACGTGAAGACCGGCCAGGGCGATTTGAACTGGCCAATGAGGGAACTTTGTTCCTGGATGAAATTGCCAATCTCAGCATGAGCTTACAGAGTAAACTGCTGAGTGCCCTGCAGTCGAGAAAAGTGACTCGGGTCGGTTCCAATAATGCCATTGATGTTGACATACGACTCATTTGCGCCACCAACATGCCCATCCAGCAAATGGTGAAAGAAGGAAGATTCCGCCAGGATCTGTTGTATCGTATCAATACGGTAGAAGTGCATATACCACCATTGGGCGAGCGCGTGGATGACATCCTTATGCTGGCGAATCATTTTCTTGACCATTATTCAAAGAAATACCGCAAGGAAGTTCTGTCCATCGCGCCGGAAGCTGTCACCAAACTGAAAAAGTACGCGTGGCCTGGCAACGTCCGTGAGCTGCAGCACGCCATTGAACGCGCCGTGATCATGGCCGACTCGCCGACTTTACAAGAGAGTGATTTTCTTTTCAGTCGCAGAGCTGATTCCTCCGCATCGATCGACACACTAAATCTTGATGAAGTGGAGAAGGCTGCCGTTGTCAAAGCATTGCATCTACATAACGGCAACATTTCCAAGGCCGCTGATGAACTCGGGCTCACGCGTGCGTCGCTCTATCGAAGGATGGAAAAATATGGACTGTGAATCAAATGACGAATTACGAATGATGAATCTAAGAATGTGGTTGTTATCTCAATTCAACATTTGTAAATCGTAAATCGCAATTAGTTAAATCACATGAATCATAGTCCACAAACCATTCAGCAGGCGCTTGAAGAACCCTACTCGTTGGCTAAATCACAGATTTCTTTCTTTCGTGAAAATGGTTTCGTCAAACTGAAAAATGTATTGACCCCAGAAGTCGTTGCCTACATGAATACGACGATCACTGAAGAAGTCAAACGGCTGAACACTCAACACCTGCCACTGAACGAACGGGACACGTATGGAAAAGCATTCCTACAGATCATGAACATCTGGACAAAGTCGGAATCTGTCAAGGAAATTGTATTCAGCAAGCGGCTTGCACGACTGGCCACCGAACTCATGGAGGTGAAAGGCGTAAGAATGTTTCACGACCAGGCCTTGTACAAGGAACCGGGTGGTGGCATTACACCCTGGCATGCTGATCAGTATTACTGGCCCTTGGCCACAGAGAAGACAATTACGAGCTGGGTACCGTTACAAAACACCCCGATGGAATTGGGCCCGCTGGAGTTTAGCGCCAAAAGCAATCGCCTGACGAAAGGACGTGACCTTAAAATAAGCGACGAGAGTCAACATTTGCTGGACACCGCTTTGAGCGAAGGAGGCTTCAACAATTTTGCCGAACCCTTTGAAGTGGGGGAAGTTAGTTTCCACGCAGGCTGGCTCTATCACCGAGCCGGTGCTAACAAAAGCAAAAACATGCGCAAGGTCATGACCGTAATTTACATGGACAAAGACATGAAACTGAAGGAACCTGAAAACGAAAACCAGGTTCTGGACTGGAAGACCTGGTGCCCGGGTGCAGTGGTGGGTTGTGTTATTGATACTCCTTTGAATCCGGTGCTTTATCAAATTGACGGTGGGGGGAAGAGGGAAGAGGGAAGAGGTAAGAGGGAAGAGGTAAGTGGGAAGTGGTAAGTGGAGATTGAGGTCATTTTATTTTGTAAGGAAAACTGTTTATAGGAAACATACAATAGTATTTCGAAATGCGTAGTATGGAACGTGGAATTTGCAAAGACGTTTAATGAGTTGGAGGTATATAAGCTTTCGAGAGAGTTGTCTTTAAGTCTTTTCGAAATGTCTAAATCCTTCCCTAAAGAAGAAAAATATTCTTTAACAGATCAGGTAAGGAGGTCCTCTCGATCAATTGGAGCTCAACTAGCGGAGGCTTGGGCGAAGAGAATGTATGAGAAACATTTCGTAAGCAAACTGACCGATTCTGTCGGAGAACAGCTTGAAACTCAACATTGGATTGAGATCGCAGAAGACTGTGAGTATCTATCAAGGGAAAACGCATGTGAACTATTAACCAAATGTTGTTCAATCGGAAGAATGCTGAACGCAATGATTAACAAATCACACAATTTCTGTAAAAATTCAAATCTTTAAATTAGAAAGGCTCTTCCATTCACCAATTTACTGCTTACCGCTTACCTGAATTTCACAAAGAGTTAAATTCAGGAGCAAGGGGCAATTAAAACACAAAAACCAAGACATGGACCTCAACTGGCGTTCCCCCTTAATGACCCGACTGCTGATCTTTACAGCAACGCTATTTCTATTTGCGTACTTCTGGGCCAAGGGTTCATCTGTGTTTTTGTTGGTGTTCCTGGGTATCGCAGTAGCATTTCAATTGATGCGCTTTGCTCACATTTCCAAAGAGGTAAATTTTTCTCCACCCGATCTCACATCAATCTATTTTGACGAAGCAACCCAGTCATTCAAATCAACCTCAGCCGACGATACCGTGCAGCAACAATGCACCAAGATGAATGAGGCCTTTTACGCGTCACGTCAAGCGAGACGCGAGCGCGATTCTGACTATCAATTCTTTAGGAACATTGTCCAACATGTGGGTATCGGGCTGTTGACTTTCAGGAAAGATGGCGTGGTACAGATCATCAACAGTGCTGCGCGGAGGTTGCTTCGCGTGAATCAAATACAGAATATCAGTGAATTGAATAATGCCAGCCCAACGTTGGTAGAAGCATTCCAAAAACTTAAAACCGGCGGACGTGAATTGATCCGCTTGAAAATTGGGGACGACACTGTGCAACTCTCCGTCTTTGCCATTGAGCTGACCTTGCGAGGTGAGGAGATCAAGCTGATCTCCATGAGCAACATTCAGAGTGAACTGGAAGAAAAGGAAATGGAGGCATGGCAAAACCTGGTGCGCGTGCTCACCCACGAGATCATGAATTCAGTGACACCGATCTCTTCTTTGGCAGGAACGGTAGAAGAAGAATTACTGAAACAACTTCAGCATGCATCTTACGAAATGAAAAAAGAAGAACTGGAGGACATGCACCTTTCTTTGCAGACCATTAGCCGGCGCAGCGCAGGATTGATACGGTTTGTGAAAGAATTCCGCAACCTCACCCAGGTACCACAGCCACGACTTACGGAAATTGCCATCCAGCCGCTGTTGGAAGAAATGGCGGTTCTCCACAAAAAGGAACTGAGTGACAGGTGCATTGCCATCATTATCCACACCGACCCACCACAACTTACCGCGCTTGCCGACAAAAACATGATTGAGCAGGTGCTCATCAACTTGATAAAGAATGCTATACAGGCATTTGATGAACAGCCGGACAAAAAAATTGAATTGGCTGCCTACACCAGCGAAAAGGGCCGACCTATCATCAGTGTGCTCGACAATGGACCCGGCATCGACCCGGATGCGCTCGAAAAAATATTCATACCGTTCTTCTCTACTAAGAAAACCGGCTCGGGTATCGGGCTCAGCCTTTCACGCCAGATCATGCGTGTGCACGAGGGAAGAATAACTGTAAAATCAACATTGAATGAAGGAACCGAGTTTTTGTTGAGGTTTTAATATTGGGTATTGGGCACTTCATCTGTAACCCAAATACCGAGTGCCAAATGCCTAATGCCGAGTACCTAATGCCTGGCCATTTCAAATACACCCCTCATACGGAGTTTCTATAAGATTTTCTACATTTGAACGTTATGCCAGACATCCAAAAGAAAATTACCTCTATTCTCACCGACAAGCTTGGAATACCAGAATCTGAAATCACCCCTGATGCCAGTTTTGTCAAAGACCTGGGGATCGACTCACTTGACTATGCCGAACTGGTGATGGAGTTTGAACAAACCTTCGATATCAAGATTCCCGATGACGACGCAGAAAAAATGCAGACGATTGGTCAGGCAGTGAGCTATATTAAGAGTAAGTTAGCGACGTAAGTTGGATATTGGATTCCGGTCACTGGCGGCTTGATCCTGGTGGTTCTCCCAACTCAAAAAAACTTCCAAGGCGCATCATCTTTTCCGCTTGTCCGGATAGAAAAACCTGGCGGTCGTTGGGGCTTTTTAGTGAATAGTAAAACCAGCCATTATTTTCCGCATCCCAGACCACAACAAACTTTTGATCAGAAATCAGCAGTATGTCCATCTCATAGATTTCATCACCATTCTTGTCGACCATCCCCGTAAACTGCAGCAGAATGTGGTTTTTCTTGATCAGCTCTCCTTTGTTGCAGTCGATGCTGTTGAGTCGCATCAGCAACCGCGACTCCGTATCCCAGGCCTTGAACTTTATTTTTCTAGGTTTGAATTCCGGATGGGCAGTCATTAAGTGGTAAAATCTTCTGCGAGAAATATCCGCGAATTCTATCTTTGATGTGAAATCAAATGGCGGAAAATAAAGTATTCTTCATCATCAACAGGTATTCAGGTACGGGCTTTCGATCCGCCATTGAAGGTCGAATCATTGATATGTGTGCCCAATTGCAACTGGAGGGCACTATTGAATACACGCAACACAAGGGCCACGCAACTGAACTCGCCCGTCAGGCGGTAGCCTCCGGCTTCGAACGCGTGTTCGCAATGGGTGGCGACGGTACGGTAAATGAAGTGGCGCAAGGTCTTGTCAATACGCCTGCCGCGATGGGTATTCTCCCCACAGGCTCTGGCAACGGACTCGCGCGCCACCTGCACATACCTCTTAAGACACAACTGGCACTACGGTTACTGGACCGGCATAAAATTATAACGATGGACACTTTGCGGATAAACGATCTGCTCTCGGTAAATGTATCGGGCATCGGATTTGATGCACATGTGGCCGGTAAATTTGGAAGAAATGGAAAGCGCGGACTTATCAGCTATGGTAAGTTGGTCATGAAGGAATTTCCCGGGTTCAAAGAGTTTCCCGTCGAAATAAAATTGGATGGAAAAATATTAAAGCGCAAATCCTTCATTCTTGCTTTGGCCAACTCGTCGCAATTTGGAAACAATGCAAAAATATCTCCGTTTGCTTCTGTATGCGATCAACTTATTGATGTTTGCTTCATTAAAAAAGTGCCGATTGCTCAGGCCGTCGCTTTTGCACAAAAGATGTTCAGCGGACATATGAATCGTTCCAGGTTCGTGGAAGTAGTTCAGGGAAAACACATTAAAATAGGATTCGACCGGCCAATGCCTTACCATATCGATGGCGAGGCTATGGAACCAAAAGCAACTTTTGATGTGAGGTTAGTTCCCGGTAGCTTAAGAATGGTGGTGCCGGACAATCCGAAATTACATCCTTAATCACGGGATCACGGGGATCACGGATTACGCGGATTGCATGGACTTAAGCGGATGAATCCGGGCAATCTTTGTAATCCGTGATCTATGATCAGAAGGAAGATGCCTTGCGAGCAGATGTCACACCAAAAGATGCTGAGTACACTGAAAACCACACCTATGGCTTTGATAATCGCAAGCGGAATTCGGCCATCGCTTTCTTACAGTGGGGAAACAAAAAAATACCTTTTAAGATTGAGATACCCAATGTAAACGAATTATATAAACCTGAAAGAGGCATTGGTGTGGGCTGATAACGCTATGAACCCTAACCTGGGAGGCGAATTGAGAAAACTGAAAGAAGGAAAGTAGCTTGAGGAGCGAGAAGTTGAGAAGTTGAGAATTCTCAGCTTCTCAATTCTCATATTGTCACCTCCGCCCGCAATCGAACAATTCCGTTCGGAAATGAACAATTTATATTCACAAAAGGGGCTATTTATTTCAAAAATCTGTATTATCAAATTGGCATGTCAATTGGAAACAATTGATCTAAACGCACGCCATGCTCATAAGCTACCTTACCATCGCCTTTCGAAATCTGTTAAAAAATAAAACGTACTCGTTCATTAACATCTTCGGCCTGGCGTTGGGCCTAGCGTGTGTATTTCTCATTCTGCAATACCTGAAACAGGAGCTTAGTTATGATCGTTTTCACGCGAATGCTGAAAATATTTACCGCATTACCTGGGAAGATGAAAACCCGCAAACACGGGTGCCCCATCCCATGGCGCAGGCGCTTGTCCAGGATTTTCCGGAAGTTGAAAGCGCCGTAAGCCTTACTCCCATCTGGGGACCGGGATTGACGAAACAGACCTTCTCGATCAGAAACCTGCAAAAAGATATTCGGTATGATGAACGAAATGTGCTGGCGGTTGACAGTAGTTTTTTTGAGGTCTTTACATTTCCATTAATCAGCGGCAATGCAAACAAGGCACTCCGGAAACCCGGAGGTATTCTACTCTCTGCATCGATGGCAAAAAAATATTTTGGCGACGAAAACCCAATCGGCAAGCAACTAGCGGTGAATGATGATAAGCGTTTGGTGGAAGTGACCGCCATCTTCCAGGACGTTCCTTCCACTTCTCACTTTCATTTTGATTTCCTGGTATCCTATGTTACCATCAAACTGGATCCTGGCTGGGGTGATTTTTTTTCATGGCGAGACTTCGGGCACTATGATTACCTCCGCTTGAGACCAGGCACCGACGTGAAGGTATTGGAAAGCAAACTTCTTGATTGGGTTAAGAAATATGTAGCCTGGTCACCAGAAGATTTTCGTTCGTTGGCTGAAAAACATTATGGTTTTAGGCTTCAGCCAATAACTGATATTCATCTCAGATCAAACTTACGATGGGAACTTGAGGCTAACGGTAATATCGATTACATCTACATGATGACCGCCGCCGCTCTTCTCATTCTGGTGATCGCCTGTGTAAATTTTATCAACCTGACAACGGCGTTATCTGCCGAAAGGGCCAAAGAAATTGGAATTCGGAAAACCCTGGGGGCCTTCCGAAAACAATTGGCTTTCCAATTTATGGGGGAGTCGGTGCTGGTGGCCTTCCTCGCCGTGCTGGTGTCTTCCCTGATGATTGAATTGACACTGCCGCTTTTAAGTTTTTTTATTGGAAGTCAAGTGGTGATTAATTACACCAGTTTTCTTTTGATCCTTGTCGTGATGGGAATTGTGGTGGGACTACTTGCCGGAATTTATCCTTCACTGTACTTGTCAGCCGTTGAACCCGGCCAGGTTTTAAAAGGCAAGTATTTGCAAAGTCCGAAAGGCACCGGTGTGCGGGAGGCATTCACCGTATTTCAGTTTATTGCCTCTATGGTGTTGATATCTTCCAGCGTTATTATCTATAACCAACTTAGTTTCATCCGGCATAAATCACTGGGCTTTGACCAGGAGGAAGTAATCATTATTCCAGTGAAAAACAGGGATGCGGTCAATCCTAAAATTGAAGAATTACGGAACGAGTTACTGAAAGTGCCGGGAATAAAGATGGTTTCTGCTGCATCCAATATTCCGGGCCGTTCTTTTAACCAACATTCCATATTTGCAACGAATGATCCTGAGAATGAAATTTCAGCCTCCGATGCTTACGTAGATTATGACTTCTTCAACGTGCTCAATATTACGTTTGCTGATGGCCGGGCGTTCTCCAAAGAAAATCCAGCCGACCGTGATGGTTTTATTATCAACGAAACAGCCCAAAAAAACCTTCGTTTAGAAAATGGATCAAACGAGGAGATCAACTGGAACCGCGATGGCACCCTGTTTAAAGGAACGGTAATCGGTGTGGTTAAAGATTTTAATTACCAATCATTGCATCAACCCGTTCGCCCATTGATTTTCAAGCTAACCCCCAACTTTAATTATGTACTTGTCAAACTGAAGACGGCTGAGTTCTCCACTACCATAAAATCAGTAGAAACTGCCTGGAAGAAATTCGATGACCGTTTTGACTTTGAATTTTCGTTCCTGGAAGACCAATTGAGTCAGCAATATGCCTCTGAGCAAAACATGGCAAATATTTTAGCAATGTTTTCAACCCTGGCGGTAGCAATCGCTTGTTTCGGCTTGCTGGGCATTGCTGCGTTAAATTTCCGTCAGAAAACAAAAGAAATCTGTGTCCGTAAAGTTCTTGGTGGAACGGTGATTGGTTTAATGGTATTGCTCCTGAAAGATTTTACCCGCCTGGTGCTGATCGCCATTATACTGGCTGTACCCCTTTCCTGGTGGATGATGAGCCAATGGCTTGAGAACTTTAATTTCCGAACTGGCATTAATCCATTGATTTTTATAGCCTCCGGTGGTCTATTGCTTTTGCTGGCCTGGGGTACGTTAAGCTACCTCACCATGAAGATTGCCAGCGTAAATCCTGCTGAGACATTGAAAAATGAATAGGCATTCGTAAACAGGAATTGGTCTCAAATTTGTTTCGTTGGACTAAGTCGATACCAGGAGAATCCTGAATAACCCAGTGCTTAAAATTTCGCATGGGATCTGAGAATGGGAAGCCCGCTGACTAGCCGCCCAATTTTTTAGCTTTATAACCCGCTTGCGAAAGGACTTGAACGAGCTTATCCCGCACGTCTCCCTGGATCAATATCTCGCCATCTTTAAAAGAGCCTCCAACGCCACATTTTGTTTTCAACAATTTGGTTAGCACTTCAAGGTCTGCGATAGTACCGACAAATCCTGAAACGATACTCATTTGTTTACCGGCTCTTCCGCTTTTATCCAGCATGACCCGAAGGTTTTGTTGTGAAGGAGGCAGCGTGTCAGCGTCGGAAGATGTAGCCTGCTGAAAATAAAAGTTAGCGTCTGTCGAATACACGACTCCTGCTCGTTTTTTCCAATCATTCTTCTTCATAAAATTGAAAAAATCATAAACACAAGGTTAAAGAATAATACGAAGCAAATTAACACCCCCACGTTAAAACGAAACTCAATTCCATTTTTGAGTATCAATCCCATCACCGAGACAACCAGTAGAATAGCAGGCACCCACAAAAAGTTTTGATAGATGGAATCCAGACGGCGGATCGTGTAACTTTTATTTTTTGTTTCCACTTTCACCAGCACGTTTAGCAGTTTAGAAGTAAAAACGTTCACCTGTGACTCTACAGGAAAATAATCAACTCCATTAAACGGCACCGGAAATTGATGGCCCTTATCCGTGACCAGCACGTTGGGCACGTGATAGGATTTCCAGTTGTGAGTCCGGCGGCTTTCGGGTAGTACGTTTTCCTCGCTAACCCGAAATGGAAGGGCATAATCCAACAAGAGAAAAGCACAATAGAAGATACCGGCAAATGAAATGAGCCGCAGGTATTTTAGCAGGTGCGCCATCATAAGCAAAGTCTCTGACGGTCGCGGTGGCGGCGGCCGGTAGCCTGGTTGATGCCTCTTCCGGTAGGCCGGATCCCGGTGCCACCGTTGTCCAGGGATTGGACCTTCCGAAATAAATCCACCATTTAACAATTGATCATATCGTCCGCGCTTGGCAGGATCCGACAGCACCGCATGCGCCTCATTGATCTCCTGGAAAAGAGAGGAAGACTCTGCGGATTGATTTTTATCCGGGTGAAATGCTATCGCCAGCCTTCGATATGCACGCTTGATATCCTCCGTCTTCGCTTGCCGGCTGACACGCAGTATTTTATAATAGTCTTTCAACTTTCAAAGTTAACCCAAAAACCATTTTATGAAAAAGTCGTGACTCCGCTTACCGGAAGCACGACTTAGTATTGGAAAAGGATTGAAAAATATTAACGCTTCACAACAAACGTGAGAACGGGGCGCGAACCGTGGCTGGCCACTTCCTCTGCTACGCTGCCAGCAATTACGTGAGCAAATCCTGAGCGGCCATGTGTCGCCATACCGATCAGATCAGCATTAATTTGATCTGCAAACCGAATAATTCCTTCCTCTATTGTAAGATCATTGAAGATATTGAGGGTATAGTTTTTTAAACCCAGCTTCTTTGCAAATTTGTCCATGTAACCCTTCACGATATGATCACGTTGGAAATCACCGGGTGTATTTATTCTTACCAGGTGAATGGTTGAGTTGTAGATTTTCTGGGTACGCTGGATGATTCGCGAAAAAACTTCTTCCTCTTGTGACAAGGAACTGGCGTACACAATGTTTTTGAAATCGGAAGAGGCTGGCTTCTTCATAACTGTGAGCACCGGGCAATGAGAAGTCCGTATGATTTTTTCCGTATTGGAACCAATTAACATTCCATCAATTCCCGTCCTGCCGGAAGTCCCCATTACCACAAGATCTACTTTCTGTTCGACAATAATTGTCCTCATCCCATGATACGGATTCCCAATCCGCAATAGTCCATCCACACGTACCGCCGCCAGACGTGGATCTGCTACGACTTTTTGCAATTGCTTGCGGGATTTTTCAATAAGTTTCAACATAAAGAGGCGGTCTTCCTGCCGGCCGGTATAGGGTACCTGGCCCTCCACATTGAAGGAACCACCCGTGGTTTCTTCTACTACATGAAGTAGTATGAGATCTGCACCTGATTTTTTTGCAATGTCAAATGCTACATCCGTGGCCGTAGCGGCCTCTTTGGAAAAATCTGTAGGGACTAGTATTTTCTTCATCTGGATTAATGCTTTGGTTGTAGGTAAAAGTAGCGATTTTGGGGCAAATCGTGAGGGTTGTTCAAGGTTATTTTAAGGTTAAATTGAGTTTCCGTTGCCATCAATCGTCTTGTTTTGTCCTTATCTTTAATGCTTTAATTTTTAAGTATGTCCATATTGACCAAGTCTGTTCGTCATTGGAATGTGGTCTAAAAAAATTATCAACCTTAAAAAAAATAGTATGAAAGAATTCTTGTACATCCGATTGAAAAAAAATTCTTCAGCTATATGACTGGCTCCTGGAAATCAAGGGGGATGCGTTAATCACCCTCAACCGATTAATCGTTTACGCCGAAGTAAACGGTCCGAAAGCAGCACTAGAAGAGATACAACAAATATCAGATAAGGGTCCCCTGAAGAATTACTACCTCTATCCTGCTGCATTGGGCGAATGGCACGCTCAACTTGGAAATTTTTATGAAGCAAAAAAGTATTTTGAAGATGCAATGCTCCTCACACGTTCGCCAACAGAAAAACAATTACTTCAAACGAAAATCACCAAACTACTTTGATCCAGACCCAAAACCGGGACCTTTTAGCACCTGACCACTTCGCACACCCGTGTGTTTTCCATTCTCCGCCACAACCTGTCCATTTACCATCACAAAATTAAATCCATTGGAATAGGCATGTGGTTTAACAAATGTTGATTGATCGCCAACATTAGCTTCATCAAAAATGACGAGATCGGCAGCCATGCCTTCGCGGATAAGTCCGCGGTCTCTCAACTGAAATTTCTGGGCGGGGAGTGAGGTCATGCGTCGGATCGCCTCTTCCAGGGGAATTACTTTCAGCAGCCGGACATACTCGCCCAACACGCGTGCATTGGTGCCATAGGCCCGTGGGTGCGGCATACCCGATCCGTAACGGGCAATACCGGCATCCGAGGCAAACATGTTGAATGGGAACTGCATGATTCGCTTCAGATCGTCTTCGTTCATGCTGAAATAAATCATGCTCGCGCTTCCGTTTTCAACCATCTCAAGAACCGTCTCTGCTTCAGCCAAAAGAGTTGGTCTTCTATTTCTTAGAAGATTGACTTCCGAAATATTCTTACCATTGAACGCCGTGTCGGCAGCATAATAGGCCACGATGGCGAATCCATAGTTCGTGATTTTCCTTTTCTTCAAACTTTCAAGTATTTCCAATTTTATTTTCTGACGCATCCCCGGGTCTTTTAACCTGATCTTCACCGAATCCATTCCTCCGGACAACGCCCAATTGGGAATTTGTGTATTTAAGGTTGTGCTGCTTGCAACATAGGGGTACTGGTCAATGGTCACATCGATCCCGTCCTTGCGCGCCTTTTCAACCTGGGCCACGGTGCTTACCGAGCGACCCCAGTTGGGTTTATAAGTAACCTTAAAATGTGAAATCTCAACAGGAATGTTGGCCTGACGCCCGATATTAATCGCTTCCTCAATGGCTTCAGTTACATGATCTCCTTCATCGCGAATGTGAGAAGCATACACACCATTGTACCTGGATGCTGCTTTGGCAAGACCAATCACTTCCGGAGTTTTTGAATAAGTTCCCGGCACATAAATCAACCCGGTGGATAAGCCAACCGCCCCTTCCTGCATTGCCCTGGCTACTATTTGTTCCATCTTCAACTGCTCTTCCGCAGAAGGATCGCGCTGACCATCCCCCATTATTTTTCTCCGTACACTGTTGTGTCCAATCAGTGTAGCAACGTTTATGGAAGTTTTTACACTGTCCAGTTGCCTGAAATACCCGGCGATATCAACGTTTGAGCCACCGCAATTTCCGGTTACCACGGAGGTGACGCCGTCCATGATAAAGTTACCAGCGGTAGGCACTTTCAAATCGTTTCCTTCAATATGCGTGTGCACGTCGATGAACCCAGGCGCTACAATCAGGCCTTTCGCATCAATTACACGTGTGGCATTCCAGCCAACAGCCTTCCCAATCTTTGCGATCTTCCCATCGTTCACAGCCACATCGCCATAGTACCAGGAGTTACCCGCGCCATCAACAATCTTTCCATTGAGAATGACGATATCATATTGCTGAGCTTGAAGGTGGAATGTTAAAAGGAATAGTATCCCTGTGCTCAACATTTGGATTATTGGTGTTCGATTCATCGGGCTGGATTTTTTCCTGAAAATAGCTAAAAATAAAAAATCAACTGCCACCGGCCATCACTACTTTTGCTGCCTTTATGAATTCGATCCAGCAACTTCAGGCAACATTTGAGCTCATCAAGCTCGAACGCCAGGCCGATTTGGAGCAGTACAGGCAAAAGGTGCTGCTTCGGTCGCTCAGCCAGCGGACGAAAGAAGGTGTCACCTGGTACCCTGTACGACTCAAGCGGGATTACATTGGTACAGGAGAACGGATCATTATTGAACTGGATCGGACCAACCATCTCGATCAACCTCACAGTTTTCAAAGCGGCAAACTGGTTAGCTTGTTTAGCAATGCTTCCGGCAAACCGGAAAAAGAACACGTCAACGGGGTCGTCAACTATGTAAGCGACAATACTCTTGTCATGACCGTCAATGGAGATGATCTTCCGTCCTGGATTGACGATGGCATGCTTGGAGTAGACGTGATGTTTGATGACATGACCTATAAGGAGATGGAGCATGCGATGAAGGCAGTAATGAAAGCCGATGCCAATCGATTGGCTGAACTGCGCGAAATACTTTTGGGGGATGCAGGCAGAGAAAACCCAGAATTAAGTAACTCGCCATCAAAGGTTTTACTGGTGCAAGCCAGCCACCAGAATCCAGAATCCAGTAACCAGAATCTGACAGCATCTTCCAATTTAAATAGTAGTCAGAACGGTGCTCTCCAAAGAATTCTCACCACCCCGGATGTCGCTTTCATCCACGGTCCGCCTGGTACTGGTAAGACTACTACGTTGGTGCAGGCTATTTTGCACACCGTTAAAATAGAAATGCAAGTATTGGTATCCACGCCCAGTAACGCTGCCATTGACTTATTGGTGGAGAAACTAAGCGAACAGGGATTGAATGTCTTGCGCATTGGACATCCGGCACGCGTCACAGAACAAACACTTAGTAAAACATTGGACGCCCGCATTGCAGCACATCCCAATTTTTCGGAGTTACGGTTGCTCCGAAAAAAACTGGAGCAACTGCGCGGCATGGCTTCCAAATACAAACGCAACTTTGGTCATCACGAAAGAGAACAGAAAAGACTGTTAAAAGAAGAAGTCCGTTTGCTCAAGTCGGATGCGGATTTGTTGGAGTTTTACATTGTAAACGATTTACTCAATACTGCCCAGGTGATCTGCAGCACACTTGTTGGCTCCTCTCATCCGGTTCTTCGAGGGAAAAAATTCAAAACTGTTTTTATTGACGAAGCAGCCCAGGCCCTTGAGCCAGCATGCTGGATACCAATTCTGAAATCAGAACGGGTAGTTTTCGCAGGCGACCATTGTCAACTGCCCCCCACCATCAAATCAACAGACGCTGTCAGGGCAGGTCTGTCGAAAACTCTTTTTGAAAAAGGTATTGAAAAGTATCCGGATCGTTCTTCCATGTTGCGGGTGCAATACCGCATGCATCAACATATCATGAAGTTTTCGTCGTACTATTTTTATAAAGATGAATTAATTGCACATGAATCGGTAAGAAATGAATTGCTGCGGCCCAATCAGTCCCCAATAGAATTTATTGACACCGCTGGCTGTGGTTATACCGAAGCGCAGGATCCCGAGACATTGAGTCGTTTCAACGAAGAAGAGGCCCAATTACTGATCCAGCTTACTGAAAAGCTGATAGAGGACATCGGGCCTGAAGAATGGCTGGAACAAAATTTAACGATGGGCATCATCACCCCATATCGGGCACAGGTTGATCACCTCCATAAACTTGCAGAAGCCTCAGGCATACTTGAGCCACTTCACAAACTGATCACTATTAATACGGTAGATGCCTTTCAGGGTCAGGAACGGGACGTCATCGCCATCAGCTTTGTGCGCAGCAATGACAAGGGAGAAGTGGGTTTTCTCAGCGATATCCGCAGAACCAACGTAGCCATGACCCGGGCAAGAAAAAAACTGATCATGATCGGTGACAGCGCTACGCTTGGCTCACATCCGTTTTATGTTGAATTGCTGGAGTTCCTGCAGAAGGAAGAATTTTATAAGAGCGCTTTTGAGATTGGGGATTAGTGGAAAGTAGAAAGTAGCGACCAAGCTTTAGGCTTTTAACTTTTAACTTTTAACTTTCAGCTTTTAACTTTCAGCTTTTAGCATCTAGCTTTCAGCTTTTGATGGCTTTGGGCTTAAAAAATTAGCGTACATCAACGATGATCGCCGACAACATTCTTGCTTTTTACAAACAGTTGAGAATCACGACTGCACTACCCAAAGGAATCGGGTTGATGAATCCTTATCAAGAAGATTACGCATTCAGCCTTTGTCAACAATTCTACCATACTTTTTATCACGATCAACGGTTGCGGACCTTGTTGCTAGGAATTAATCCGGGCAGGTTCGGATCCGGTACCACCGGTATTTCGTTTACCGACCCGGTCAAATTGCAAACGGTATGCGGGATAGAAAATACATTTCCAAAGAAAGCAGAGCTTTCCGCCGATTTCATCTATCACATGATCAAAGCTTTCGGGGGCCCAAAAATATTTTACGAGAACTATTTCGTTTCAGCGGTTTCCCCATTAGGCTTCACAAAAGACGGGAAAAATATAAATTACTACGACGACAAGAAACTTCAAAAAGCCGTCACGCCATTCGTCATTGAATCAATCACCAAAATAATTTCGATTGGCATGCGGCAGGAAAAATGCTTTTGCATTGGAGAAGGAAAGAATTTTGAGTTTCTTAAAAAATTGAATGAAGAACACCATTGGTTTAAAGAAATAATACCACTCGCTCATCCAAGATTTATTATGCAGTATAGGAGGAAACAGGTCAATACATATATCGAAAATTATCTGAAGAATCTCATGCCTGATCAATTATAAAAATTGCAACTACGGACAACAGGTAGCCTCGCCGAGACTTAATAAAAATTTGCATGTCTTTTCTACAAACAGGATGCCCTCCGTTCCCCTCTCCCCCGGAGAAGGGTTAGGGGTGAGGCCTCACCCCCCTCACCGCCAACGCCGTCCACGGATCTTCCGGCCACGAATGTTTTGGATAGCGCATCCTCAACTCCTTCCGAACCTCGTGATACGTGCTTTGCCAGAAACTTTTTAAGTCTTGTGTCACTTGAACAGGTTTATAGCCCGGCGAAAGTAGATGAAGGAGGATTTTAGTGCGACCTCCATTAACGGTGGGTGTTTCCAACAGGCCAAACATTTCTTGTAAACGCACTTCCATGATCGGAGGTCTCCCGTCGGAGAAATATTGAATGCCAATATGAGAGCCACTGGGAACGGACATCCGGGTGGGCACGAGCGATTCCAATTTGTTTTGTAAATTCCACGGCAACCGATTACTAAGAATTGTCTTGCCATCCAATTTTTCAAGTTCAGATTGTTTGTAAACTGTTGTGATGTGAGGAGACAGCCACGTCTCCAGGGTTTCCAATAAATGTTCATCACTGACATCCGGCCAATCTTCTTCTGGTCGCCACCGTTTTAGACTTTGAATGCGCGCCTGCAGCAAGACGCAATCATTGCTCCACCCGAGCATCTTTAACCCTTTTTGACGAATGATCGCAAACAATACTTTGCTTTTCTCGTCTACGTTGATTTTCTGAACCGGCCTTCCTTGCAGTATCAGCCCTCCCACTCGTTTTTCCAATACAGCTGTTACCATATTACGCTCCTCATCCCAACTTACCGTCACCGTCTCTCTTGAAATCGCTACCAGATCATCCTCGCTAACCGGAGCTGCTAAAAATATTTTTGCTTCCCGCTGACCGGCATCAAGCTGTGTGACGCACAACCAGGGCTCATGAATCAATGGATCATGATTCGGCAATTTTGCAACACGACCATTGGCCATTGTGTAATAATCGCTTTGCTTTCCTTGCTGCCGAGCGATGCGTTCAGGATAGGCAGCCATCACAAGCTTTCCTACTTCGTAATTAGAAGGATGGGTATTGTCAACTTCAACGTTTAAAATTCTTCGCCAATTTGTTGCCAGTCGTTCAATACGTTCAAGGGTATTTCTATCCGCAGTAACTTTTTCACCGGATCTCCATTTCCGAAGGACCTCAAGCCTTAAGGTCATATCAGCGCCAGACTCCTTTTCCATTGGATCACGTTCTTCCAGCAAAGCAGCGATGTCGGTAGCCAGCGCTTGATCACCCCTTTTCGAACGCGACTGACCGGGTGTAATGTTAAGCATGTGAGCGATTCGTGGGTGCGTCGGCAACCGTAACATCTTTTTACCACGTTGCGTGATACCATTTTCATCAAGGGCATCCAGTTGGATCAATAATTCTTTTGCCTGGCTCACCGCACCGGCCGGTGGAGTTGTTATCCAGGTTAGTTCTTTAACATCTTTTATCCCCCATTGCGACAATTCAAGAAGGATGGAAGCAAGGTCCGCCTCTAAAATTTCTGGCTTGCGCTGAAGCAGTAAGTTTCGTTGAACAGCCTCGGTCCAAAGCCGATAACAAACACCAGGTCCAAGCCGGCCGGATCTTCCTGCCCGCTGATCGGCCGAGTCTCTTGTAACACGAACTGTTTCCAGTCTGGTCAGGCCACTTCGCGGATCAAAACGGGGCACACGCGAGAGCCCGCCATCGATTACGATGCCAATTCCTTCTATCGTTAGCGATGTCTCGGCAATCGACGTGGCCAGCACTATTTTTCTTTGACCATTGCTTCGTGGAAGAATGGCTTCCTGTTGTTGCCGAAAAGGTAAATCACCATACAGCGGATGGATAGAGACACGTACACCATCCTCCTCCAAGGATTGTTGTGTGCGGCGGATCTCGCCTGCACCCGGTAAGAAAGCTAGTATGTCACCCGGTTGTTCGCGTAACGCTTTACGAATGGCCAGTACCATCTGCGTCGAAATATGCGTGTCCGAATCATGTAAAGAATATTTGATTTCTACCGGGAATTGTTTACCATCAGAAGTAATGATGGGAACACCACCAAGCGCTGAAGAAAGCTGATCGCCATCCAATGTGGCAGACATAATGAGAATTCTCAAATCTTCACGTAACACCTGCTGAATCTGCAAACTCAGCGCCAAGGCAAGATCAGCGTGAAGACTCCGTTCATGAAATTCATCAAATATAAGAAGGCCTGTTTCATCCAGACTATTGTCCGATTGAATCATCCGCGTGAGGATTCCCTCCGTGACCACTTCAATCCGGGTTTGAGTACTGACTTTTGTATCAAAGCGGACACGGTAACCAATTGTTTCACCAACCTTTTCTTGTCGGAGGTCCGACATACGTTGAGCAACTGCTTTTGTAGCCAGCCTTCGTGGCTCCAGCATCACAATTTTCCTTCCCGCAAGCCAGGTTTCATCCAAAAGATGCAACGGCAGTATTGTTGACTTTCCTGCTCCGGGTGGAGCTTGAAGAATTATTAGTTTGTTATGTTGAAGTTTTTCCTTTAGCTCCGGGAGAATATCGAGAACAGGATAGTGCACAGATTAAGATTATTAAGTGAATAGGCATCGCCCAATCCCTCAAAAGTACCAACAAGTATATATATTTTTGGGGCGGAGTCAGTTTGTTCCGAATCATTGCGATATTTATCAACCATTTTATCCCGTTGATATGAAGACATTTCTCTATTCGATAGGCCTGCAATTGCTAAGCTTTATTGCCACCGCACAGGTTACGGTACAAAACCCATTGTGTGAAAATCTTTCAAATCCCGTTGGTCTGGACATACTTCAACCGAGGTTTAGCTGGCAATTGATTTCGGACAAAAGAAATGTGATGCAATCGGCTTATGAAATCCGGGTGAGCAATGATCCGGTGACCTTAAAAAAGGGAGGTAGCTGGAATACCGGGAAAGTTCCTTCTGACCAATCTGTTTATGTCC
Source organism: Cyclobacteriaceae bacterium (assembly GCA_025350305.1). Classification (GTDB taxonomy): domain Bacteria; phylum Bacteroidota; class Bacteroidia; order Cytophagales; family Cyclobacteriaceae; genus ELB16-189. The sequence continues at coordinate 23,376 of JANXYC010000125.1, read as the reverse complement.
CATATAGTGGCACGCCCCTTGAGTCCGGAAAAAATTATTTCTGGCAGGTACGGGTGTGGGACCAAATGGGCAACATCTCTCCGTGGAGTGATCCGGCCTTTTGGCAAATGGGACTTCTGAAGCCTGACGATTGGAAAGCTAAATGGATACAGGTTGGATATAAAGAAGATACGGTTGATCGTCCCAGTCCATTATTTCGTAAAGAATTTAAGGCCTCAAGAAAAATTAAATCAGCTACCGCATATATTACAGCAGAAGGACTGTACGAAGCAAGCATCAACGGAAAGCGTGTCGGTGATTCTTACTTAACACCTGGCTGGACGAGCTACTCCAGGCGCTTGCAATACCAGCAATATGACGTCACAGGATTACTCATAGAAGGGACAAATGCTGTGGGTGTTGTCCTGGGAAGCGGTTGGTATCGTGGATTCATAGGATTTGGAGGACAAAAGAATTTTTACGGTAAAGATTTGGCCCTGCTCTTTCAACTGGAACTTCGGTACACTGATGGAACTTCCGGGATAATTGTGTCCGATGAATCCTGGAAAAGTTCTACCGGAAGCATTATGAAGGCAGATATCTACAACGGTGAGACAATCGACGCACGAAAAGAAAAAATAGGCTGGAAAATTGTGGGATATTCGGACGCCAATTGGTCGGGCGTTAAAACAAAAAATGGTGATGCTCACAACTTGGTGGCTACCTACAATGAGCCAATAAAAAAACACGAAACCCTTAAGGCTGTCAAACTCATTACAACGCCAAAAGGTGAGCGGGTAATTGATTTCGGACAGAATCTGGTGGGTTGGGTGCAAATGAACGTGAAAGGAACTGCTGGTGATAAAATAATTTTATACCATGCCGAAGTATTGGACAAGCAGGGTAATTTTTATACGGAGAATTTACGGCCTGCCAAGCAACAAAATGTTTATTTCTTAAAAGGCGGCGGCGAAGAATTCTTCGAACCACACTTCACTTTTCAGGGATTCCGGTACATAAAGATCGAAGGCTATCCGGGAGAAATAAATCCCGGGAACTTTAATGCCATCACACTGTATTCTGACATGAAGCCTACCGGCAATTTCACATGTTCCCATCCACTCATCAATCAATTGCAGCACAACATCCAATGGGGACAAAAAGGAAACTTTCTTGATGTACCCACGGACTGTCCACAACGCGATGAACGACTCGGCTGGACAGGTGATGCGCAGGCCTTCTCCAGGACGGCGGCTTTCAACTTTGGCGTAAATAATTTCTTTTCAAAATGGTTAAAAGACCTTGCGGCTGATCAGGTAGATGGAAGCGTTCCCTTTGTCATTCCCAATGTTCTTGGGGCCCGCGCTGCTGGTTCGGCCGGGTGGTCGGATGCTGCCACCATTATTCCATGGAACATGTACCTGGCGTATGGGGATAAAAGAATACTCGAAGATCAATATGAAAGTATGAAAGGTTGGGTCGGATTTATGGAGCGCAGTAGCACAAACTATCTTTGGAACAAAGGATTCCACTTTGGCGACTGGCTTTTCTATCGACCCTTTGATGATAACGATGGAAGGTCAGCCGTCACGGATAAATATCTGATCGCGCAGGCTTTCTTTGCCCACTCTGCGCAGTTGCTGATCAATGCAGCCAAAGTCTTAGGAAAGAAAGAAGATGTTGCCACGTTCACTGATCTTCTGCGTAACGTTAAAGATGCCTTTGTAAAAGAATACCTCACGTCAAATGGCAGATTGGTTTCCAGCACACAAACCGCCTATGTTCTTGCTTTGAATTTTGACATGCTTCCTGAATCCCGGCGTCAACAGGCGGCAGAGAAGTTAGTTCAAAATGTGAAATCGTATAACAATCATCTTACTACCGGATTTCTGGGCACCCCCTATTTGTGTCATGTGCTCAGTCGCTTTGGCTACACGGATGTTGCGTATCAATTGCTTGAACAAAAAACGTACCCCTCCTGGCTGTATCCTGTTACAATGGGTGCCACTACAATCTGGGAAAGATGGGATGGCATTAAGCCGGATAGTACTTTTCAAACACCCGGCATGAATTCGTTTAACCATTATGCCTATGGTGCCATTGGTGATTGGATGTATCGAACCGTTGCCGGTATTGACACCTACGAAGACGCCCCTGGGTACAGGCATATTCAGATTAAACCTCACGTCGGCGGCAATTTGACGTTTGCCGGCGCCGATTTTCAATCCTGCTACGGCAAAGTAAGCTCACACTGGAAGGTGGAAAATGGAAAACTAACAATGGATGTTGAAATACCCGTAAACACCTCCGCTTCCATCTTTGTGCCTGCTGCTGCTGCTTCCAATATTTTAGAAAATGGAAAACCATTGCCCGGTGTAAGTGACATCAAAGTGTTGGGAACTGAAGGCGGGTATATTATACTTAGCACAGGGTCAGGTAGGTATCGCTTTAGTACCGGTAGTCGGTGAGTGGTGATCAGTGACAGTAATCGGTCAAACATGACTCACTGAACCACCGATTACCACTTACCACTTGCCACTCACCCTTGCTGTAGAAATAGATTAGTTGTCACACTACATTCCCTAAGAACATCGTGCAAATCATCCTGGGTGTAATTTTCCACTTCATTGGAGGCTTTGCTTCAGGTAGTTTTTATATGCCCTTTAAAAAAGTGAAGGGCTGGGCCTGGGAAAGCTATTGGATCATAGGAGGATTGTTTTCCTGGCTTGTTGTCCCTCCGCTCGCTGCCTGGCTCACCCTTCCAGGCTTTTCTGAAATTATAAGCACCACTCCTGTTGCTACATTAAAATATGTGTTCACGTTTGGACTGCTCTGGGGAATTGGTGGACTAACCTACGGCTTGGGTGTCCGCTACCTGGGCATGTCGCTGGGGAACTCTGTTGTACTTGGTTTTTGTTCGGCATTTGGTGCGTTGGTGCCTTCGATCTATTACAACTTCTCTCCTGCACTTGGCAAAACTACCTTTTCTGAAATGCTTTCCACTCACTGGGGCAGGATCGTGCTGGCCGGCGTGGCCATCTGTTTGCTGGGTATTTACCTTTGCGGAAGGGCAGGCCTGATGAAAGAGGGCGAATTATCCGACTCGGAAAAGAAAAAAAGTGTGCCTGAGTTTAGCCTTGTCAAAGGACTAACCGTTGCCATCCTGTCGGGCATTTTAAGCTCTTGCTTCAATTTTGGTATCGAGGCCGGCAAGCCGATGGCTGAGGCGGCCGTTGCTTCAGGACTCAATCCATTGTATCAAAACAATGTCACGTATGTTGTTTTGTTGTGGGGAGGATTGTCTACTAATTTTGTTTGGTGTATGATATTGAATGCGCGCAACAGGACTTTCAGCGACTATGCGAATGTCAAAACCCCCCTCCTCAACAATTATCTTTTCTCGGCGGTGGCTGGAACAACCTGGTTTTTGCAATTCTTTTTTTATGGGATGGGCGAAAGCAAGCTGGGCAACGGAGCCAGCTCCTGGATCTTGCACATGGCCTTCATTATCCTCATCGCAAACGGTTGGGGTTTCCTGTCAAAAGAATGGAAAGGTGTGAGTTCGAAAACAAGAACTACCATTGCGATGGGAATTTTAACGATCATTCTATCGGTCTTGCTTGTAGGGTACGGAAATTCCATCAAATGACATACGATTAGATTTATCAAATTTAAAAAAGGGCACTCATGTCAAAAGCATTCAAACATGTAAGCTATTTGTGGGACACCTCGAAAGCATCCGCAATGGCAGGTGACGAAGTTGCCTTACTGGTGTATCGATCAAACCTGTTAGGCGCTGATTTGCGGCTCACCAACTATGGAGGCGGCAATACTTCTTGCAAGGCAATGGCAAGAGACCCCCTGACGGGGAAAGAAACGGAAGTCATGCGGGTAAAGGGTTCGGGCGGTGATTTAGGTACGATGAAACGAAATGGATTGGCTGCCCTCTATGTAGACCGTTTGCGGAGTCTGACAACGGTTTACAAAGGAATTAATTATGAAGATGAGATGGTTGAACTCTTCAATCATTGCATCTATGACATAGCCTCAAAAGCCCCGTCTATTGACACACCTCTTCACGGATTTCTTCCATTCAAACACATTGATCACTTGCATCCCGATGCCGCCATTGCCATCGCTGCATCAAAAGACGGCAAGAAGATCACCCAGGAATTATTTGGCGGAGCCATTGGGTGGGTCGAATGGCAACGTCCCGGTTTTGATCTTGGACTGAAACTAAAGAAGTGCCTGGATGAAAATCCCGGCATCCGTGGAATCATGCTGGGCTCTCACGGCCTTTTCACCTGGGGCGATACGGCTTATCAGAGTTATGTCAATACGTTGGAAGTGGTTGAAAAATGCGCGGAGTACATTCAGCAGAATCTCGGAAAAAAGAAACCCGTCTTTGGTGGCGCCAAACTGGATTCGATACAAAAAGAAAGCCGGTTAAAACAAGCGGCCACTTTGGCCCCCACGCTTCGTGGTTTGTGTTCGGGCTATAGCCGAATGGTGGGTCATTTTACCGACGATGATCGGGTGCTTGAATTCATTAACTCAAAAGATTTGGAACGGCTGGCCCCCATGGGCACAAGTTGCCCGGATCATTTTCTTCGCACGAAAATCAGTCCGCTGGTGCTGACCCTTACACCAGAAGAAGACCTTTTGGATGCAAAGGGTGTGAGAGCGAAGCTCCTCCCACAATTTGAAGCGTATCGAAAAATGTACGTTGGATATTATGAAAAACATAAACATCCAAACAGTCCTTCTTTGCGTGATCCAAACCCGGTGGTGATACTCTACCCTGGAATAGGAATGTTCACTTTTGCGAAAGACAAGCAGACCTCACGGGTGGCGGCAGAATTCTATATCAATGCCATCAATGTGATGAAAGGCGCTGAAGCCATATCAACGTATACTTCCCTCCCACGCCAGGAAGCATTTGACATTGAGTACTGGCTGTTGGAAGAAGCAAAACTTCAGCGGATGCCCAAACCAAAAGCGTTGTCCGGAAAAATTGCCTTGATCACCGGCAGTGCAGGGGGCATCGGGAAAGCGATCGCTAAAAAATTTATTGCTGAAGGAGCCAGTGTAGTCATCAACGACAATGATGAAGATCGCCTTACAAAAGCAGATACAGAATTTAAGAACCACTTTGGCAATGACGCTTACGCCTCGGTTTTACTCGATGTCATGAATGGGGAGCAGATTAAACAAGCGTTTAGAACTTCTGCTCTTGCTTTTGGTGGGGTCGATATCATCGTAAACTGCGCCGGCATTTCAATATCCAAGTCAATCGAAGAGCACACCGAAAAGGATTGGGACTTGTTGTATGATATTCTTGTGAAAGGTCAGTTTTTGATCACTCAAAGTGGCGTTGAGATTATGCGAAGGCAGAATTTGGGTGGTGATGTGATTAACATTGTCAGCAAAAATGCTCTCGTTTCAGGGCCTAATAATTCCGGCTACGGATCGGCAAAAGCAGCGCAACTGCACCTCAGTCGTTTGAATGCAGCCGAGTTAGGTGCCGATAAAATACGTGTCAATGTGGTGAACCCCGATGCAGTTATTTCCGATAGCAAAATATGGGAAGGTGCATGGGCAGAAGGACGCGCAAAAGCGTATGGTATTAAAATTGAGGATTTGCCGGCATTTTACGCAAAACGCACCTTGCTGAATGAGGTCATACTTCCGGAAGATATTGCCAATGCCTGCTTTGCGCTGGTGGGTGGACTGCTGAATAAATCAACGGGCAATGTGTTGAATGTTGACGGTGGCGTGGCAATGGCATTTGTAAGGTGAGGGTGAGTAATGACTAATGACTAATTTATGGAGCGATTTGCTTTCAAAATGAAACTTAACGCCGGACAGGCTGAAGAATACAAAAGACGTCACGATTTACTGTGGCCGGAGTTGAAGCAATTGCTTACGTCAGCGGGCGTACGGGATTATTCTATCTTTTTTGATGAAGAAACCCACTTGCTTTTCGGTACCTTAAAAATCGCACATTCTGAATCACTGGATAAATTGTCAGAGAATGCGATTATGAAGAAATGGTGGGATTACATGAAGGACATCATGGCAACCAACCCTGACCACTCGCCCAGGAGCATCCAACTTAAAGAAGTTTTTTATTTGTCCTGAACTCCCACGCTATGGAACTTGAAAGAATAAGTATTCAAAAACACAATGATCGCCTGATGGGCCATCATAAAAAGAAATACGGACAGCTGGCGCCAGATATTCCGAACATCAACACCGTACTGAAAAAGTTGATCGCGTTTCAAATTGCCATTCCAAGTTGGGCATTGGGAACTGGCGGTACGCGGTTTGGAAGATTTTCTCTTGGCGGTGAGCCACGCACACTAGAAGAAAAAATTGAAGATATCGGGCTGCTCCACGCACTCAATCAATCCAGTGGCGCCATATCGCTGCACATTCCCTGGGATGTTCCTAACAACGTCAAATCCATCCGAAATCTCGCGGCCAGCCATGGCTTGACGTTTGATGCAGTAAATTCCAATACTTTTCAGGATCAATCCAACCAAAAACTTAGTTACAAGTTTGGGTCTCTGCAACATGTAAATAAGTCCATCCGCAAGCAAGCCATTCGACACAACCTTGACGTGATCAGGCACGGACAAGCACTGGGATCAACTGCTATCACCATTTGGTTATCCGATGGATCTTGCTTCCCGGGCCAATTGAATTTCAGACAAGCTTTTCAACACACACTCGAAAGCTTAGAAGAGATTTATTCGGCATTGCCCCGAAACTGGAAAATGTATATCGAGTACAAGGCTTTCGAACCCAACTTCTACTCAATGACCGTGGGTGATTGGGGTCAATCGTATCTCTACGCCAGTAAACTTGGGCCAAAGGCCTATACCCTCGTTGACCTTGGACATCACTTGCCGAATGCGAACATCGAACAGATTGTTTCCCTGCTGCTGATGGAGAGAAAGCTTGGGGGCTTTCACTTTAACGATTCAAAATATGGGGATGATGATCTCACGGTGGGCAGCATTAACCCCTACCAGTTATTTCTCATTTTCAATGAGCTCCTGGAAGGTATGGATGCAAACAAAATGAATCACGCAGAAGCGCTAGGTTGGATGATCGATGCGTCGCACAATGTCAAAGATCCCCTGGAGGATTTACTGCAGTCGGTCGAAGCTATTAAAATGGCCTATGCGCAAGCCTTGCTGGTGGACCGGAGAGCATTGGGGGCCGCCCAGAAATCAAACGATGTTGTTCTCGCACAGGATATACTTCAACAGGCATACCGCACGGATGTCCGGCCGCTCGTTGCGGAGGCGAGGTTGAAAGCCGGTGGGGCGCTCCAGCCTGTCATATTGTATCGCGAGCTGAGGGTTCGCGAGAAGTTGATCAAGGAGAGAGGATCTCAAACTACAGCCAGCGGACTTTAGCATGGGTCCGACACCCGCAATCGCAATTTTTGATATTGGAAGAACCAACAAGAAGCTCCTGCTCTTTGATTCCAACCTTAAAGTCCTCTCCGAAATATCCGTTCAATTACCTGACACCCTGGATGAGGATGGATTTCCGTGCGAAGACATCGCTGCACTCACACACTGGATGATCGATTCGATCAATGAAGTTTCCACCACGCCTGATGTTGACATCAAAGCGATCAATTTTTCTGCTTACGGCGCAAGTCTTGTTCACCTCGATGCTTTCGGGAACTTCGTCACGCCCCTTTATAATTATCTAAAGCCCTACCCGGACAGTCTTCGGAAAAAGTTTTATGACACGTATGGAGGAGAGAATAGTTTCTCACTGGCAACAGCCTCTCCGGTCTTGGGGAGTCTGAATTCAGGCATGCAATTGTATCGGTTGAAATGTGAGCAACCGATGTTATTTAATAAGATCAGGTTCTCATTACACCTGCCTCAATACCTTAGCTTTTTATTCGGCCATCAGGCGTTTACCGATATCACCAGCATCGGATGCCATACCGGACTTTGGGACTTTACACATCATCGCTATCATCCATGGGTTATCAAAGAAGAAATTATTCAGAAGTTGGCTCCCATTGCTTCATCGGATAAAGTAGTTCCAATAGAGTTGAACAACCATCCTCTTGTCATCGGTATCGGTTTGCACGACAGTTCCGCTGCGCTCGTCCCCTATCTGAATCAATTCGGAAGAGATTTTGTGTTGTTGTCTACAGGAACATGGAACATCACTCTGAATCCCTTTAGCACTTCTCCACTCACCGAAACAGCGCTGGCAAATGACTGTTTGTGCTATTTGAGTTATCAAGGCGAGGCCGTGAAAGCCTCGCGTTTATTCGCCGGCCACGCACATGAGCAACATGCTGAAAGAATCGCTGAATATTTTCATCAGAAACCGGACTTTCACAACACCATCCCCTACGATGACCGTATTGTTGAAAAACTGAGAATGGAATTCAATTTTGAGCCGGCCATCGGCCTTGACCCGACCCGGTTGATTAGTGGGGACTTCTTTCACAAGGACTTGTCAACATTCAAATCACCTGAAGAGGCCTACTATCAATTAATGATTGACCTTGTAGGATTTCAGAAAACATCCACGTCTCTTGTTCTTCAGTCCACGTATACCAAAAAATTATTTGTCGATGGAGGATTTAGCAAGAATAAGATTTTCATGAAGCTGTTAAAAGATGCATTCCCGTTTCTGGAAGTATTCGCCGCAACGCTGCCCCAAGCCTCAGCCCTGGGCGCGGCGATGGTCATGCATAGGCAATGGACTAAAAATAAATTGCCGAAGAACGTGGTGGTTTTGAATAGGGTATAAAGTAAGTGGAGCAACCTCATCAATCGAAGCGGACCATAACTTCTAAATTCATTATTCAGCATTCAACATTCATTATTCTGCATTTATCCTGAATTCAAAATGAAGTTTGAATTGAATTATGAATATTGAATGTCGAATGTCGAATATTGAATATTGAATGCAGAAGTTGAAGTAAGTCAATCGAAGCGGGCCCTAACTTCTAAATTCATTATTCAGCATTCAACATTCATTATTCTGCATTTATTCAGAACTTCCCTCATATCCTTGCCTGATACGTATACAGCTCAAAGTACCTTCCCTTCTTAGCAATCAACTCTTCGTGCCTGCCGCGCTCTACGATGTTACCATTTTCAACCACCAAAATCTGATCTGCCTGGCGAATCGTGCTCAAACGGTGGGCGATGACAAACGTAGTCCTGCCTTTCATAAGGCTACGGAGACTTTCCTGGATAAATGCTTCGCTCTCGGTATCAAGATTGGACGTCGCTTCGTCAAGAATCAAAATGCGTGGGTCCGCAAGAATTGCGCGGGCGATCGCAATACGCTGACGTTGGCCTCCGGAGAGTTTTACACCACGTTCACCGATCAACGTATCAATTCCCATTTCAAAACGATCGGTAAATTCGTGGACGTGAGCTGCCTTCACAGCAATTAATATTTGTTGTTCGGTAGCCTTCGGCCTTGGGAATAAAATATTTTCCCGGATCGTGCCTTCAAACAAAAAATCATCTTGTAAAACCACACCTAACTGACTACGATAACTATCCAGTGACACCTTCGCTAAATCAACGGCATCCACTGTGATCACCCCGCTTTGTGGAGTCATAAAAGAGGCCGCTAATCCCGCTATAGTTGTTTTTCCAGATCCGGAGGTTCCTACCAACGCCGTCACTGATCCCGATGGTGCGCTGAACGTAATATTCCTGACAACTTCTTTCCCTTCCTCATATGCAAACGACACATCTTTAAATTCAATATCACCCAGAATGGCTCCGATCTTGATGGTGCGAACTGTACCGTCATCTTCCGGTGTCATGTTCATCAGCTCTTCGGTGCGGTCAAGGCCGGCAAACGCCTCTGTCAGCTGACTGCCAATGTTGCTCATCTGAACGATGGGCGCAATCATAAAACCAAGATAAAGCGTGAAAGCAAGAAACTCACCAAATGTCAATTGACCATTGATAATCATATATCCTCCGATACCCATGATACCCGTTGAGGCCAGGCCCAGGAGAAATGTAGCAGAGCTGGTGATGAGACTTGTGGACATCAGACTCGCCTTCACATTCAGAAAAAGTCTTTCAACTCCAAGTTCAAAGGATTTAATTTCCTGCTGCTCCGCATTAAAGCCTTTGATCACACGTACACCATTTAATGTTTCGGTGAGACGTCCGGTAACATCGGCCGTAATTTTGCCCCGTTCCCGGAAGATCGGCCGTATTTTCGCAAAGGCCTTGAGTGAGATCAATCCAAAAATTGCAACCGGTACCAGGACGTAAAGTGTCATCATGGGACTGATCTTTATCAACAGGACCATGCATATAACGGAAGTAAGAACACCCCCCACAAGTTGCACAAGCCCCGTGCCTACTAAATTACGAACACCTTCCACATCGTTCATAATTCTACTCACCAATGCACCCGATTTATTGTTATCAAAAAACCGGATCGGCAAACGAAGCACCTGCTTCTGCACTTTTGACCGGAGTATTGAAATCAGGCGCTGCGCTTCCACACTTAAAATCTGTGTAAGGATGTAGGATGTGATGGCTTGAATGAGGACGGCCCCGGCAACCGCCAACAACACCAACTTGAGCATTTCCACATTACCCTTGGCGATGACGTCGTCCATCAGGTATTTGCTGGCACCGGGCAGCACAAGTCCTGCCAACCTGCTGATGACAATCAAAAGCAATCCAACCAGTAAAATATTTTTTCTTGGCCAAATGATGGTTTTAAATACTTGTAATAAGGTTACTTTCGATTTACTCATGAGTAGGGTTAGGTAATTTATTATTAAGGGTACCGATAACGGCTCAAGGTAATGACGTTCGGGCGCACTTTTTAGTCTACATCCTGAAACGATTCAAATTACTCGTTAGATTTTGGGTCGGATGCAATCAAGAGATACCCTTTTCCTGCTTGAAACATTCACAATTCTTCCTTGACTGCTTTTTTGAAGTAGGGGTGTAAAAAGCTTAATCATGCGCCACGCGCCCAATAAATTTGTGTCGAACGCTTCTTGGAAGTAAAGTTCGAATTTGAAGATTTCAAAAATCGAGAGAAAAAGGATGAGACTTATTTCAATTTACTCTACATCGGTCATCTCAAGGAACTTGGTCGTGCTAATTTAAATATGAACCTGTTTGTAAGGAAAAACATTCAAGCGACTTTATGAATATAATTATAAGGATCCTAAAGGAAGAGGGCGAAGGTTTGCGAATGCAGAAAAGACTGATCACTCAGAGGCCAAGGAGGTAAAAAATTGTCCTTGCTGTGGAGAAAAGTCCCTAGTGGTTTATGGATTTGACATGCCTTCTCCGTTTAAAAAGGAGGAGTTCAAATATATCACTTGGTTTAAATGTTATACGTGTGACTACCACTTGCGATACAATGTTGGTGACCCTTTTTTATTTGCTTTGTCAAGCGAGCGCTTATTTAGGGACACGCCATAAGTGAAATTCACAGCGAATAAAAAAATTGCCATGAGGATTTATGTAAAAGAGGTACTGCAACCGTTGCAACGTATTAGCAAATTCAGCAAATAATACCTTATTCGGTCTTCAAAGCTTGGAAGGGATAACGACCCTTCCTGATCCTCATGATCTCGAAAATAACGAGAGTTTTTTTATCTATAACGTCGACGATAAAAAAGAGACAATTGAAGTTAGGCGAAGCAATTATAAGAATTGGTTAATAAGAAAGGGAACGGAGGATCTTATAAAAGGAGTAAATCTCACATTGATTGAGGCTCACTGGTTCGGCGCAATTGCCAAATCAGTCAACGAAATAAACAGCATTGATGAATTTAATAAAATCGGCGCTGAAACTCGGAAAAAATCTCAAAGACTTGGAATACCAGATCTTCTTTCTCAACTGGGAGAAAGAAAGTATTTGAAAGAGCCTTTAATGTATGAGAAGAATATCTTATCACTGAATAGGTTACGTAATTGTCTTGTCCATCGAAATGGAATTGTTTCATCACATGATATTGATAACACCGATAATAATTTGATGGAGTTGAAATACAAGAGATTAGCGCTTACTCATAACGTCCAAGGAGGTGAGGTAGAGCTCACCAAGCCATTCAAAAACGAAGGTCAACAAATAAATTTCAAAATAGATGAAAGGTCTAAAACGTTTGGACTAAACAGTAAAGTGGAATTAAGCTTTCGCGATTTCAACGACTTTGTTTTTACGTGCAGCATTTTCGGGAATGAGTTGATCTCTAAACTGATAAGCTGACCCTCCGTAAGGCGTATAAAGTATTAGGCGAGATCTTTGTTCATTTTAGGGTCCTCCTCCTTCCGGACTTGTTTATAGAGGCTATAAACTTCGTCCAGGATCTGGCGGGCCGCATGACGTTCCTCGGGAGTCAATTTTGAAAATAGCTCCCGTTCGATTTCATTTTTTTGCTCTATACGCTCGTATAAAATCAGCTTGATCATGATTTAACAAAGATACCAACGATTTTCCAGTGCATGAATGATCTATTAAACTACCTCATTTTTTTGAAGCAAAGATCGGTCTTTCCCCTGCCGGGACGGAATCTTTCCCTTTTACAAAGACATTTCCTGGTCCTTGTCCTTTGGTTTCAGTTTTTTCGCTGAGGCCTCGTTTTTTGATCTGTCCAGTTCAGATTCAACTTCTTTTGTTTTTTTTTTCAGATAATTACTGCTAACCTGTTTTAAAAACACATCGGCCTGTCTCCAATCAAAAGCCTTCAGCATTTTCGGCATCTCCGATTTATTTTCGGCCGCAGTCATCGCCTCTTCGAGCGCAAATGCTACACTTTTTGGGCTGCACAAATGATTAAGCTTGTGAAAATGATCAAGGCATCCAAGCGGGTCCTCTTGCCTGAAGATAAAGTACATATCAATGTAATCTTTCTTTTCCCTTCGGGACACCATAGCTTCCATTTTCATGGCCGCAACATCAAGCAAGTTTGCCAACCGTAGTCCGCCGTCCATCAGGGCCGGCAGATTCATGCTCATATCTGTTTGAAACACATCGAGCTTTATCCTGTACTCCGGTATAACCGTAGCAAAGCCATTTTCCTGAATTTGAAACAATTCCCCTTCAGTAATTTTGAACTCCTTTGCCACAGCCGCAACAGCGCCCTGGATGTCAAATTCTTTATCAATGAACAGATCCACGTCGAGCGACAAACGGTGACCTAATCGCAGAGCTATATTGGTGCCACCAACAAGCAAAAAGTCTTTTAGTGCGGGCAGTGCTTGAGCCCTCTTTGCAATTAATAATAGATCAGGTTTGACCGCTGGTAGTTGTAACATTTGAAATCAGTCTTTTCCATTCCAAGAAGCGCACAGGAAAATCCAACACAAAGTTTTGAAAGACTTTCAGCATTGCGCAGCGTTTCCTTCACTTTATCATTGCCGTACCACCTCATCACCAGGACTACGTCTCGCAACGTACCCCGTTCAAAGGCTCGCTCGATGAGCCAATCGGGATTATTCTCGATGATGCGGTTAATGTTCCCTTTATCCTGGGGGACATCCCAAAATAACATCGCTGAAAGCTTATCTCTTTCTTCTGAAGGAATCTGCATATTTTCCTGAATCATAAATGCCAAAGATACAAACCTCTTTTCGAGATGGGGAACCAAAGACCTAACAATAAACCCATTTTTTCTAAGCAAAGTTCGGCTTTGCGGTTTTCCCTCTACAGCTACCGCTTCCAGTAGCCTGCTTTGGCAATTTGAGACATAAGCTTCATCCACGACTTTGCCATGGCGCAACGCTCCTTGGGAGTAAGTCTTGAAAAGAGATTTCTTTCTATCTCATTTTTTTGCTCTATTCGTTCGTATAGAATTGGTTTAATCATGACCTACCAAAGATACTTCTTCTGACAAATTAATACTGTTGGCTTAGGTTTCCTGGCCACATGCAGCAACCAGGTGTTGAGTGATTCAGAATTTGTTTCTCAGCTATGGTACTCATCATTGATCACTTGAGCTACTTGTTTCTGATATCGTAATTCATTCTCGTTATTTACTTCCACCGGCGTGGTGATCCGGTAATGTTTTTTGTCTTCAGTTTGACTCACTTTTCTAATCTCGACTTTCATATAACTTCAATTTAATTGCTGTCTGATTTTCTTCAGTACATCCTTGAGTGCAATAATCTCCACCGGCGTTTCGCGCTCGATCCTGTTTGAGTCTTTCTCCCAGCAAATAAGAAAGTCTACATTCTTTAGAAGATACAAGGCCTTAGATCTGTTACATTCTGACAGGCAGCAAATCAAAGGAGAAACTACTAATTGTTTTAAAGAGGAAAGTGATGGCACGAAGAGCGTTAGGGACTACACCGAGGATGAGATAACGGATTGGATTTTGAATAATGATAGTAGACGTAATTTTTTCATTTCGAAGTTGTTTGATGACCCATCCCGCGTTACTAACCTTCGAAGGCTAGAGAGACCATTTACTCCAGATCGAGGCAAACCAGGAGATATTGATATATTACTCTTTGATCCAATAAAACTTAACAAGTCGATTGCAATTGAATGTAAAAGAGTAAAGGTTGAGGCAATAAATGAAGACGAATCTAAAATTAACGGGGCGCAAAATATTTCAGAAGGAGTGATCCAAGCAAACAAGTATCTTGACTTAGGATTTAGCAAAGTCTTTCTTACAATTTTACATGCTTCACGACGGAAGAAAGTTAAAAACTCCAAGTACCCTTCACAGATTTGGAAAAGGGGAGTTCGTTGAGAGACTATATAGTATCCCTTGGAATGAGGGGCTTAATGAGGATGTGGGTCTTATTTTTTTTGAAATATATCAGAATACGGATAAGTTCATCGACCATAAATATGGACTTGGAATTTGTCTAGACAAGCCAGCCAAAGAGAGAGAACAATCCGCATCAACAACTGAGAAAATAAAAATTGAACTAATAAAACGTAGATTCGCAACAGAAAGATATTGATAGTCAAATCCGGATGTTGGATTCTGCGCAAAACTCATTATTTCATTTCCAGAGATATGCCTTTTCCACTAAATTGTTGGACAAGAACTCATTCAAAGCGATCAAAACTTTGGCAAATTAAAGGTCTTTTTGCCGAAATTTTGCTCACAACAAACCGCCAGAATATGGAAACGCTCATTAATCCGGTGCATGAGGACCTCTGAAAGCTACTTGCCCCTTTTATGACTTAGCAATTTAAGTTGGGAAACCAACTGCTTTGAATTGAGCCCAGGGTACTTCTCCATATAAACATGAAGCACTGATTTTACCACATCGGACAGGTCTTCAACAAGAGTTTCAATAATCGGATCAGTTTTGAAAGGAGTCCCGTGCACAATGTTGTTCCGCAATTCATAGCTCTGAAGTATAATTCCTTCAGCTTCCCCATCTGAATATTTATCTCCTAGCAATAGAGCGACTCTAGCGGCTAACTTATCTTTTTTAGTACCACTTTTCTCCGGAATTAGTAGTGCTTCCAGTGATATGAATAAATCTATTAGTTTATCCTCCCAGGAAAACTTCAATGTGGAATAGAAGAATCTACGAGCAATCAATGCAAACCAAGGCCTCTTTTGGAAAATATCATGAAATGTTGGCCATAGAGTTGAAAGCCTTGTGAGATCATTTTATCGGTGCCCTTGTAATTCTTATGTCCGGAGATATTATGAAATCTGATTGATCGCTTCTGAATCCCTCTAATATCAGTTTGATGCGCACCGGTATTTTTTGCATGCGAAATTCTTCATCCGCTTTTTCAGCTTCCCTGCGGTTCTTCAACATTTGCTTGACAAATTCTTTTTCATTCATGGAAATCGGGTAATTTAATGTGCAATTGAAAAGCTTCGGCGGCTGTTGGGAACTTTAAATTCAATCAATGAATATCGAGTTTATATATTTCATATCCGTTTGGGGACTTCGGAGGTCCCTAAATGGATATGAAAAATAAGACTGACCTGGCATAACCTATGATTCGGCACCAAATGCACTTTGCTGCCGATTTATGGGATTGTGAAAGAAGAAATTTCACGAGTTCAACTGCCATTGGGAGTGAGTGGATTGCTTTTTTTTATTTCGAGGGCTTACTGCTAAATGATTCGAGGAGTTTGACAACCGTTTGATTCTTTGTTGTACTGAACTCCTTGAGGCGCTCGCGGAATTCAAATAAGGTGGAAACCACCATGTCATAGTTGAGTGCCATAAGTGATATAATTTTGATTGCAATTAATCTGCAAGGAAGGCTTTCAGAAAGAATCTTTCAAAACCTGAATTAAAAAAGTGCTGTGCAAATTGCTGTGCAAATCTCTGAGCGGAGATTTTTATTTTGTCGTAACTACTTGAATATCAGAGCGGGAAACGGGGATCGAACCCGCGACCTACAGCTTGGGAAGCTGTCGCTCTACCAACTGAGCTACTCCCGCATTTTTATTTTCGTTGTTCGTTATTGGTTGTTCGTGGTTTGTAACGGAAGCCACCATCAACGACCAACGACCAACGAAATACACATATCATTGCAAATTAATGAATACCTGCTGAAAATCAAGTATTGGTAGTTACAGCCTGAAAAAAATCTTCTTCCTGTAAAGAAAATAACACACCCCCCACTCCAGCATAAAGATTGTCAGCGAAGTAATGATCATCATTGGCATTTCCGGCACATGTGCAAGCTCCATTAATCCGTTGCTGATGGTGCCTATGTAGGTATTGAACCAACGGCCACCCACGATCTCAATGAAGAGATAAATAAAAATTGAATTCATTCCTACTATGGTGAAGAACACCAAATGCTTCCGGTGTTTAGCAGCATCAATCCACCCATAACAAACCGCCAAACCCACCAGGCACCAGCCACCCGACGCGATGGTGAACGAACTGGTTGCAATTCTTTTGATGATCGGGGTGATCGTCCAGTCCATCCCGTACCCGATGACTAAACATATTACCCCGGATATGATCAGGTACATCACTTTTCTTTTATCCTCGATTGTGCTTAGTAAAAGTTTTCCAGCAACCGCTCCCCAGATGGTGTGGGCTGCCGTGGGTATGCAATTGATGGCCACCCAGCCGTCATTATTGATCTTGTTCATTAAAACCAGATCCATGAAGTTGCCAAAATTATGCCGGTCTGTAAAAGGCTGATCAAAGCCTGGCAGTTGTGTGAAGCGATATAAAATTTCTGTCAATAAAAGTAATCCGACGCTAATAACGATCTGGGTGGCTACCGGTAACCGGAAAATCAAAAAAGCGACCAGCATCGTAAACGATAATTGTGTCAGCACGTCCCACAGCTCAAACGAAAGTCCTCCAGGACGAACGGCATAATCCAATACACCCCAGAAGAACAGCCAGCCGGAGCGTTTTAGACTTTTAATGAATTGCTTGTTCCAGGGTACGCCGAGCTCTGTTTGTTTACTCACCGAAAAGGCCATGGCTGTCCCGGCCATGAACATGAAACCGGGCTGAATAAGGTCCCAAAACCGCAGGCCGTTCCAGGGATGATGGAAAAACTGCAACAACAAAACCTGCATCACACTGCCTTCACTCCATACAAAAAGATGATCGAAGAACCTGGTACTTTCCAGTGTCAGCAGCACCATGATGAAACCCCGAAGGAAGTCAAGAGAGAGCAGGCGGTCGTAATGCTTGATGATCATATTGGACAGAAATATAAAGTAAAAAAGCAGGGTCTTTCATTCTATGTGATCTTCCTGTCAAAAGCACATTTAGGCGCAAATAATCTTATTAAATTTCAATAACTTTGACCCATGGAAAAGCAACCCAATCTTTCTCCTCGCATTACACTCCACCCGGATATCCGGGGGGGCAGACCGTGCATCCGGGGCATGCGGATTTCAGTTTACGATATCCTGGATTGGCTGGCTTCTGGTATGACTCAGAAAGACATCCTGAGAGATTATTCCGAACTGGAGAAGGAAGACATTGAAGCCGCCCTGCGGTTTGTAGGCGAGCGCGAAAACAAAACACAATACCTGGTCTCTTAGCGCAATGCTGTTAATCGACCAGAATCTGCCACTCGCGCTTACAGCAGCTTTGACACCTTTCTTTCCCGGCACAGTGCATGTAAAAGAACTAGGTATGGAGTGTGCAACAGACACTGCGTTGTGGAGCTACGCTCTTGAGAAAAAACTTGTTATCATTACCAAGGATTCCGGTTTATCCTCCAAAATTAATTTGGGTAAGAACTGACAATGTCTCTACGGATTTTTTGATTCTACTCTTTCAAGCAAAACAAGCTTCCATAAAGGCCTTCCTTGAAAATTCTGATATTGGTTATCTTGAAGTACTTTAATTTAAGATCATTCGTTTCTAATCGAACCTGATAAGAGTATTTAACAATGAGCTAAAGAATAAAGTCAGGCAGCACCTGACTTTATTTCCATCCTATTAATCCACAAGTCCACAAGTCCTCAAATCCTAAAATCCTGATCACTTTCCATCCTATTAATCCCCTAATCCTCAAATCCTGATCCATCCTGCTAATCCTAAAATCCTGATCATTTCTTCCGGATATAAATATCTCCGTTGTAATTCCTGATGGTGACCTCCGCGCCGCCACTGTTGACATCCCCGCGTTTCCATTCGTCAATCTTTAGCTTATAGCCGCCCGTTTTGGAATCCTGCTGTTTGACCGGTCCACTGCTGGTGATGTTCATATCAAAACCAGTGAAAATCTCTCCGCGTTCTGTCTTCATCTTGAAGGTTGCCTTCACAGAAGCTGGAAAGGCAAGATCGATGTCACCATTATAGGTGGAGTATGACATGGGTGTGCCATCCGTCACTTTATCAAAAGTCACTTTCACATCGCCGTTGTAGGTCGTAGCAACGACAGAGCCTGAAATATTAAGAGCTGTAATCGGTCCGTTGTAGTTGGTCAGCTCGACTTCACCCTGAATGTTAGTGACGATCAGGTCACCGTCGTTGTAGGTACTCACTTTTAAATCCATACCCATAGGCACTTCGATCTCCAGGTTTGTTTTTGCACCCCATGAGTCTGAACCAACCTTTACAAGATTACTGTTCTCGCTTGCGTCTAGTTCAAGGCCACCTCCAGCAATTCTCTTCAAACCATCCTTTGAGTCGTTCTTTCTGTCATGCTTCCGGTGGTCATCATTATCATCTTCGTCGGTGGAGGAGCTATATTTTACAAGCACATCCTTACGGGCGCTCCCCTTCACGGTGATGGATCCATAGTTCAAATGAGCTTTGAGTGCACCTCGCTTGGCCGGATCACTCAATGGGATTGTAAACTCGTTATTGTTTTGTGCCTGCGCCACCCACGCGAGCGCGATCAATATCATTATCAAAATGTGCTTCATGTTTTTCATAATCATTAAATTTTCAAATTCCATAAATCTCCCAATCTTCCAATTGAAAATTCCCATTTTCAAATTCCATAATTTTCAAATCTTCAAATTGCTAGTTCTCTTTTAAATAAACATTACCATTAAACGTCTCGAAATCAAGCAGTGGGCCGCCCTGACGGACTTTGTAGCGGTTTCCGTTTACTTTGTAATGAATGCCTTCTCCTTTATTGTACTTCTCCACCACCACTGCCATCGGCGAGATATCATCAACGGACGAATAGAATTCACCGTTAAAACTTTTGAACGTAAGTTGGGCCGCAAGGCCTTTACGGAAATTTGCGTTGATGTCTCCATTCAAAGAGTAATACCTCGAATCTCCAGGAGGGTTACTGGAATAATCCATATCCACACTTCCATTGATCGTGGAGGCATTCGTAGCGCCGGAAATATTTTTCAGGCGGACGTTACCATTAATATTGTCCACCAGAAGATAACCGTTCATATTGGTGATCTCCACATCACCATCATTCACCGTCGAAGCAAAAAGGTTGACCGATGCGGGTACTTTGATGGTGAAATCCATTTGATAGTCATACTCCTTATCGCAGTTGCCATTGCCGCGTCCGTTTCTGCAATCATTCCAATTATACCCCCAACCATTCCATTTACCTTGCCAGTTGTCTTTCTTGCTCTTAACCCTGCCAAATTCATTACAGACCCCTTTCACATATACCATCAGGGTATCCGCGCGATCCAGCACGCCCAGTTGTATCTCTTCTTTTCCCTTGTCAAGCCGTGCCTGGGTTTTGCCATTGATCTTTTTAGTCACCTCAATGACAACTTTATCACCGCTGTAGCCCTCCACCTTCACATCGCCATTGATATTAAAAATCATAAGTGTATTGTTGGCACCTTTCTTTTCAAATGAAAGCTCTTTGCTGATTTTCTCCGTAAAGATCTGGGCCTGCGCCTGCACGACTCCACAAAAAATTATCATGACTAAAATTCCTGTTTTCATCTTATTAAGTGTTTATATCAAAATATCAATACTCTTCTTGATTTGCTTTTTCACATCCTTCGGCGTGCTATCATTGTCAAGAAGCTTTTGCAACGCACCCACCGATTTCTTCTCTTGTAGCGAGACCATGAGTTCCGCCAAGGTCACTTGTACGAGCGGGGAATCCTGCATTGAAATTGACCGGATCAACTCCTCCCGTACTGCACTTTGCCTGACATACGCCGTGAGCGCCTCGAGGGCTGCCAGTCGTACGTTCACATTGGTATCGTGGTTCAGGGTTTGAAACAATGCTCTGGTGACTTTATCACTTACCCTATCCATTTCGTTTGTGAGACTCACTGCCCGCAACCGTTCGCTGGCCGATTCCTTCTCAAGAAGTGAAAGCATCATCATCTCTTTCAATTCGCCTACCTGGCGCGTGAGTTGCTGAACATCCTGGCTGGAAGATGGACGCTGCAATAAATTACCGCCAACAAAGCCTGTGACGAGCAATACCGTCGCAAGTCCCAGGCGTGGGATAATGACACTCCACTCCGCAAACTTGAAAGAGAACGATCCCTTCACCAATTTTCTCTTCTCTTCTCCCAACATAGTCTGGAATTGATCATCCAGCCGGGGCGAAGGAAGTGGTCCTTCTTCCTTCATCAATTGTTCGTTAAAAGAGGAAAGTTGCCTTAGTTGGGTAAGTTCAATTTCCCCTCCTTCGATCAACTGTTCAATGACTATGATCTCGGAAGGATCAGCAAGACCTTCATTATACTTGGCTACCAATTCTTCTACTCTTTTCTTTTCCATAACTTTTATGTTTTTGCACCCCTGAAGAGGTTAGGCCTACATTATTTTTTCCAGTTGCTTATAGATAACCCGTAACTCTTCCAATGCTCTAAACACCTTTACTTTCACCGCTCCTTCCGAACAACCTAGAATTTCGCCGATCTCCTTGTACTTCTTCTCCTGGTACTTGCTCAGCAGTAACACTTCCCGTTTTTCAGTCGGTAGCCTGTCCATGGCCATGGACAGCATTTGCTGTGCTTCAAGCTGCTGCATCTCGGTAGACCGGTTTTCTTCATGACCCAGTCGCTCTTGCCAGTTTTCCACCCTTTCCTTAAAATTCATTTTGTTCTTCCGGAAATGGTCGTGACTCACATTGCGCGCAATGTGAAACATCCATGTTTTGAAATCACCCTCACCGCGGAAGAGGTGACGGTACTTGATGATCCTGAAGAACGTGTTTTGGACCAGATCCTCACTCAGCTCCTGGTCCTTGTTCATACCGTAAAAGAACCCATACAAAGGCCGCTTATAGCGTTGAAAAAGCAAACTTAGCTTGTCCAGATCGCCATCGCGCACTTTTTCCATCAAGGTGTTGTCGGCAAGAGCTTCCAAATCAGGCGTTAAAGCTTTTCAAAGAGGAAAACTGATACATCGTATAATAGTTACTTAATTTCTTCATAATTATTTATAGGGCGTCTCTAAAAACTCCTTGTACCCTTCTCTTCCGGAGAAGGGTGACGGGTTGAGGCCATAAAAGGCAAGGTTTTTAGAGATGCCCTATAATACAAACGGATACGAATTGGTATTTCCTGTTTGGGAATAATAAGAAGGTGATACTCCATTTTTAAGATTTCAAGTACGGTAGTAGCGGAGACTTGGGTAAGATTAAAGGTTATCGCTTTTGATAGGGGCTCTTACTCCATGGATTGTATGGATTGTAGATCACCTCGATATTTCACCTGATCTTTTTGTAAACAGTAAATTCTTTTTTCATTTCAACCAAGGCACTTCACACCCACTCTCGTTGTCCCTCGGTAACCCCAGGAGTTAGAATTAATTGTGGTGGAACAAAGGCGTTTAACAGTTCGGTTGAAAACGGAACGTATTCCTTTCGTCCAGCTTAGTTGGAAAACGGTCCTTGGCCCATAAACCCTGACCAATATATCCTTATTCCCCCCACCTTTCAACTCACCGCACTCCCCGGCCCTACCTCACCTGCCGGCTGTAACAAGGTCAACTTTCCATCACCATCCTCCGCGAACAGTATCATCCCCTGCGACTCCAGCCCCATCATCTTGCGCGGCGCCAGGTTAGCGATAAACGTCACCTGCTTGCCCACCATTTCTTCGGCAGTGTAATGCTGGGCGATGCCACTCAATATGGTTCGCGTGTCAAGTCCGCTGTTGATGGTGAGTTTTAACAGTTTGTTGGACTTCTCCATTTTCTCTGCCGCTATCACTTTGCCGATGCGTATGTCGAGTTTGGAGAAATCATCAATGGTGACTTCTGGCTTTAATGGTTTCATGGGGTTGATAATTTTGGCTTCCTCGCCCGCCGAAGCGTCCCGTGAAGGAGGGCCTTTCTCTACTTCCATTTTCTTAATATTTAGTTTTTTAATTTGAGCTTCGATCACCGGATCTTCAATCTTTTCAAATAATAGACTGGCTACACCCAGCGTATGTCCCACCGTCAATAAATCTGCCGAACCGGTTTCATTCCAGTCCAAATCATTTAAGGCCAGCATATCTTTTAGCTTCCTCGAAGAGAACGGAAGGAACGGCTCCGTCAACACAGCAAGGTTGGCTGAAATCTGTAAGGCTAGATTCAGGATCGTCCCTACTCTACTCATATCAGTCTTAGCTACCTTCCATGGCTCTGTTTCCGCCAGGTACTTATTCCCCGTACGGGCCAGGTCGATCATCAACGCTGTTGCCTCACGGAAACGATACGCTTCAATCGAGGCTGCAATTCTCCCTGGAAACGCTTTTACTTCATTCACAACCTTTTCATCCACCGGCTTGAGGGCTCCTCTTGTCGGAACTTTATTTTCAAAATATTTCTGCGTAAGCACCAGGGCACGGTTAACAAAATTTCCAAAGATGGCTACCAGTTCGTTGTTGTTCTTCGACTGAAAGTCCTTCCAGGTAAATTCGCTGTCCTTGGTCTCCGGCAGGTTAGTAAGTAATGCATACCGCAACACATCCGGCTTATCCGGAAAGTCCTCTATGTACTCGTGCATCTCGATGGACCACCCCCTGCTCGTGGACATCTTATC
>JANXYC010000121.1 GCA_025350305.1 Cyclobacteriaceae bacterium | reverse complement strand
GCATTGCATTGCGCGGCCAGGTCTTTTATCTTGCCCATGCGCATGGCGATAGGTGCATTGGTGAGTGTAAATTGGCCACCCTCCTCTTTTACTTTCAGGGCCGTTTTCCAGGCGATAGAGTTTTCATCGAGGGCGCCAAAGATGATGCCGCGTTTGCCGCGAAGCAGGTTGTATGCCATACAATTACAGGTTAGGATTTATCACAATAATACAAAAATCAACTTTAGTAACAGACTCTCGTTTTCTAATCCCAAATTTGTGGCATGAGTACAGTAAAGAAAGAACAACCGGTTGGTATTTTTGATAGTGGTATCGGCGGGCTGACGGTTGCCCATGCCATTAAAAAAATGATGCCGAATGAAAACCTTATCTATTTCGGCGACACAGCCCACCTGCCTTACGGTGATAAGTCGGAAGCTGCCATCCAGGCCTATTCCATAAAAATTGCGGATGTCTTGCTAAAAAAAAATTGCAAGGTTATTGTAATTGCCTGCAACTCCGCAAGCTCGGCCTCTTATGAACTGTTAAAAGAATATGTTCAACATGCGGTGAAAGTCATCAATGTCATTGACCCCATGGTGGACTGGGTATCACAAAATTTTCATGATTGCACGGTCGGGTTGATTGGCACGAAACGAACCGTGCAATCGGGGATCTATGAAAAGAGGATTCTGGAGGCAAACCAAAACATTACACTTTACTCGCTTCCCGCGCCCCTCCTGGTACCGATGATCGAAGAGGGGTTTTTCAATAACAAAATCAGTCACAATATCATTGAGGAATACCTTCGTGACCCATTGCTGGAAAAAATTTCAGCGCTCATTCTAGGTTGCACGCATTACCCGCTGATCAAGAAAGAAATCAGTAACTTTTACCATGGCAATGTTGCCGTGCTGGACTCATCAGACGTGGTAGCAAAAGCGCTTTATGAATACCTGTCGCAGGAGGGTCTTCTCAATGATCAGGCCCGGGGAACGGATCATTTTCTGGTGTCTGACTTTACTGATTCTTTCGAGGCCTCCACCAAATTATTCTTCCATGAAGCTGTTCATCTGGAAAAACACCCTTTATGGAATTGACAATCACATATCTATGTAGGATTTTGAGCTATTTTAAAGATTTTAGTAATGATTTTTCGGGCATCTTTGTAAGATTACCATGATAGCATTTTCCTTCCAAAGTGACCTTATTGCTTGCCTTCACCAAGGTGGTGGTGGAAACCTGGTACCTACTGGAGCCAAAAGGCATGCATTCGGGCAGGAAGGGCCTGTATTACAAGAAAAGAAGAGTTCCTTCATGGCCGTTGAGTAAGAAATAATTCTTTATGTACATTCAAATCGGAAATTGGCGTCGGTTTAAGAAATGGCCAACACCCCCCAACTGGCCGTGCACGTTATCTGGCGTGGTTTGAAATCGGTGATGAACAAAAAATGCTGAAAACACGAATTTTTATTTGTTTACTCTTATTCGGAGGGCCACCCTTACTCGCCCAGCGTGACCTTGACAGTCTGAAGAACCAGCTTGCAACGGAGACTAACGATTCCGTTCGGTTCCAGATTTTACTGAAACTTTCCACCGAATTGGAATTTCATGATTACACCCAATCCCGGATGTACGCCGACCAAGCGACCGACTTATCAACTAAACTAAATAAGGATTGGGCCAGGGGGAAACTATTTTTTAGACTGGCCTTTTTGGAAACCCTGGAGGGTGACTATTCAGAAGCATTAAAGTATGACCTTCAATGTGTCAATCTGTATTCTGAAATTAAGGACAGTGTTATGTTGGCCCGGGCGCTAAATGATGTAGGCACCGACTATCGTGATCTCGGACAATATGGTGAAGGATATTTTTATCTGATCCAAAGCTATCGTGTCTCAAGGAATCATGGTAAGGTTCCCAGTCACGAGGATTCATTGGTAATGGCTATTGCGCTTCACAATATTGGCACCGTCTTCACTGAACTTGGTCAGTTTGAAAGATCTTTGAGCCACCTTCAGGCATCCGCCAAGATGAGTTCACTGCTACACGACATCGAAGGGCCGCCATACACCTTTGACGAATTGGGGGAATTGTACCGCCGCAAAAACGACCTTAGCCAATCCGAAAAATACCTTCTCGCTGCCCTGAAAGAATCACATAAATTAAAAATCAGAATATTGATACCGCGTATTCAATCTCACCTGGCCAGCCTGTACCTGGATAAGAAAGATTTCGCGAAATCATTGATGTATTTCGATTCTATGATGGGGCAACAAACCAATATCAACAATCGGTTTGGGTTGGCGCAATGTGACCTTGGCAAGGGTATGGTGATGTCCCGGTCAGGTGATTTTGAAACAGCTCAAAAGTTCTACATCAAAAGTCTTGCTGCCGCCAAAGAATTAAACGCCCGCAACCTGGCCTTGTCCTGCTATAAAGAATTGGCATCACTTTATGAAATCAAAAAGGATTTCGAAAAATCATTGCGTTTTTTAAAACAGTATGATGCGCTCCGCGATACTATTTTTAGCGAAGCCACCATGGAGAAGTTGTTTCAAAACCAGGTGCGCTTTGAAACTGAAAATAAGGATACCGAGATCGCTTCCTTGAGCCAGGACCGGACCCGGCAGACTTTCGAGATCAGGCGCCAGGAGTTGATTTCCAACATCCTGGTAATTGTTGTGGCGTTGACAATCATACTTTTATTCACTGTTTACCGAAGTGGCCGAAGGCGCAAGCGAATTAACAGCCTGTTGCTGGAACACCAGGAGGAAATCAAAAAACGGAGCGTTGAGCTGGAACAACTCAACCAGGTGAAAGACAAATTCTTTTCAATCATTTCACATGATCTGCGTTCCCCGATGAATGCCCTTGCCGGTACTTTAGAGCTGTTGGAACAAAAGCATATTACGCAGGATGAATTCGCTGAACTCTCAAAAAGTTTGAAAACACAATTCAATCACACGCGCACGCTTATCAACAATCTGTTAAATTGGACCTTGCTGCAGATGGACAAACTCACCATCCAGTCCGAAAAAGTATTGATTCACGCGAAGGTCGAAGAAAGTTTTTCGGCACTTGGTAATCTCTTTCCGAAAAACATTAAAATGGAGAACCTGGTGGATAAAAATATAACGGCGTATGCTGATCCTAACATCATCAACCTCGTTCTTCGGAACCTTATCCTGAACGCCATCAAATTCACAGAGAATGGCGGCCGGATCTGGATAAAAGCTGTTGAGAAAGGCGCTGAAATTATCGTGTCAGTCTCCGACAACGGTATTGGCATCAACTCAGAAGTAAAGAAAATGCTCTTTGAGAACACGGCAGGCTACAGCACACGTGGAACCGCCAACGAAAAGGGTACGGGGTTAGGACTGATCCTCTGCAAAGAGTTTGTTGAGAAAAATGGCGGCCGAATCTGGCTGGAAAGTGAAATGGGCAAGGGAACCACGTTCTATTTCACCTTGCCAACGTCTAGCTCGCTACTTCGGGGCTAGTCGTAACACGATCCCATTGATGTCTTCTGTGATCCTGATTTGACAACCAAGTCGGCTGTTATCCCTTACATGAAACGCTTCGGCTAACATCGCCAGTTCTGAATCTCCCTGTTCCGGTAAGTTTGTATCCGACTCCAGGTAGCATTGGCACGAAGCACATAAAGCCATGCCTCCACAAATTCCTTCAACGGGTAAATTGTACACCTTGCAAATCTCCATGATATTGAGATTCATGTCCGTCGGTGCTTCCAGCAAATGAGACTTCCCTTCCCGGTCAATGATGGTCACATTAATCGTATTGTCCATAACACTCATGGTCCAGTAGTTTATGAATGCGCAAGCAGGTTAAAATCCATTCACACCATTAACGGTAGTGTACTTCAATACGTTCTTCTTGTTGGGGTAGATTTTAGCAAATGCAGATTGAACAGCAAGAGTGCCTTCATGAAATCCACACAAAATCAATTTTAATTTCCCTGGATAGGTATTCATATCACCAACAGCGTACACACCTTTACGGTTGGTTGAGTAATCGTATGTATTTACTTTCACAGCGTTTTTTTCAATTTCCAATCCCCAGTCTGCGATCGGCCCCAGACTTGGTGTCAAGCCAAACAATGGTATAAAGTGGTCAGCGTCTTTTATTATTTCTCCAAGATTCGTGTGCTTGATGACAACTGAGGCCAGGCTATTTGTAGTGGTGGCATTGATCCCCACCACCTCCGCGTCGGTGATCAGATTTATTCTTCCCTCGTTTGCAAGGTTCATCACTTTTTGAACGGAGTCCAGATGGCCGCGGAATGAAGTCCTTCTGTGCACCAATGAAATTTCAGATGCAATTTTATTTTCGGCAAAATAAATGGTCCAGTCCAGCGCTGAATCTCCTCCGCCGGAAATTACCACCCGCTTATCCCGATAAAATTCCGGGTCTTTGATGATATACTCAACACCCTTGTCTTCATAACGTTCCAGGTTTTCAATCGGGGGCTTCCTGGGTTCAAAAACGCCCAGTCCCCCGGCAATCATTACAATGGGAGCCCGGTGTTGGGTACCCCTATTGGTGCTTACGACAAATTGATTATCGCCAATTTCCTCCAGCGATGTCACGGTTTCACCCAATGTAAAGCCGGGTTTAAATACGGCGATCTGGTCCAGAAGCTTGTTTACCAAATCCCCCGCATTGATGATGGGATACCCTGGGATGTCGTAAATAGGCTTTTTAGGGTAAATCTCGATGAGTTGGCCGCCGGGCTGGGGCAATGAGTCGATTAAATGGCATCGCAGTTTAAGAAGCCCAGCCTCAAAAACGGTAAAAAGTCCTACTGGCCCGGCCCCGATGATGATTATATCTGATTGAACCATAATAGAAAATGATCGCGAAAATAATTATTTCTGCCCTCAAACCTGTTGAAAGTGGGGGTGGCAAAAAAAATCCACGACAATTCTTTTTTTTCCTGGTGCCTTATCTGTGCACACGGGGTTTCAAGACGATATTTTGATGAGTTGAATGAATAAAATTAACTTTGTGTTTTAGATCTGATGAGCGATACGATTCTCCACGAGTGCGGCATAGCGCTGGTCAGGCTGCGCAAGCCCCTTTCCTACTACATCGAAAAATACGGGCCTACGTATGGGATGAACAAAATGTACATCCTGATGGAAAAACAACATAACCGGGGTCAGGATGGTGCCGGGATCGCAAATATCAAAATTGATCAGGAGCCCGGATTTCGGTATATCAGCAGATACCGGTCCATGAAAAGCCAGCCGGTAGCCAGTCTTTTCAAAAAAATCGGAAAGAAATACCAAAAGGCCCAGAAGGTTGGAAAGGAGAAGTTCCGTGATGAGAAATGGCTGAAACAGCATTTGGCTTTCTCCGGTGAGTTGTGGTTGGGGCACCTACGCTACGGCACGCACGGTTTCAACAGCATCGAAAATGTCCATCCCTTCCTGCGACAAAATAACTGGCGCAGCCGCAACCTGGTAATGGCCGGTAACTTCAACATGACCAATGTTGATGAGCTCTTTGATATTTTGGTTAACCTGGGTCAGCATCCGAAAGAAAAAGTTGACACGGTCACCGTAATGGAGAAAATTGGTCACTTCCTGGATGAGGAGGTGCAACTTCAATTTGAAAAATACAAGGATCAATTTACCAATAAAGAGGTCTCGGATATTATCGAAAATGAGATCGACCTCGCACACATGTTGAGGAGAGCCTGCAAAGACTTTGATGGCGGCTACACGATGGCAGGACTAATCGGCTCCGGATCGGCGTTTGTAGTCCGCGACCCGAATGGAATCCGTCCGGCGTATTACTATGCGGATGAAGAAGTGGTGGTAGTGGCCTCCGAGAAGCCAGCCATTAAAACAGCATTCAATATTGAATACAGCCAGATTGAAGAAATACGGCCCGGCCACGCACTCATCATCACCAAAAGCGGTGACTATGCCCAGCACTCAATTGTTCCGGCAGGTGAAAAGAAGTCCTGCAGCTTCGAGCGGATCTATTTCTCACGAGGCAATGATCCGGACATTTATCGCGAACGAAAAATGTTGGGTAAGCTGCTGGTGCCACAAGTACTTAAAGCCATCAACTTTGATTTGAAGAACACGATCTTTTCCTACATACCCAATACGGCGGAAACCGCTTTCTATGGCATGATGGCCGAGGTAGAAAATTATTTGATAAAAAGACAGACGGAGATAATCGTGGATGGTAAACCGTCGGTGGATTCTCTGGAAGACATCCTTTCCTTCCGCCCGCGGATAGAAAAAATTGTTATTAAAGACGCCAAGTTGCGTACGTTTATAGCGGATGATAACCATCGCGATGAAATGGTGGCCCATGTCTACGACACTACATACGAGGTAGTGAAGCGCGATAAAGACACACTGGTTGTAATTGATGACTCCATCGTGCGTGGCACTACTCTTGAAAAAAGTATTCTGAAACTATTGGACCGTCTGGGGCCTAAAAAAATCATAGTAATTTCATCGGCTCCCCAGATACGCTTTCCGGATTGCTATGGAATCGACATGAGCCGTATGGGAGACTTCGTGGCCTTTCGTGCCGTCATCCAGCTGCTGAAGGATCAGGGCAAGGATTACCTGCTGGGTGAAGTGTATGAACAATGTCAGCAAGCATCCATCGATGAACCCGTAAATCATGTTAAAAAACTCTACGATCAGTTTACCTACGAAGAAATATCTGATAAAATTGCCGACATCGTGAAGCCAGCGGGTATGAAAGCAGAGCTGAAAATTGTTTTTCAAACGGTAGAAGCACTACACAAAGCAATCCCTCACCATCTGGGTGATTGGTATTTCACAGGTAATTATCCGACACCGGGTGGGATGCTGGTGGCCAACAAGGCCTACATCAATTACATGGAAGGAAGATTGGTGCGGGCGTATTGACCAGGTCTTGGGTTTTAGCTCTTGGCTTTATCAGTCAACAAAGTTATGAGTTTACCATCACACGCTGCGATAAGCCAACAGCCAAGAATCCTATCAGCTACAACGGTTCAAACAGGCCCATCATTCCAAGTAAAAGTCAAAATCAAGGGCATTCATACATTTGAAATGTCCTTTGGGGCATTTTTCAAAACCTATTTTAGAACATGGACGACAATCAAGCCCGTTGTTTTCAAGGATGGTGAACTTTGTTCGATACGGGTACATTCCAAAAGCCGGAATGGTACTACCCCAAATACTGAAGACCTCTTTTTTGAAGGCAGCGGCGATATGCATCAAACCAGTGTCGTGGGTAAATACATAGCGCGCCTGCTTTATCACACTCGCCGATTGGTTCAAGGTGAATTTCCCGCAGGCATTATAGACAATCGCTTTCTTATTCAATTGGCGCAGGACTTCTTCAGAGGCATGATCCCCGGGTTTCCGCTTAAAGAAATTAGCGATCACCTCTCCTGTTTCAACATCCTCTTTCCCACCCAGGAGTATAATCGGTCTGTTGATCTTATCACACAACTCAATCATTCGTGCGGGAGGAAGTTTCTTCGTGCCATGCTGCGCACCGATTGCATACACCACGTAACTATCACGAAAATTTTCCGGTAGCCACGCTAACGGTACGTCGTCCTTTTCAGGAATAAAATAATCAAGACCCAAGGTATCCATTTTTACGCCAAGGGATTTAACTGTTTCCATATAACGGTCTACTATGTGGACTGGCGGGAGCTTGTCGATCTTGAAGTTGACCATCAGCCATTTTTCAATATTAAGTTTTCGGTAACTAAATGACTTCACACCCAGGGCATTTTTGATCCGCAGCGTCCGTAGATTATGATGAAGGTCAATGACACAATCAAACTTTTCCCGCTTCAACTCATGAATCAACTCAGAAAGTTTCTCTCTCAGAAAATATGTTTTATCGATGTAAGGGTTCGCTTCCAACAATTCCTTGTATTGGTATTTCGTCGCAAAGTGAATTTGCGCATCTTCGAGTTGGGTCTTCAGGGTACGAACTACGGGAGTGGTCAGGACAATGTCTCCAATAGAAGAAAATCGCAGGATAAGTACCTTCATCGTAGTGTATTGGGGGCATCTCTAAAAACCCTGCCTTTTATGGCCTCAACCCGTCACCCTTCTCCGGAAGAGAAGGGTACATGGAGTTTTTAGGGACGCCCGTGGGTAAGTCCAAATTTACCACTTTGACAAAGATACCCTTAACAGGGGTAGGCTCTCAGGCCATTTTTTAATCCATCTATTTACTATTTTAGATGCATAAATTCCTGTCTATGAGCTACTGGCTGTTGAAAACTGAACCCGGAACATTTTCATGGGAGGATCTGGTACGCGACAAAAAAGCCGTCTGGGACGGAGTGCGTAACTTTCAAGCCCGCAAAAATCTAAAGGAAATGAAAAAAGGCGACCTTGCTTTCATCTATCACACCGGTGACGAAAAGGCAGTGGTCGGAATTTCTACGGTAACAAAAGAAGCGTACCCTGAAGCAAAAGACCCGGCTTGGGTGGCCGTTGATCTGGCCCCTGATAGACCCTTGAAAAAACCCGTTACATTGGCGCGCGTCAAGCAGGACAAATCCTTACAAAAAATGGTTTTGGTACGGGCCGCACGACTTTCGGTACAACCTGTTTCAAAGGAAGAATACGAACGAATCCTTGAGTTAAGCACTAAGCCTTGAATCAAATCAGACTTATTCCTTCCTGGGTTTTATTGTTATTGATCACGATCGCACAGGATGCCTTTTCACAACTTCACCAGCCTTACCGTTTTGAGCAGGTAGTAAAGAATTCCGAAGAAGGTTTTACGGTTATCTCCTTGAAAAAAGAAGGATTGGCATTAATCCGTGACATGCACAAGTTTGCAGAAGGCAAAAAGAAGTGGCAACTAGAGATTGTTGATACCGTTCTAACAAAAGTGTGGTCAACAGAATTGGAATTGGAAAGTCGCCTGATCCTTGTGGGGTATGAATACAATCTCCGGCATTTATATCTGCTTTTCCGGGAAGGGGAGTCTGACTATTACAATTTCAGATTGCTGACTGTTCTCTTTTATGAAAAAGAGATTCAAACGAACGAAATAAAATTTGAGGTGAATTTCAAGATGACTCATTTTACGATGGCCGGCAGCAGTGCCATATTCGGAGGTAATGTAAGTAATGAACCTGCAGTATTGCTGTATAGTCAATCCAGCAATCATACGAAAGTGCTTCCCGGGCTCTTCATACGTGATATTTCATTGCTGGATGTTCGCACCAATCAAAACCAAAGTTTCAATGTGCTGCTGGCAGAACGGAAAGGAAAAGAAAAGAAAAGACTTGCCGTGCGGACATATGATCAGGATGGCAATTTATTGATGGATGATGTTATCAACATTGATGGTCAATTTTCCATTCTCACTGGACTCACCAGTACACTCGAGAGCGACGAAATGATTATTGCCGGCACCTATGGTGATCCAAACGGAAAGCAGGCGCTCGGTTATTATTCGGTAGTAGTGGATCCGTTTAATGAGCAATTAGTCACGTACACCGATTTTAGCTCGCTTAACCATTTTTTGGATTACCTGTCGCCCCGCAGAGCGGATAAAATCAAAGCCAAAACCCGAAAACAAAAAACGCTTGGACGTCAGCCGGATTACAAAGCCTATGTAGTGCCTTTTCGCATCGAAGAACGACCGAAAGGATTTTATCTGTTGTCCGAACTATATTATCCCTCCAACAGTGTCAATCCATATTCGTATGGAGGTAATTATTACAACCCGAATGCTTACGGTTACTATCCGTATGGCATGAGTCCGTTTTCGACCCGTTATTTCAACAACTATCCGTACGGGTATAGTACGGTGCGGAATACAGATGTACGAATGGTACAAACCATGGTCACGGAACTTGACCTTCATGGTAAACCGGGAAAAGACGTCACCTTGAAGTTGAATGAAATCAAGCAATCAAGCCTTGAACAGGTGGGCGACTTTGTCATCCTGCGCGACAGCATTTGTATCGTGTATAAAAAAGAAGAAGACATTTTCTACCAGAAAGAATCCGGCGACCCGGACGAGAAGCCTTCGATTAAACAGACGAAGGTTAAGCTGCAAAAGGAAAATGATGTACTGAAAAATGAGAATGAATTTGAAAGTCAGGTTCGCTTTTGGTACGGTCATAATTTTTACGTGTGGGGTTATCAAACAATAAAAGATACTACCCGGGAGGGAGATCAAACACGCCATGTTTTTTATGTCAATCGATTTAGCATGGAGTAAGAGAATTTCGGCAATTCTTTTTTTCCTCATGGTGGGCGTGGATTTACTCCCCGCTCAAATCGTCCAATCCGGTAGATTGGAGCTAGCCATGGAAAGTGGGGAAACAGAGAAATTAAAAGCCGCCAGTCTCGGCAATAACGGGCTTATTCTTTACAGGCGCCTTGCAGGGAAAAAGGATGATCAACTTGAACTGATAAAAATCGATACTGCACTGAAGGAAACCTGGAAGGGGTATATCACCCTCGGCAAAAATGTTGGCCTTCTCCGGGTTCAGCACACCGACGAATTATTCTTTCTACTTTTCAGGGACCGGAGTTTTATTGGGGGCGACTTTCAGATCGTGGGCGTAAACCACAGAAATGGTGCCTATGTACTTTACACCATAAAAAATCTTATCCCTTTCAATCCAACCGAATTTCTCATCACCAAACAGGGTGCCTTGATCGGAGGGTACTTTAATTACCGACCCATCATCCTGTATTATAATTTTAAGCAACAACGGTCAAAAGTTCTTCCGGGGTTCTTCAATGAACCAGGCGAACTTGACCAGCTCAAATCCTATCCAGACGGAAGTGTGGACATAATTGTCAGTGCAAAAAATTATGAGAAAAGAAGATCACTTTGGATCCGGAATTATGATTCACTTGGAGACTTAATAAAAACTACTATACTCAAACCCGAAGAGGGGAAAAACCTGATCTTTGGACGCTCGGTGAAGTTGCCCAACGGGGAACAAATCGTGGCAGGAGTCTACGGAAGGTTCTCCGATTATTCGAGGGGAATCTTTGTCGCTGGTATCAATCCCGTCGGCGAATATGCCATTGTTTATTACAATTTTGCCCAGCTTCAAAATTTTTTCAGCTACATGAAAGCACGGCGGCAAAAGCGCATCAAGGACAGGATCGAGCGCAAAACCATCCGGGGTAAAAAAGTGAAGTTCAACTACCGGTTCATCATTCATGATATTATTCCCTATCAAAACCAATTTATCATGACGGGGGAGGCTTTTTACCCCCATTACATTTATCCTACCCAAATGTTTTCCGGTTATCGTTATAATCCAACTTCGGTGGCAATGCCTGGATCCTATTTTAATCCCCGGTTGCGTAACGATGTGATATTCGATGGGTATCAATACACACACGCCGTGGTTATTGGTTTCGACAACAACGGAAAGGTGCGCTGGGACAATAGCTTTGAAATCAATGATGTGAAAACAATGCAATTGGAACAATTTGTCAAAATAAAACCCGAAAAGGACAGAATTGTATTGATGTACCTGTTTCAAAATACCCTTCGTGCAAAGATCATCCACGATGCAGAAGTTTTGGAAGGAAAAACCCAGGATCCTGTGAAAACGAATTTCAACAATGAAACAGAAGATATCCAGGGCCTTGAAAATGAACAGTTGGATTATTGGTACGATGACTATTTTTTTGCTTATGGCGTACAACGATTGAAGCACGAGTCCGGACGCGCTCGCCGGGTTTTCTTCATAAACAAAATAACATACAAATAGGGGTGCATCTCAAATTGTCGCGTTTTTGTAAATTTAGGCATAAACCAAAAATCAAATGAAAAAGGAGGAATTTTTAGCACTGGCGGAGCAACGCTATGATGCCCTTCAAGAGCTTAACAAGCTGGATAATTTTTATGATTA
>JANXYC010000117.1 GCA_025350305.1 Cyclobacteriaceae bacterium | reverse complement strand
AGTGCCAAAAGCGGTGGGCGAGAATCTCTCCCGGTTGCAGTGCGGTGGGGAAAGGGCATTGTTGCTAACATTAAAGATCCCGCAACTCCGATGCGCTTATACAACCAAATTCATGGAATAAACGCAACAGAGTTGCGCGTACTTCCCATATGGACGGGGAAGACTTCCAGTTTCTAAAGTCAATCGGCATCGCTTTGTTACTGCATTCAGTTGTTAATGCTACCCATTCGTTCTCAAAATTCCAAACTGTCGCGGGGCTTAGCGCCATATCGGCCTTTCATAGAGCACACTCAAGATACAGTGCTTCCGTTAGCTTTCGAAAATTAATTTCGTCCCGGAAATGGAGGGAATTGAGCATAACGGTTTGCAGCTACAAAAAGTTGGCAATTTCGGAGACGAAAACTGTCTGCCACCACTAAACTTGATACGAAGCACAAAGCTCCATTTAACCACTGAACCGCCAATTTCTTGTGGGTGCTGTTATATGCCGTTATTTTCGTCCGCCATGTTTCTGTCATTAGCTTTTCTTAGCCCTTAAACTTGATACTAGTCGTCTAAAGTCAGCGTTAATGTTGTTATGGTTGTCTTTTAAATTTAAAGGTGGATTAAACTGGTTTATTAGTTTAAGTTCAATGCTGTTAAAGTCTGTTGTCGGCAAGAAAAACATAAAAAGATTTTCAAGCATCCATTCCGTCAATTCTTGTTCGTCTTTGAGATTAAATTTGGTCTTGCCGGTGTTTGGATCTTTGTCCCTTGGTATAAGTTTATAGCCAAATAAAACACCTAAACTTTTTCTTAAAGTTGAACGTCCTGCATTGTTGCCTTTGAAATGTTGTCTAAAATCCCGTGTCCTTAGACTACCACCAGCAATTCCTGTGTAAATTACATTTAGTCCCTCGAATTTTGTTAAGGTCGATGATATTGAAACGGTCGGAAGTTTTGCGTTTTTGCGTAAACACAAAATATAATTGCCAGGACTATCATAAATTTTACTTTCCTCGTCAAGTTTAGGGTCAAAACAATTCGATTTAAAACTTTCAAGGATTTTGTCAATGTTGGTTGAACTTGTCGTTGAAGATTTTATAGTTTGGGATTTTTCGGTCGGAATAGGTTTTGCAACTGTTGTCGTTGATGAAGCAGTTGGCGTATAGTTTCCGCCAATAACTTTAATTCGTCCACTTTTAATTAGAGAATTTAGGTCAGAAACTTGCATATCCGTTATGCCCCAGTCGTCTTGACCATATAAGCCAAGGTTTCGCATTTTTTGTCGAACGGATTTTTGTCCAGATGATGGCGTTTTGATACGGAGTTTAATTAACTCTTCAAGTTTTTTTATTGTGTCTGCTGTAAACACATCTTTACCTTTTAATTTTTTCATTGTCGTCTGTTTGCGTGTCTTTTATAATGGCATATAACATTACAGATCCCGCAACTCCGTTGCGCTTGTACACCCAAATTCATGGAATAAGCGCAACAGAGTTGCGTGTACTTCCCATTTATCAAGGTGGAAAATCTTGTCATCCCTACGTCTCCTAAACAATCAGACATTAAAAATCCCAACCGGGATTGGGATTTTCTTTGTGAGCCTGCAGGGATTCAAACCCCGAATCTTCTGATCCGTAGTCAGATGCTTTATTCAGTTAAGCTACAGGCCCGGAATGGAGGTTTCCCTCAAAAATAAGTCCGCAAATTTAAAATATAAATCTTCTCCGCAAAAAGGGCAATTTTGCCCCTCGTTCAAAAAGCCTATTTTTGGGGCTTTAAATTTTAGAAAGTATGGCGTTTCGATCGGTCGTGTTGCTGGGACTCATTTTAACGGGTATTGCCGGATATTCGCAAGAACAAGAAAAGAAAAAGACCTCCCGCCCGGACATCCCAGGTTCTGTCATCGTAGAACTGGGCGTGAATCTCAAAAACGGTGTCGTCCCTCCCGATTTTAAGAAAGGATTATGGGGTTCCCGTACCATCAATGTCTATTATCAATATCCCATCCGGATCTTTAAAACCAAGTTTAGCTTCAACCCGGGCATCGGCCTGAGCCTCGAACGCTGGAGATTCATAAACAATTATACCCTCTCTCCTACGCCTGATGCCGATGGCTCCTATCCGTTGATGCCTGCCACAAAGGTCTTACCAGGAACAATCGATCGAACACAGCTTGTCAATAATTACATCGAAGCTCCACTCGAAATCCGCTACGATACAACCCCGGAAGATATCGCCAGAAGTTTCAATGCTTGTTTAGGTGTCAGAGTCGGGGTGCTCTATGATTCGTTCATGAAAATTGATTACCGTGAAAACGGCGAAAACAAGAGCACTAAAGACAAACAGTTTCATGGGATGAACTCCATCCGCTACGGTGTCTATGGTCGCATCGGCATTGGCGGCTTCAGTCTGTTCAGTTACTACAATTTGTCTCCGATGTTCCAAACGGACAAGGGACCTGTAAATACTTCGATGAATTCAGTCACGATCGGAATCTCGATCAACGGATTCTAATCCTGCATCTTGTCATTGTGGATTAATAACAACACAATTTAACCACCTGGAAACATAGAACACATAGTTTTCATCCTATGTATGTGGTTCAGGAACAAGTACGATTATTATTTCCCCAAAAACTCCGGTTTTCTTTTTTCCAAAAAAGCCTTCACTCCCTCCTGGTGGTCGTGGGTGGCTCCGGCCGTCTCCTGGCAGTATGCTTCGTAATCAAGCATGTCATCCAATGTTGAGGTTGCTGATTTGTTCAGCATCTTCTTAATAATTCCTATTGACTTCGTTGGCGCTTTCGCAAAATAATTGGCGCATTCGCTTACGGCCGTGTCCAGCTGGGCAGCGGGGACCACCTTATTAACCAATCCCAGCGTCAGGGCTTCGGCAGCTTTTACTTTACTTCCCATGGCGCAAAGTTCAAAAGCCTTTGCGTAACCAACGGCCCGTGGCAGGAAGTAGGACGAGCCCGAATCCGGAACAAGACCAATGTTGATAAACACTTCGATCAGTGTAGCCTCTTCCGATGCGATGATCATGTCACAAGCTAACGCCAATGAGCAGCCAGCTCCGGCCGCCACACCATTGAGACGACAAAGAATTGGTTTAGGTAAGTTACGCATGGCCCGGATGATGGGGTTATAACGCTTGTGAAGTGAATCCAAAAATGAACGCTTCTTGCCAACCGGTTCCGCCTTCAAATCCTGTCCGGAACAAAACGCCTTCCCTTCTCCCGTCAGAATGATCACCCGAACGGTGTCTTCCTTTGCGGCCGTCTTCAGGGCTTCCTGCAGCTCGAACGTGATCTCATCATTCAGCGCATTGTACACTTCCGGCCTGTTGAGGGTGATGGTGGCAACACCTTGTTGCACATCATACTTTAGAAATTGAAAAGCCATACGCAATAGGTTTAATTAGAAAAGAAGGAGCATACCAAAAAAGCCGCCCGCAAACCCGATCACCGCCCCGAACAATACCTCCCGGGGCGTGTGAGCATTTAAATACAATCGGGATGACATCACCAGCCCCGCAAGGGTCAGTAGCACCAGGGTAGGCCAAAGCAGTGCGCCATCATCCATCGCTTTGTTAAGAGGAATCATAATACCCAGCGCCCCACACATCGCCAGACTGTGAACGCTGATCTTCAGAAAAAAAGTTGCCACCGTCGCTACAAACACCAGCGATGCCACGATGAACATGACCTTGTTAAAATTTACATTTCCACTAACCTTGTAAAAAAACATAGTGGCTACCACAGCGTATATAATTGTGATAAGGGTAAATGGAATCAATCGCTCTTGACGTGTCTCCATTTGGAGGGACGATAAGGTACCAAAGGCTTTAAACATAAGGAGATTGGCGACCGGCAGCACAAACGTCATGACAAAAACCAACGCAGCAAAGGTGAGGATGGCTGTGGGAGGAAGCAGCAAGAACCGTGGCATGAACCAGCCCACCACCAGCACCAGGTAGGTGGCGAACAGCAACGGATGGAAAACATAGGAAATAATTTTCGCTGCCGTCTTCATTTTTTTACCAGGGGCCTTTCATCTTACATTTCTTTTCTCAAACGGGCGACCGGTATGTTCAACTGCTCACGATACTTGGCAACGGTGCGTCGCGCAATATTATATCCTTTCTGATTGAGGATTTCTTCGATCTTCTCATCCGAATACGGTTTGTTCTTGTCCTCCCCCTCAATTAATTCCTTTATTATCTGTTTCACTTCGCGGCTGCTCACTTCCTCGCCAGAATCCGTTGAGATGCCTTCTGAGAAAAAGTACTTCAGCGGAAAAATGCCAAAATCAGTCTGAATGCTCTTACTGCTGGCTACCCGGCTCACGGTGGAAATGTCCATATTGATCCGCTCGGCAATATCTTTCAAAATCATGGGACGCAATTTGGTTTCATCCCCTTCCAGGAAATAATCGTATTGAAAATCAATGATCGCCTGCATGGTCCTCATCAACGTGTGCTGTCGCTGCTTGATTGCATCAATAAACCATTTGGCTGAGTCTAGTTTTTGCTTTACAAAGCTGACGGCCTCTTTCAGTTTTTTATCCTTTTTATCGCTCTTATCATACGCTTTGAACATCTCCGTGTAGGAGCGACTGATGCGAAGCTCCGGCGCGTTGCGCGAGTTGAGGGATAAGTCCAGTTTACTATTATTATTGGTAAGGATGAAATCCGGGATCATATAATGGTTCTTCACCATACCGGATGTAATTTCTCCTCCTGGTTTTGGATTTAATTTTATAATAAGATCGATTGCATCCTTAATATATTCCTCATCATCCAGGTCTAATTTCTTCAGGATTTTAGCAAAATGTTTTTTGGTAAACTCCTCATAGCACTCATGGATGATCCGCTTGGCCACGATCACATCTACGTGCTGGCCGTCATCCATGCGGTCGAGTTGCAGCAGCAGACATTCCTGCAAGTTGCGGGCAGCGATGCCGGGTGGGTCAAAGCCCTGGATCTTTTTGAGGATTTGTTCTACCTCTTCCAAAGGTGTTTCAATATTTTGGGAAAAGGCGAGATCATTCACAATGGCTTCCAGGTCGCGGCGAATGTATCCATCGCTTTCAATGCTGCCGACAAGCTGTTTGCCGATGGCATATTTCCGTTCATCCAAACCCAAAAATCCAAGTTGGGTGGTAAGGTTCTCGTGCAGGGAGGACGAAGTAGGAATGGGGAGTTCATGCTCATCTTCATCTCCTTCGTTCTGTGATTTATAGCTGCCATAGTCCTCGTCTCCCAGATAGTCTTTGATGTCGACCTCATTTTCAGGCTCGGTCGTTTCCGGCGGTTCGGTTTCTTCTGCTGTATTGTCGTCCTCATTGCCCTCCGTCTCTTCAGTGGGGCCCTCCTCCAAGGCAGGGTTTATCTCCATCTCCTCCTCGATCCGATTTTCAAGCTCGGCCGTCGGCACCTGCAGCAACTTGATAAATTGTATCTGCTGGGGCGATAGCTTTTGCTGAAGATTCTGACTAAGTCCTAGGCGTTGCACTTTAGTGGGTCTGAACCTTCAAAACTACCACATCGAAGATGGAGATAAAAGAGTTCAGAGAATGATTCTGGATATAATAGACTCCCCATTGCACCAAAATTGCAAGATGTTCTTAATCCTTATTTAATTTATGGGCATCTCAAAAAACCTTGCCTTACCCCTGACTAGAATGATTATATAATAAATGAACTTTGCAATACAACCCAAAATCGCGTTTTTTGCAACCCAATTTACTTGTTATGAAGCGCACGAAGATCAAAGAACTTCTTTCAACCCAACCTGCCGGGCAAACGGTACTCGTCCAGGGCTGGGTCCGGACTTTTCGCAATAATCAATTTATTGCCCTGAACGACGGTTCTACGATCCATAACCTACAGGCTGTTGTTGAATTAAACTCATTGCCAGAAGATACTATCAAGCGGATCACTACGGGAGCTTGTATTTCCGTTAGCGGAGAACTCATCCTCTCTCCTGCCAAAGGGCAAGCAGTGGAAGTTAAAGTACGATCGTTGGAAATTTTAGGCGACTGCGATCCGGAGAAATTTCCGCTCCAGCCAAAGCGGCACTCACTCGAATTTCTCAGGGAAATCGCCCACTTACGTTCGCGTACAAATACTTTTGGCGCGGTGATGCGGGTACGTCACGCAATGGCCTTTGCGGTACATAAATTTTTCAACGATCACGGATTCCTGTACATCCACACACCGATCATTACCGGTTCGGATGCTGAGGGGGCGGGCGCTATGTTTCGGGTGACAACTCTTGATCCAAACAAACCACCGCGTGATGAACAAGGGCGTGTCAATTACAAAGAAGATTTTTTCGGTCGTGAGACAAATCTTACGGTATCGGGCCAACTGGAGATAGAAACATACGCACTAGCGCTCACCGAGACATACACCTTTGGCCCAACATTCCGTGCTGAAAACTCCAACACGACACGCCACCTGGCGGAGTTTTGGATGATCGAACCCGAGATGGCATTCTATGATATTAACGACAACATGCAGTTGTCCCAGGATTTCCTGCAGTATCTGATGAAGTACGCGTTGGAAAACTGCAAAGATGATCTGGAGTTTCTGGACAAGCGCGCTGCAGAAGAGGAAGCGTCCAAACCCCAGGAGCAACGCAGTGAATTGGGTCTTATTGACCGGTTGAAGTTTGTGGTTGAAAATGAGTTTCAAAAACTGACGTATACCGAGGCCATTGACATTCTGAAGAATTCCAATCCAAACAAGAAGAAAAAGTTTCAATACCTCATCGAGCAATGGGGTGTCGACTTACAAAGCGAGCACGAACGGTTTCTTGTGGAAAAACATTTTAAGAAGCCCGTGATTCTGTACAATTATCCTATTGGGATCAAGGCTTTTTACATGCGCCAAAATGAAGACAGCAAAACAGTGGCCGCGATGG
Organism: Cyclobacteriaceae bacterium; assembly: GCA_025350305.1. Classification (GTDB taxonomy): domain Bacteria; phylum Bacteroidota; class Bacteroidia; order Cytophagales; family Cyclobacteriaceae; genus ELB16-189. The sequence continues at coordinate 7,676 of JANXYC010000117.1, read as the reverse complement.
ATGTTCTGTTCCCGGGCATTGGCGAGATCATCGGGGGCTCGCAGCGGGAAGAGCGCTATGATCGTTTGTTGAACCGCATCCGTGAATTAAAACTCCCGGAAAAAGAACTTTGGTGGTACCTCGAGCTGCGCAAGTTTGGTTCTGCCCCACACAGCGGTTTCGGTCTGGGCTTCGAGCGGTTGATGCTGTTTGTTACAGGGATGACTAATATTCGCGATGTGATTCCTTTCCCGCGATTTCCGGGGAACGCGGAGTTTTGAAAATCGAATTGTTACAAGCTTAAGCCCATCGCAATTTTCGCGCCTTCAGTTTTACAATTAATGCTGCCATCGTTAAAGTCATTGGCTACGATGAACTAATACAAAACAAAATAATGTCAAGACGAGCGAAAGACCTTGAGGATATCGCTCAACTAAAAAAGAGAAAATCCAAAAAGGATTAGATAACAAGATTTAATAGGTCGCAACGGAAAGTATAGCGGTGCGTTGGTCTCAGAAGCTCCAATTTTGTCAAAGGTTGCCTCCAGAAACCACTTTTTTTGTTGCCGAATATTTTTACTCTATGTTTAGTAATCTTTTTTAGAAATCCGCCAGCATGACGAACCAACCCCAGGGCCAACTTATCCGATCACTGGGACTTTTTTCAGCCTTCATACTCACCGTGAGTTCGGTAATCGGTTCGGGTATGTACAAGAAGGTTGCACCCATGTCCGACGAATTGCTATCTCCAAGTCTGGTGCTGTTGTGCTGGATATTTGCAGGGCTCATTTCTTTGTGCGGTGCATTGAGCAATGCGGAGATCGCCAGTATGTTGGTGGACTCGGGCGGTGAATATGTGTATTACCGCAAGATTTACAACCGGTTCTTCGCATTCCTGTATGGATGGACATCGTTTGCAGTGGTACGGTCAGCATCGCTGGCTTCGATCTCTTATGTTTTTGCTCAATCATTCAACACGCTCTTGCCACTGCCGCAGCTCCCGGCCTCCATGTCGGAGATCTCACTATTCGGCATCTTCACTCCTTTTAACAATTTTGGCGTAAAGGCACTGACCATCGTATTGATTGCAGCACTGAGTTATGTCAACTACCGGGGACTCAAAGGAGGTGAAGGTTTGAGTCGGGGGATATTAATTTTAGTTACTGCAAATATCGGCCTCATTATTCTCCTGGGCTTGACGATCGGGGGAGGAAGCTATCAGAATCTTACAACCAACGCTGTTGGATTCGTGGACAGGCCCTGGTATGATCAAGGTCTTATAAAAGGAATGTTTGCAGCCATGCTAGCAGCATTTTGGGCTTATGAAGGATGGAGCTCTACCGGCTACCTCGGCGGCGAGATAAAAAATCCCAACCGCAACCTGCCACTCGCCCTGGTATTTGGTGTATTGTTTGTAATCGTGGTGTATGTAAGCATCAACTTCACCTATTTGTACGTCCTCCCCATAGACGAAATGGTCGCGGTGAGCAAATCTCAAAATTCTATTGCCGCTGTGGAGGTGGTGAAACATTTTCTCGGCAGTCCCGGTGCGTTATTTATTTCCTTGCTAATACTCCTTACCACGTTCGGTGCCGCCAATACGACCGCGCTGATGCCTCCCCGTTTGTATTATTCCATGGCCCGCGAAGGAATGTTCTTTCGGTGGGCATCGTTCATCCATCCCACATACCATACGCCCTCGAAGGCGTTAATGATCCAGGCCGTATGGACCAGTGTGCTGGTACTCTCCGGAAGTTTTGACCAACTCACCGACATGCTGGTCTTTGCTTCATTTATTTTTTATGGCGCCACCGCCCTGGGTGTGTTTATACTCCGGTACAAAATGCCGGATGCTCCCCGACCTTACAAAGCCTGGGGCTATCCCATCGTCCCCGCAGTGTTTATTCTTTTCTGCCTGGCACTTATAGCCACCACGCTTATGGCGCGTCCACGTGAAGCGTTGCTTGGGCTCGGCCTCATGCTCACAGGGGTCCCGTTTTATTTGTATTGGAGTAGAAAAGAGGACGCGTCCAAAAATTCATAACATCAGAATTTTCTTTAAACGGTATGCACACAGTTTTCTGAAATTCTAACTTTAAACTTCAAAAATTTCAAATTCTGAATGAGGCCGTGGAAACAATAGAAATCTCAGGGATCATTGGCATGATTGCACTCGGGGCACTTGCCGCCAATTTTTTGGTGGGGATTTGTATCTGGACAAATGCAGCGTACAAATTGCCGTTCAACCTAAGTTTCCTTCAGTTGCACAAATTCACCGGCTACACCGCCGCGATCACAATTCTCCTTCATATCGTTTTAATACCGCTGGATCCGAAGTCAAGTTTTACCTGGACGGACTTGCTTCTGCCGGCATGGACCCGGCACCAGCCGCTGGCCAACACGTTTGGATCTGTTGCCTTCTACCTGATCGGTGTTGTTGTTATTAGCTCTTACTTCAAGGAGGGCATGCGCCTTCCGGTGTGGCGGACATTGCATTACCTCTCGTACTTTGCTGCGGTACCCTTGATTCTTCACAGCATCATGACTGATCCAAAACTCGAAGACCGGCCGATCGACTGGTTTGATGCGGAGAAAGTTTTTGTGGAATTGTGTTGCCTGGTGATTATCGGATTAACGATCTATCGGTACTTTATGGTGAGGAAAAAAGTATAACCGTTATTTCCGTTTGATTGCCAACAAAGGAATTGTTCCAAGATACGCCAGCGTTCGCGTTACACTTTTTGCAAATAACTTTTCGATGAGGCTTAGGTGGTGCGTGAACGTAGTGAGAAGATCGGCTTTGGTTTCCTGAATGTACGTGTCGATTGCCGCCGGGATATCCTCATCGAGAATCAATTTGAAATCAAGTTTCGCATAGTTCACCTTCCTGATAATTTCTTCTACAGAATTCTTAGATGCCTCCACCTTCTTATCTATGGCAGGCACCACGTGGATCATGTGGACATGTGAACCGTATATTTTTGCAAACTCAAGGATAATGTCCAGTTCCTTCTGTACATTTTTTAAATCAGAAGCATATACGATATGCTGCAGATTTTTATACTGAGCTAAAGCGGGGATTGTGAGGACCGGCACATCGCATTCATCAATAACTGAAACGGCTGTGCCGCCCAACCTGGCCTTTTTCAACGCAGATGCACCCCGCGAGCCCATGACAATCATATTCGTTGGATTCTTATCGATAAACCGCTTCACCATTTCTGTCACTGTGTGTGAACGGATGGCCTTGAATTGCAGTTTATAGCTTCCCTTTACTTCATTGCGCAACTCCTGGACTAATAGCGCTCCTTCTTCCTCGGCAATTTTTGCCAATGATTTCTCAATCTGCTTCAACCGTAAATTCGCTTTCGGCATTCCATCGATTCGCACAATATTAAGTATGGTAAATTCAGCTCCGAGGGGAGCAGCCATCTTCAGTGCAAATTTCATTGCCACTATTGACAACGGTGAAAAATCAGTGAGAAGTACGAGTTTGGGAGCAGTCATGACACTTTTCTGTTTAATCAAAAATAGGGTATTCCCGTTCCTGGAGCAAAAAAACCGCTTTGAACGATTTCTATTCAAAATCAATCTTACTTTGCAGATCAAATTCAAATGATCCCAATGAAACTCTGTTCCCTCCTTTTCATATCAGCGCTTGGTTTTTCAACCGTGTGCTGCTCTGCCCAACAAATTGATGTAAAGAAAATCCAGGAACATATAAAGGTTCTTTCAAGTGATTCGCTGGAGGGCCGTGGCACCGGAACAGCGGGAGAGAAATTGGCGCTCACCTATATACAAAACCAATTCAGACAGATAGGTCTCGAGCCAAAAGGGAACAACAAATTATTTACGCAGAAATTCTCGTTTAAGTCGGGTGTGCACGGAACCGGATCTGAGGGCACTGCCTACAACGTTGCCGGGTACCTCGACAACCAGGCAGCCAACACTATTATTATTGGCGCCCATTACGATCACTTAGGACTGGGCCAGGAAAGTGGTTCGCTGGATGCCAATCCAAAAGGAAAAATCCACAACGGGGCGGATGATAATGCTTCGGGAACAGCCGGCGTGATCGAACTTGCCCGTTATTTTCAAACCAACAAAGTCAAAGAAAAAAACAATATCCTTTTCATCTGCTTTTCCGGGGAAGAGTTAGGTCTCTATGGTTCAAAATATTTTACAGAGAACGCCAGCATGGACCTGACTAAAGCAGACTTTATGATCAACATGGACATGATCGGGAGGCTCGATGAAAAAAATGGGTTGCAAGTGAGTGGGTCGGGCACCGCTGCTGTATGGGAGTCTGCGTTAAAAAAACTCAGTACCCCCGAAGTACCGATCAAAACCGACTCTTCGGGAATGGGTCCCTCCGACCACACTTCATTTTACCTGAAAAATATTCCGGTACTGCATTTCTTCACGGGTTCGCACAGTGATTATCACAAACCTACCGATGATTGGGGGAAAATTAATTACGATGGAGAAGTGAAAGTTTTAAACATCATCATAAAACTGATCGAAGCCGTTGACGACGAACCAAAGCTTACCTTTCTCACCACAAAAAATAAATCGATGGGTTCTGCCCGTGCTTTCAAAGTCACGTTAGGGGTGATGCCGAGCTACACGTCCGGCGAAGCCGGATTGAAAGTAGATGGCGTAAGCGAAGGCAAGCCTGCTTCTAAAGCCGGCATCCTCACCGGCGACCTGATCATCCAGATCGGCGAATATCCAATCAAAGACATACAGGCGTACATGGAAGCATTGGGAAAATTTGAAAAAGGACAGACTGTGCCGGTGAAAGTGAAGAGGGGTGGAGAAGAGGTGACGGTGAGTTTGACGTTCTAGATTCTGGTAGCTGGATACTGGCTGCTAATAATAATTTCGAGTCGACCGATCTTAAAGTACTGATCCACGAATTGCTGGAGGACCTGGAAATGACGGTCGAAGAAAAGAAAGCAGCAATCTTCGTAGATGATTTGCCTGCTATTCCTGTGATCAGGGGGCAAATGCGACAAGTCTTTCAGAATCTTATCAGCAATGCACTTAAGTTCACGCAGAAGGGTATAAACCCTCACATCGATATCAGGAGTACCGATGAACTTGATGGTTTTTCCGGTGCGGAAGGTCTTCCCGGAAAATTCTATCACATTCATGTCAAGGACAATGGTATAGGCTATTGGAAAAATTACATTCCAAAGACGATTATGAGGGCTCTGGAATAGGTCTTGCGATTTGCAAAAAGATAATTGAAAAGCATCACGGATACATCTCCGTAAAAACCAAACCAGGAGCCGGCTCTGACTTTATCGTCAGCTTACCAGTGGAGCAGGGAAGTCAGGCGAAGCTTGCTTGAATCACCAGCACTCAGAATCCAGGCCACCACTGTGTGGCCTTTCCACTTCATGTTAAGAGCGAGGCTGCAACCCATTTTTCTAAGACCAATCAAGACTTGCCAGGCAACTGCCATTACCTATGCTATTCGGGAATTGAGATTGAAGGCGTGAAATTTTGGGGAGTTCCACTCTTTATACCAGACTACGAACGTATAGAGCAACTAATGAAACAAATCCCCGAAAACACAGGTGTGTTGATTTCTCATAGTCCGCCATATGGTATTTTGGATCTTGACAATAACGTCAATCACGGTAGCACCGATTTGCTTCAGGCTGTCCTTAAAGTAAAACCAACATATCATTTATTCGGTCACATACACAACGCTTACGGTGTTGAAAAGTCTAATGATACGATTTTTTTAAATGCTTCATTAATGAACAGAATTAATGAGCTTGTGAATAAGCCGATATTTTTCGAGATTTAGAAAACAAAAAATAGCAAATGGAAGAAATTATTAAAAAGACCCAACAGGTTTTAAAAGACAATGTAGAATGGGAAAACCGTTACGAAAAGTATGTAAATGAATTCCCAGAGAAACTAAAACGAACATTTCGCGAATATCCACCTCTGCAATATTATATCTCAACGTCAAATGTTAAAAAAGCAACAAAATCGTTGATAGTTGATGTTCGTTATTGTGGTCAAAGTATCGCAACCATTACATCAACGAAAGATAAAGTTACTATATCAACGAAAAATAAAGTTAAAAATAACGAGAAACATTTTAAATGTAGCATCGAGCTGGATGATGTAAAATGGAACAGCGAAGAAGCAAAAGAGTTTAGGAGGTTTTTCAAAAATGGCCCGAACCGGAATAACGATGAAAAAAGTAACGAAGAGCATAATGTTGAACATTTACTTTTAACTGAATTTTCTAAACGAAGTGGAAAAGACAAACAAATAAAAAAAATACAGCCTATAAAAATTGGTGGAATGAGATATGGGATGCCAACACCGATTAGCGCAAGTAATCATAAAGCCTCTCCAAAATATAGTAGAGATAGTGGTGGTGGAATTGATATTTTAGCAAGGACTGGTCGTGGGAAGAATACGTATTTAACAATAATTGAGGTTAAAGATGAAAACAAAAAGGCAGAACCTCCAAGAGCCGCATTAGAACAAGCAACTCAATATGCAGTTTTCATTCGAGAACTCTTGCGTTCAAAGTGTGGGAATAGATGGTATAAAATATTTGGTTTCAAAGAACCTGTCCCAAAAAAACTTACTATCCGAGTTGCGTGTGCAATGCCTGTGCCTGATAGCAATTTAATAGGCACTTCGTTTGCCAATAAAAAATATAGTATTGGAAAGGACGACATTATTGAATGCCATTACATTTATTTCAAATATGGCTCAAAGCAATTGAGCGATTTTAAAACATCATTGAATAAAGTAATTTAAAAACGTCAAAACGTAAAAATTAGAATATTATTATGATATACAAAACCTATATACGCAACCATGTCGTTCTACCCGATAGCAGAAAACCACTACACACATTTTTAAACACCATACTTACCAATGATAATGGAGAAGAGAAAAAGCACAAATTAGAACATGCTTTCAATTCCAACAGCGAAGACGCTCTCACGTGGTCGTGTTTTGATGTGCTGAGGCATCAACCACAAGAAAAAATGGTTCAGGCATTGAACGAGATAATGGAAGATGCTTTTGAGGGTAAGACAACTTGCTCATTTGAGAATGAGAAGAACATCAAAATTCATATCGGTAAAAAGTATTATGCAAGAAGTGTTGCAGAGAACACCGAATTGGATGCAAGTATAGAAACAGATGATAAATTGATTTTCATAGAAGCTAAGTTGTACAGTAAAATCAGCTTACCTGACGGCAAAATGCCACATGACCAATTAATTAAAAAACTTCGTGTAGGGCTTGATGTGGCAAAGCATGAAAACAAAAAATTCTATTTTATCTTTTTAGACATTGCCCCCATAGATTATACGTTGAAATTCGGAGAGAAATCTGTTAATGCAGAGTATTTCAAAAAATACAAAGACAACAGCGATACACTTTCCGACATGTTGATTGATAATTCGTATCAAAGTCTTGACGAAGTTTCTCAAAATATGGGTTGGCTAACGTGGGCATGTCTTTTTAAAACGGTGTTAAGAGCAACGATAAAATAAAGGTTCTCACTTATGGGAACCTCTAAAAACTCTTATTTAAAAAAAAGATTTTGTCCAGATTTAGAGAAATTTTATTTTGATTGAGATTTTCATTCGGAAAATGTTTCAATTGATTGTTCTGAGTGGTTTTTTCTCTCATTGTTGGGCAAATATT
>JANXYC010000107.1 GCA_025350305.1 Cyclobacteriaceae bacterium | reverse complement strand
TCTTCTTGCCGCCCTCCAGATCAGTATCAGTAAAATAGCCGCAACAACGACAAGCGCCCCGGAGATGGCTAGTCCCATATAGAATTGATCATAATAAGCAGCGTCATTCATCTTTTAATAATTTTTTTGTCTACGGCCCATCATGCATTTATATTTTCAGGCGTGGTATCTTTTTCTTTGTTTACAGGTTTCGTCGGTATATTTCGGATACCCGGTTGAAAACTATCCATAAATTGTATTTTCTGATAGAAGTAGTGGCTTATTTTTTGCAACGTACTGGGCGGTTCTACGTGTCCCCAGCCTGAAGGGACCTCATCATTCTTATTCCAGCGTGGAGTCCGGTTCCCATAAAGCATCGAGAATCTTCTAAGATTTCTGATAAAATATCCGGTTGTTCGGGAAACATTTGAAGAAATCATGGTGCCGAGTGGCTTCACATAAAAGGGTGCGAAGGCATCCGGGAAACCGGGCATGGTACAACCGATGCAAGGAGCGCCTACATTCATGCAGCCTCCCACATGGTTAACAGCACCCCTTTTATTAATGTTGCATTGTACAACAGGTCCCCAGCAGCCAACATCTACGAGGCATTCCTTATCCCCATATTCCCTGGCAAAAATACCTTCTTCAAAAAATCCTCCACGGGTACAACCTTGATGTACAGTATCCGTGAATAACCAGGCCGGCCTTCCCAGGCTATCAAATTCAGGAAGAGGTCCTACTCCTTGTAAATAGAGTAAAACCGCCGCCACGGTCTCTGTAAAATTATCGCCCTGCGGGGCGCATCCAGGAATGTTTACTACTGGCAGACCAAGGGTACTTCTATAATCTTTTCCGAGGAAGTCCATGAGGCCCATAGAACCCGTGACATTGCCCGCAGCTGCCGGAATCCCACCCCACGTGGCACACGTTCCGATAGCAATAACTGCAGCCGCATGGGGTGCCAATAATCCTAACAAATCAGCCGTTGGAAATGGCTGAGTCTCCCCGTTTACCACCCGGGTACCAAAACCCGAAAAATACCCGCCATTTTTATCGTTTAGTCTTTCGTTGGCCACAGAGCCCTCAAATACAACAACAAACTGTTTATCAAATTCTCCTTTTGCGGCCTTATGAAAGGGCGCCATAAAGTCTTCACCAGCTTCAACGGACAAAACGGGATGATGCAAAACTATTTTGGGTACCCCCGGAATAATACCCAACATTAATGATTCAGCGGTGGGGGACGTAGCACCGATCGTGGAGATTGAACAACCATCACAACTCATGCCTGCCAGCCAGAATACATGTACCTCTTGTAAGCCATCGGCGTGTAAAGTGGGTTGTGAGGTTACCATCTGTGTGATTTTAATGAAAGCTAATTTTAATTCCCTGAAGAGGTCTTGTTTTTTTTAGAAAACATTTACTAAACCTCATCCGTGTCATGATTTCGACCTTTTCCTGTAAGACTTTCTTTCAATCGGACCTTCTTTTCCCTAAAAATCTCAAAATTATTGTCCGCCAAATCAATGAGAAAACATTAATTTTATACAATCCCTTGACAGCTTGACTTTGTGAAGCATACCAAGAATTATATACTTGCCCGGTCGCTGAAGCTATTTAATATGAATGGCTTTGTAAACGTCAGGTTGCAGCATATTGCAGATGCTGTTTCGATAAGCGTTGGCCACCTGGCCTATCATTTTAAGAATAAAGACGCTATCATTGAAACTTTGTATGACCAATTAAAGGAAGAGCAGGAAGTTATTCTATATGAATTTAGAACGGCCCACTTGTTTGAAGATATTAACCAACAATTGGTACGCATTTCCCAACTTCAAAAAAAATACCTTTTCTTTTACCTTGACACGCTTGAGGTATTAAGGGCTTATCCAGCCATCAAGGAAAAACACCAACAGCATATTGCCTGGCAACTGCAACAAATCGCCTGGATGTTCGAGTTCAATCTTTTCAGAGGCTCATTTAAAGAACAGGCACAGGAAGGTCAGTATAAGAAATCGACTTGGTTATTTTGGATTACGGTTGACAACTGGATGCATGCCCGGTTGATAAGCGGCCTTGACCCTTTGAATGAGGAGGATTTTTTGCAGGACATCTGGAATTTACTGATGCCTTATTTTACAGAAGAGGGACAGCAGGAGTTTCAGTTGTTATGTAATAATACAATGTTGCACTCTTAAATAATCGTTGGATTTGGGAATCGTATCCAGCGGGTCTTTGGTGCTCATCGGAAATTAGGATGGAGCTTCAGAGCTTATTATTCCGAAACGGGGACTTCTTCAGCCGCGGGCACCTCTACCTTGCGGGTCACATGAAATACAAATTGCTTATCCAATTTCAATTCGTAAACTGCTTCCGTCATAAGCTGGGATGCCTTTTGTGATTGTTGCAATACTCCCAGCAGGTCCCTGGCAACTGTCGAGCCCTTTATTTTATTGATGGCCTTTCCATGAGAAACCTCCAGGACAAATGAATAACCTGTCTTTTCCTTTAGACCCACCGCTTTAAATTCATGCGAAAACAATTTATACTGCTGCGGATCCTTTTCAGCAGCCATCATCAATTTCAGGATCATCGGACGGTACTTATTCCAAAGCGACGCATAGGGATTCGATTCAAAAAGCATAGTTAACTTGTTTATTTAGGCGATTTGGCAACAGAAAGAGCAGCAATATACCACTTTTCCCCAAGGCTATTTAGGTTTTTTCCCGAAAGAATCTTTACCCACGGATTATTAAGATTACCACGGATTTTTGCAGTGACCTCTCCATTCAACATGATTACTATTTCTTAATGAACCAGTAATCGCTCGACTTCCCGTTGCCGGAAATGGTGGCTTTCAGTTTATCTCCCGCAAGCCTATAGGTAATTTTCTTTGGGAAATCATGATCCGGATTTTCGCAAACAAAGCCCGCATCGCCGATTTCAGTAAGTTTAAAATAGACAGGCTCCTTATTTTCAGGAACATCGGCCAAATAATACAGATTGTCTGCCCGTACGAGAATGCGGAGTTTCTCCGTGAATACTGTATCGGCCCCCTTCATCGTTACACCATACCCACGTAGTTCTACGGGAGAAGTCTTTCGCCAGCGTTCATGGCCTGATTGACCTGCCTTGGCATTGGTCAACGTCCAGGTTCCTTCCAGCCACCTTAACTTTTTGAAATTATCGGTCGTTTGGTCTGTAATCTGTTGGCAAAAGATATTACCACTTATACACACTGCAATAATTAAGAAATATTCTTTTTTCATATAAAGTTTTACCAAGTATCAAAAACCTAAACCAGACAATACTTCTTGAGTATGCTCACCAAATTGTGGTGGCGGGCCCAATTGCTTCGCACGCCAACCCGTTGATAAGGCCACAAAATTTCTGACACCAGTCAAGTCTTCAGACTGAATTAACAAGTCCTTCGCTTCCGGCATTTCAAATACTTCCTTTACGTTCTGAATAAGGCCTGCAGGGATTTTTTCGTGATGCAGTCTGGATAGCAACTTCTCACTCTTCCATTCTTTTATTGCCACGACCAACAACGCAGTTAGTTCCTGACGATTCACGACACGTGCCTCATTGGTAGCAAACGTTTCTAGTTGAGCCCATCCATTATCGAGCACGGTGCACAAATTTTTAAATTGCTTGTCATTGCCCACGGCGAGAAGAATTCGTTTACCATCTTTTGTCTCGAAGGCTTCCCCATACGGGGCAATGTTGGGATGCGCTGAACCTTTTCGTGTTGGAAGTTTTTTTGCCACAAGCCAGTTGGTGGCCTGGTTAGCCAGGGAGGCTACTGCAGTTTGAATTAAAGATACTTCCACAAAAGTTCCCTTTCGTGTGCGCTCCTTGTTCAGCAAGGCCAGTAGAAGTCCCTCCTTCAATTGATGTGCTGCAAGGATATCGATCAGTGCGACCGGCATTTTCGTCGGAGGGCCATCCTTCTCGCCATTTAGATCCATAAAGCCGGCCTCGGCCTGAATTACAGCGTCGTACCCTACCCGGTCGTTATCAGATCCGTAACCGGTGATCTGTCCGTAGATAAGTTGCGGATTGATGGTCTTAAGCTGTTCATATCCAACTCCGAGTTTCGCCGCGTCACCGGCCTTATAACTGGCAATCACAACATCAGATTTAGCGGCCAGTTTTTGAACGATCTCTTTTCCCCGCAGGGTATCCAGATCAATCGCCACTGACTTTTTACCCCAGTTACACGAACAAAAGTAGGCGGAGCGATCACCTTCTTGTTCACCAGATATTTTCCAGCCTCGTGTGACGTCACCTCCGGCTTTAAGGTTTTCGATCTTAATAACTTCAGCACCCAGCTCGGCAAAGAACTGCCCTACGCTAGGGCCTGCCAGGACAGAGGCCAACTCAAGTACTTTTAATTCCTTAAACATTGAAAATGGTTATTGGTGTAATTGCCCCGTTCATTTGAAGAACTGGTAGATGAACAGCGAAATTAGAATCATTTGGTGCATTTTTGCGTTCTCAATTGAAAATCTGTAATCCATGAGAATTCTGCCCTTTTTTGCTGTTATCGCGATCGCCATTTCATGCTCCAAGGGGCCGGCCGAGTTTAAAGTCGGAGTCTGGAGGGGGGTCATCCATCTTCAAGGGCAAGAACTTCCTTTCACTTTTGAGGTAGAAAATCAACAAGACAACTATAAGGTGTACCTCAAAAATGCTGCTGAGAAATTAACCCTGGATGAAGTGAGCATCCTGGGTGACTCCGTAAAGATGGTCCTCCATATTTTTGATGCCGAGTTACGGGCCCGGGTCAATGGAAATTCGTTGAATGGTTTTTATTTCAAAAATTACGACCCGGGTTTCAAACTGCCTTTTACTGCTTCTTTCAACAATGATTTTCGCTTTGAAAAAACGAGTGATGAGCCTACAAAGGATTTCAGTGGAAAATATGGTGTAGTCTTCGTGGGCGACAAGAATGACACCACGCTTTCCGTTGGAATTTTTAATCAGAGAGGTAATCATGTGGAAGGAACTTTTCTGACACCCGTTGGCGACTATCGGTACCTGGAAGGAAATGTGGTGAACAATAAATTATACCTCAGCACATTCGATGGCAATCACGCATTTCTCTTCAGTGCCGTAAAGAATGACGAAGGTTATTTGATTGGAGATTATTGGTCCGGCAAAAGTGCCCATGAAACCTGGACCGGCGTCAAGAATGACAACGCAATGATGCCAAATGCAGAAGCGCTTACTTATTTGAAAGAAGGGTACGATAAAATTGAATTCAACTTTCCGGATGTTAATCAAAATATGATTAAGTCGTCTGATGATAGATTTAAGAACAAAGTGCTTATACTCCAGATCTTCGGCACCTGGTGTCCTAATTGCATGGACGAAACAAAATTTTTGTCGCAATGGTATAAGGACAACCAGGATCGAGGCGTAGAAATCCTGGGTCTTGCCTATGAACGCAAAGATGATTTCGAATACGCGAGCGGCCGGGTGAAGAAAATGAAATCAAAACTTGACGTTCCCTATGATTTTGTAATTGCCGGTGTGAACGATAAGAAGAAGGCAGCAGAAACATTACCGATGCTGAATCATGTGCTGGCTTTTCCAACCACTATCTTTATTGGCAAAGACGGAAAAGTAAAACACATCCGCACAGGATTTGAAGGTCCAGGTACCGGTGTCTACTACGAGCAATTCAAACAACGTTTCAACGAAATCGTGAATGAGCTTTTGAACGAGAATTTAGCTTCCAAAAAATAAACACAATGGCCAAACGGGTAGTGGTAGGCCTTTCCGGGGGGGTGGACTCCAGTGTGACGGCGTTTTTGCTGAAAGAGCAGGGCTACGAAGTCATCGGCATGTTCATGAAAAACTGGCACGATGATACGGTGACCCTCAGCACCGAATGCCCCTGGCTTGACGACAGCAACGACGCCATGATTGTGGCACAACAGCTCGGCATTCCGTTTCAGGCAATCGACCTCAGTAAAGAATACAAAGAGCGCATCGTCGATTACATGTTTGCAGAATATCAGCGCGGACGTACACCCAACCCTGACGTACTCTGCAACCGCGAAATAAAATTTGATGTCTTTCTGAACACCGCATTAAAGCTGGGAGCCGATTTTGTTGCCACCGGACATTATTGCCGCAAAGGGGATGTTGTAAAAGAGGGAAAGACAATCTATAGACTCCTGGCTGGTAAGGATCCCAACAAGGATCAAAGCTATTTTCTTTGTCAGCTCACACAAGGGCAACTATCAAAAGCTTTATTTCCGATCGGCGAATTGCTTAAATCAGAAGTCAGGACCATCGCCAAAAAAGCCGGCCTGACCACTGCGGATAAAAAAGACTCACAAGGATTGTGCTTTGTCGGCAAAGTGCATCTTCCTGATTTTCTGCAACAACGACTTGAACCAAAAAAAGGAAAAGTGATTGAAGTACCTGTGGAGGCGGCTGTTTTCCAAAACGGTTTTTCATCAGGCGATTTGGCCAACATTAGTAAGCCATTTTTGTTTACACCCGATCTAGGAGAAGTTGTGGGCGAACACAACGGAGCTCATTATTATACGATCGGGCAACGCAGAGGCTTGAATATTGGTGGTTTTGAAAAACCCTTGTTTGTCATTGGCACTGATACGGATAAAAATCTGATCTACATGGGGATGGGTGAAGACCATCCTGGACTTTATCGCAGGGGTCTTTTCATTTCCCCTGCTGATGAGCATTGGGTACGCCGTGATCTAAAATTAGAAGAAGGAGAAAGCCGGAAGTATTCGGCCAGAATTCGTTACCGTCAACCGCTGGAATCGTGTACCCTTCACAAAAAGGAAGAAGGGCTTTATATCCTATTTGATCGTCCTCAACGAAGTATTACTCCGGGCCAGTTTGCAGCCTGGTATGAGGGGGATGAACTTATAGGTTCGGGTGTGATTAATTAGTCGCAAATAAAAGTACCGTGCGGGTGTCGCAATCACCCGACAGGGAATATAAAAATTCCATGGGTGATAACAATCCGTAACGTTGCAACGGCACACATGGGTAGTCAGAATGAACAGAGCAGCTGTCGTAGGGTAAAATATAATTGTAAGGTATATCCTGGATAAACGTTACAGCGGTGTAAGCCAATTCAGGTTTTTGGATACCATTCCTTTGAGCTAATGACACGAGTGAATCCTGAAGCGGTGCGAGGTAGGTTCTGTCGTGGTCATACAAATCATAGTATAAATTATGCCAAAAGGTTTTCTCCGTACCATCTTCTACTACCTCCACCGTGTCCCGATACCGGAATGATGAATTGTCTGTCGATGAGCCAATAGAAAATCGCAGCGCGCGCCTGGACGCATCGGCATCTTTCCAAACCCGGTTGTGCGTCACGATTATTTCCTGACCAATCGTATCTGTCTCATCAAAGTCGTCCACTTCAGACTCCGCAGGGGCGGTTGATGTTTCCGATGCTGAGGGGAATAAATTGATGACCACATAAAGGCCGATCAGCAAAAAGAAAATAGTTCGGAAAACTTTCTTCAAGGCAAAGTAGTAAACGTTGCGACATTGCCATAATAGATTTTGGTGTAATCACCATTCGCAGCGAAGCCCCGGTAGTAGTACGTGGTGTTGGACTTGAGATTGTCTACTTTGATACTGAACTTGCGGGCCTCACCAGCCGATCCAAGTACTACTTTATTAGCGGCAGCAATGATGGAGAGGTCCTGTTGTTTATCCCATAAAAAACCATATTGAACAGGTCTAACCGGACCGATTTCCTTTATCTCCGCTCCCATCACAACACTGGTAGCGCCAATCTGTTGTGCTTCTTCCGTAAGCATTTCCGGTGCATCGGCCTCATTAGTTTGGCAGCCAAAAATCAAAACGAGCCAGCACAAATACCACTTTCTCATAATGGAAAGATACAAATCAGGATTCTTTAAATCCTGAAATTCCACCAGAAAGGATAAATTTCATTGCCACTGACCCCGAAACGTTGAGTGGTTTGATGTTCTCTTTCGCGACAACAAAATGATCACCTGCGAATGCATACGACTGCGGGAAATATACGGCAACCATGTCCGCTAGGCCTATTTCAGAAAGGTCGGACTGGGTAATGAATCCAATCCGGTGAATAGTATTTTCCTTATTGATCGTCACTAGAACAGGTTTATTAAATTTTCGCTTATCGCCCACAAAGGCTGCCAGCAAATCTTTTACAGAAGAATACAGCAGCTTGACCAGTGGAATGCGGTTCATAACCTGATCAAACCAATTGGTCATGGTGCGAAAAGCAAAGTTGGTGGTCAGGTAACCGAACAGGGTAATAGCGCTCAGGATAATTGCAAACCCAACGCCCGGATACGGGAGTGCGAGCCGGCTGTCAAGCCACTGAAACGCTTGCATAAAAAAATACACTGTGGCTACCAGCGGCACGATAAACAGCGTGCCATTAAAAAAGTACCGAACGATTTTACCAATTAAGTTTTTCATGTTGAATCAAATTAAGAAAGGCCTCCTTTGTGGAAGCCTTCATTTTATGCCGACACAAATGATTTTCTTAAAGTGAGAACCCCATGAAGCTCAGGAAACCGAGGGACATGAGTCCCACAAGAATAAAGGTTATACCCAATCCTCTCAGCGGGGCTGGTACATTTGAATATTTCATTTTCTCACGCACCCCCGCCAACGCAACAATTGCTAACATCCAGCCTATGCCAGATCCAAGTCCAAATACCGTTGCTTCAGCAAGATTGTAAGGACGGCCAACCATAAAGAGTGCGGCACCCAGCACAGAACAATTCACAGCGATCAAGGGAAGGAAAATTCCAAGTGTACCATACAGGGCAGGAGAAAATTTCTCAACGGCCATCTCCGTCAATTGGGTAATGGCAGCGATCACCGAAATGAAAACGATAAACTGCAAAAAGCCAAGATCAATATTTGCATAATCAGGACCCACCCAGGCGAGCGACCCGGCTGTTAATACATAATTCTGAATAAGCCAGTTGATCGGTACAGTGATGCCAATCACAAAAATAACGGCGATACCCAATCCAAATGCGGTCTTTACTTTTTTGGAGATGGCAAGGAACGAACACATTCCCAGAAAGTAAGCAAAGATCATGTTGTCGATAAAAATCGACCGAACGCCGATGTTA
>JANXYC010000042.1 GCA_025350305.1 Cyclobacteriaceae bacterium | reverse complement strand
GCTTTGATTAATTCCTGTTTGGCAAAGCCAGCATCTTTCATGAAAGACGCGACTTTGTCTTTGGTTGACAGAATTGATAACAGCAGGTGTTCAATAGCGATGTACGCATCCTTAAATTCAGGGAGTTCTTTCTCGGCGTTTTGCAATACGCTGTTTGAAGCCGGAGACAAATACGGTTGTGTCCCGGAGATTTTGGGATACGAATGGAGGGTTTCTTCCAATTTCGTCTCGAGGATGGTGCGGTTTACATTTAATTTCTTGATCAGGTAGCCAACAACATTTTCATCAGTTTCCAGAATTGCTTTCAGGATGTGGCCTGGCTCAATTGCCTGATGTTGACGTCCCGAAGCTATTTCCGCCGCTTTCTGTAAAGCCTCCTGAGATTTTATAGTAAATTTTTCAAAGTTCATAGATAGTGCCTCCGGATTTACTTTGTCAAAAGACTGACCAATACCGGAAGCGGAAGATTTTAGGAAATTTTGACCGTTTTATGGTTATTTTTTGAATGATTTATGCCAAATTGACCTGTAAGGAGCGTGTTCGTTCAATAAGTCCCTTACAATTATTTGAATCCCATGGCTGCTTATTGTTTTATTTGATAACAAATCTGGTGTAGCTTTTAGAATTCAATATGCCGCAACGAACCAAACCGTCTCTCGAATTTCCCAAATCGATCCTTATAGAAGTGGCGTGGGAAGTATGCAATCAAGTAGGTGGAATTTATACGGTTATCCGCTCAAAGGCCCCTGCCATGGCCGAACATGTAAATGGTCCTTTCTGTATGATTGGCCCGTACATGGGCAAGAATATACAAGCAGAACTCGAACCGCTGGATGATGTTGAAGATGTTTTCGGTCAGGCTGCCGCCAATCTTCGTAAGCGAGGCTACGATGTGTATTATGCCGAATGGTTAATTACCGGAAAACCACGGGTGGTGTTGCTCAATCCGAACGTTATCGAAGACAAAGCCCTGAGTGTGGCCAAATATTTGCTCTGGAAAAATCATGGCGTTAGTACACCGGAGCACAACACGTTGATCAACCAGGTAGTGGCCTTTGGATATTTGACAAAACTATTTTTTGATGAGTTGGTAAAGCTGGTGGGCAAGGACCAGTCGATACTGGCTCATTTTCATGAGTGGATGGCCGGCTTGCCCATCCTGGATATTCGCCGGGAAAAAATGACGGTAAAAACAATATTTACCACGCATGCCACACAGTTGGGGCGCCACCTGGCAATCAATTCTCCTTTATTTTACGCGCACTTGCCATTCTTTAATCGCGAATTGGAGGCAAAAAAATTTGGTGTTGTCACGGAAGAGGCCATTGAATTTGGTTGTGCCCAAAACTGCGATGTTTTCACGACGGTGAGTGATGTTACGGCGCGTGAATGCAAGCATTTGCTAAAGCGCAAGCCCGAAGTAATTGTTCCGAATGGCCTGAACATTGAACGGTTTGAAGCGCTGCATGAATTTCAGAACCTGCATGCATTTTATAAGAAGGAAATACACGAGTTTGTGATGGGGCATTTCTTTCAGTCTTACACGTTTGACCTGGATAAAACGATTTATCTTTTTACTTCAGGCCGGTATGAATTCAGGAACAAGGGTTTTGATTTAACACTCGAAGCGCTCTGGCATTTGAATGAAAAGCTAAAGGCAGATAAGGCCGACCTTACGGTGGTTATGTTTTTTGTGACCAAGCGCGAGTACTACAGCATTAAGCCGGAAGTGTTGCAATCGAGGGCGATCATGGAGGAAATCCGTCAGACGTGCGAAGCAATCGAACGCGAGGTGGGGAAAGGTTTGTTTTATGCTTCTACCACCCGACAAGATAACCGACTTCCTAACCTCAATGACTTTGTGGAAGATTATTGGAAACTTCGTTACAGGCGGACCATTCAAAGCTGGAAAAGCAATAAGCTGCCGCTCGTCGTTACTCATAAGCTGGTAAATGAAGAGACGGATGAAATTTTACAATTTCTGATACGCCGGAATTTTTTGAACCGGCCGGAAGACAAAGTGAAGATTGTTTATCACCCGGATTTTATCACCTCCACCAATCCCTTGTTCGGAATGGACTATAGTCAATTTGTTCGCGGTTGTCATCTGGGTGTATTTCCCAGTTATTACGAACCCTGGGGCTATACCCCTCTGGAGTGCATGGCGAGCGGTGTGCCTTCCGTGACGAGTGACCTGTCAGGGTTTGGTGATTATCTCACACGCAACTTTCCGGATTATGAAAAGAACGGGATGTTTGTGATTGAACGAGGCAAGCGCACGTTTGACTGGAGTGCCCGGCATCTGGCGGTATCGTTGCATAAATTCCTGACGCAATCCCGCAGGGAGCGGATCATGCAGCGAAACAATGTGGAAAACTATTCGTCAGCCTTCGATTGGAAGAACCTTATCAGGCACTATCGGCAGGCCTATGAACTGGCCATCAACCCGCATCAATAATTTCTCTGTAATTGTTCCAATACATCAAGCTTCTTTATAAATTTCTTTTTTAAAAACATTTCATGACTGTTCACAACCTGGGTAAGCAGAATTCTGTCGCTAATCAATTTCTTTCCGAAGTGCGGGATGTGAGTATCCAGAAGGACCGGCTCCGTTTTCGTCTTAACCTTTCAAGGTTAGGTCAGATAATGGCGTATGAAATTTCACAGAAATTGAACTACCGGCCAAAGGATGTAAAAACGCCGTTGGGAAAGAAGTCGATGAACCTGCCGGCTACCGACATCGTGCTGGTAACGATTATGCGCGCGGGGTTGCCTTTCCTGGAAGGCTTTCAACGTGTTTTCGATAAGGCAGAAACTGGCTTCATTAGCTCTTATCGCGTAGAGGGAAAATCAAAAATCACAATTCAAACGGATTATCTTGCTACACCCCGCCTGGAAGGAAAAACTGTTATCCTCGTAGATACGATGCTTGCAACGGGCCGGTCCGTGGCTGACGCCGTAACTTCATTGATCAGCAGGGGGAAACCCAGGCAGGTGCACCTTGCTTCCGTTATCGCGGCACCGGAGGGAATCGACTATCTGAAAAAAACTTTAACGCTGCGCGCCACGTTGTGGACCTTTTCCATCGATAAAAAATTGAATTCCAGGTTTTACATTGTGCCGGGCCTGGGCGATGCAGGAGATTTAAGTTTTGGGCCAAAGTGATATGGGTGAAGAAATTTTAAAGGCCATACCTGTGTTTCTCGCCAGCATGCTCAAATTCATACTTGGGCCCATGGGAGGGTTTGCCGCAAGACTTCATTTCCTCACTACGGTTTTAGTCACGGTGGCAGGCATGATGACGATGGTGGTAGCGTTTACCTATTCTGGAGAATGGATCAAAACAAAACTCCTGAGTCGTTTTTTTAAAAAGCGCAAGCGATTCACGCCCAACAACCGCAGGTTTGCCGGCATTTGGAAAAAGTACGGGTTGACCGGCATTGCATTTCTTACCCCGCTTATTTTGACGCCCATCGGCGGCACCTTGCTGGCGGTGAGTTCAGGCAGTCCAAAAGATAAAATCATTTTTTTTATGTTTATCAGCGCGGCTGCGTGGGCGTTGATTTTCAGTGCGATCATCTATTTTATTGGCGGGGAGGCGGTGCCGGATTTCGTGAAGTGATCCACTAGTGTAGCGACAGATTAGTTATGCAACATTATTAGGAAACAGGTATTGGTCATAAGAATTAAAAAGTAGGCAAGGGGCAGTAGGCAAGAAATACGGAAGCTTGTTCCAAAATTAATTTGTCACAACACTAGTAATTCTTTCGTTACCTTTTGTGGATGTTGAATCGTTACCTGTTCAATTCATTTTCAACCGGGAAAAAGTGATAAAAAAAATAGTTCTGGTAGTTGGATTAATGGCATGTTTAATATCCACCATATCAGCACAAAAGATACGTGCGGGTCTTAAAACGGGAATTAATATTTCCGATCAACGCGTCAGTGGAATTGGAGCTCCAACAGGGACCCAATCTGTTGCCGGATTTCATGGAGGCATTTACGTTATCGCTTTATTCTCAGATCATGTGGGTATTCAATCCGAGGCGCTCGTTTCAATGCAGGGTGCCATACTTGATTATTCGGGCACCCTCTACACAGATAAATTCACATATATTTCGATTCCGGTTCTGCTGCGTTATAAGGTGAATCGTCTTATTAGCTTTCATGCGGGCCCTCAGTTTGGAATTTTGGGTTCTACAAAAGAAACGTCAGGAGGCAGCACGTTTGACACAAGAAGCGATTTTAACAACACGGATTTTAGTTTGGTTTTTGGCGGCACTGTTGATTTGCCTCTAAAACTCAATGTGACTGCGCGTTATTGCCGGGGAATTTCAGATGTTGATAAAAGCATGGACTCCACGACCAGGAACGATCTATTTCAATTTTCGCTCGGGTATAGATTATTTGGAGCGGGGGAATAATGGTAATCGGTGATCGGTAAGTGGTAATCGGTCCGATTTTGCTGTTGAAGAGGAATTTTATTTTATGAACCTTTTACAGGCTACTGATTACCGATCACCAATTACCGCACACCTTCATCGGGCAACATCTCAATGTCCCTTATCAAAACTTTCTTGGCAATACGCTGTGCAGTAGGTGTAGCGGCCAGGCCGCCGAGCGCCGTTTCTTTGTAACGCGTCTCCATGCTGGCGCCAATTTCACCCATCGCTTCGATGACTTCATCAACGGGTATTACGCTGCTTACGTCGGCCAATGCAATTTGTGCGGAGCTGTTGGCAATGGCCGCCGCACTGGCATTTCGTACCACGCATGGCACTTCCACCAAACCGGCGACCGGATCACACACGAGACCCAGCATGCATTGAACGGTAATGGCGACAGCATTAAATATCTGATCGGTATCTCCCCCAAGGCAGAACACAATTCCGCCGGAACCCATGGCCGCAGCTGTACCGGTCTCAGCCTGACATCCGCCTACCGCGCCCGAGATAGAAGCCTTCTGCTCCATGATGAGCGCAATGCCGGCTGCCAGCAACATGGCCTCCAGTATTTTTTTATCAGTAATCCGGTGAATCTCCTGTAGCGTAACCAATACGCCAGGCATGATCCCACTGGCACCGGCCGTCGGCGCAGCTACAATGCGACCCATGCATGAGTTAACTTCTTTAGCCGCCAATGCACGTGAAATGAGTTTTTGAAACTCTTTCGAGAGAACCGCCGTCGGGTAGCGATATACTTTTTTTGCGCCGTTGTTAATCATGCCGGAACGGGAGGTCATATCTTCTTCAAGACCTGTACGCACGGCGTCTTTCATGACTGTCCAGGCGGCGTTCAAACCCTCCCAGATCTGTGCTTCACTCCGTCCTTTTTGTTCTTCTTCATACTCCAGCACTACGTCCACCAGCGACAGTTTTTTTTCTTCGCTGTAGCGTTTCCACCCTTCAAATGAATCAAATAAAAAAGCCATAATGTTTGAGTTTACGAAGTTAACACTTTGATAACGTATTACAATTTACGTTAAGAGAAAGTTCTATATTCGCAGCAGATATGGTGGTGCCGTGAACCAACGTGGAGGCGGTGCTTCAGAAGCGGCAAAATATGGAGCAAAGGCGGTGCTGGTGCGTTCGATGGGGTCCAACCCGGAAGACTATCCGCATACAGGAGGACTTCGTTATGCACCCAACCTGGCAAAGATTCCGGCATTTGCCATCAGCACACGTCATGCCGACATCCTCAGCAAACTACTTAATGAAGAAAACGGTTTGCGTGGCGGACTGAAGTATGCGGAGATGGCTGCAAAAAATAAAGAGAAACACATTGCTGCCATCGAATCTGACCGTGGTGGATTTACCCCACGTGGCTTCACCATCAGCGCAGATACGGCAACAAGGAAGAAAATTCAACGCTGGAAACCTCTGCTTGAACCGTATGGGCTTTCTGATTTCAGCCAGGAGGGGGGAGGAGCAGACATTGGCCCCTTGGCCCAACCGGGCGTTGCACTCATCGGCTTCCTGCCCGACTCACAACCCTACTTCAGTCTTCACCACACTCGGGAAGACACCTTCGACAAAGCGGACAAGCGTGAACTTGAATTGGGTGCAGCCTCGATGGCAGCGCTGGTGTATTTGATTGATAGGTATGAGTTGAGGTAAGTGTGTTTAGGTGTTAATGTGTTTAGGTGTTAATGTGTGAGCGCTGGTCGGGATCTGAGATCCTCGACCGGGTTCGAAGGATGATCTTCTTCGGGAGACTGCCGACATGAAGGTCACAAGTGTCCCTTGCGCCAGATAGTTCACCCCCTCCAATAGGCGAGAAAAAGTACAGCCATCGATGCGCTGTCAAAAAACCAGCCGGTTCAAAGAAATTAGAAGGCAGAAAGGGAATCTCTCTGGCGGAATTGAATAGGTGATTACTGTGTTATCTATTTGGTTGAAGATGTAATTAAGGGCGTCTCTAAAAACCCTGCCTTTTATGGCCTCAACCCGTCACCCTTCTCCGGAAGAGAAGGGTACAAGGAGTTTTTAGAGACGCCCTTAAGATAGTGGAGATAAGATGGATAGGACATCGCAAAGACATTTACGAGTAAACGGAATCAGAATCCTGCGGTACGTCATGTGAAGATGATGTTGGGATTGCAAATCTCTAGCAACGTTGAGGTTTTGTTGGAAGTAATGTTGTTGTGAGTCTTCGGCAGTCTGGAGACTGCCAGCATAAAGGCACAAGTGTCCCTTCGGAACACTTGTGCCAGATAGGATTGGATTTTTAATCCCACCCCAATCTTTAATGTTGTGGCGTGCTGTATCTGATTCTGAAATAATCCCGATGATTGGGATAAGCCTCGCGTGTATTCCTTTCCTCACACTTTTGTTTTTGCTGCTTCGGAATGTGCGTCGTGATCGCAGGAATGACAATTTGGATAGACGAAATTATAAGCTTGAATTGCTGTTCCAAGCTGATGCTTTGTCATGAGGCATTCAAAACAGTTCTGCCAACGACCCCTCTTCCACAGAAAAATTCTGTGATTTTACACCCGCCACCTTCAATACCTCCAAACTTCTCCCGGGGCGTGCGTCCGTAATAAAAATCTGACCAAAGGCACCATCGGCCACCAATTCCATAAGTTGGTGGATCCTCTCATCATCCAGTTTATCAAAAATATCATCCAGAAGAATTAACGGCTTGGATCCTTTTTTTACAGCCAGGTAATCGAACTCGGCCAGTTTCAATGCAATCAAAAAGGATTTTTGCTGTCCTTGCGAACCAAAGCGCTTCAGCTCAAAGCCATTCAGTGTAAATAAAAAATCATCCCGGTGAATACCGACCGACGTGCGGCCCAGGGCGATGTCACGATCGAGTTTTCCGTCCAACTCTTTTTTAAAATCTACTTTTTCCAGGTCGGACAAGTAGGCCAGGCCAACCGTTTCAGTAAGGCCCGAAGCCAAAAAATTGTAGCGAGCGGACACAAGCGGCAGGTATTCCTGAACAAAACCTGCACGTTTGTTATAAAGGACGGTTCCTGCTGCGACTATTTTTTCATCGTACGAATCAAGTAGGTCACGATCTATTGAACCCTTGTCAGCAAACATCCGGAGTAAACTATTTCGTTGCCGGAGATGTGCCTGGTAACGGATGAGATTCTCCAGGTATTCTTTGTCTAATTGAGACAACAGGGTGTCAAAGAATTTCCTTCGCACCTCTCCTCCATTCCAGATCAACTCAATATCATTAGGCGCTACGAGGACGATGGGATACTTTCCGATGTGCTCGGAAAAACGGCTATACTCTTTGCCATTTTCTGATACATTTTTCCTTCTTTCAGAGGAAAAGGAACAGGCTACCTCCATTCGCTTTCCATTTTTTTCAAATAGACCGTTTATCAAAAACTGATCCTGTCCATGCCGCACATTGGCCAAATCATTGGCATAAAAACTTCCTTTCGTGAATGACAGATAATGGATGGCTTCCAGCAGATTGGTTTTGCCGCTCCCGTTCTTTCCCAGAAAGCAATGAATGGTGCCTTGTAGATGAACTTCAGCGTCCGCATAGTTTTTAAAATTCATTAAATGAAGTTTTTCGAGTCGCATGCGGTGCGTTTAATAGTTTAGGGTAAATGTTTTGTTGGGAATTGACGAATTCAGGGTTATTTTCGCAGTCCGATTCAAAAGTAACTGATATGCCTACTACTGCCCAAGCCAAGCAACCACGTACGAAAGATAAAACCGAGTTTTCGAAGGAAACCTACCTGCGTTGGTATGAAATGATGTACCTCATGAGGAAGTTCGAAGATAAGGCGGGTCAACTGTACGGCATGCAAAAGATCCGTGGCTTCTGCCATTTGTATATCGGTCAGGAAGCTTGTGCAGCAGGTGCCATTACGGCCCTCACGAAAGATGATAAATGGATAACAGCCTATCGTGATCATGCCCATCCCCTGGGTCTCGGCACCGATCCTAAACGTGTAATGGCCGAATTGTACGGTAAAGAAACCGGCGTCACCAAAGGAAAGGGTGGCTCGATGCACATCTTCGATAAGTCCAAGAATTTTTTTGGAGGCCATGGGATTGTGGGTGGCCAGATCCCATTGGGTGCAGGCATCGCTTTCGCAGAAAAATATAATAAGACGAAGAATCTGTGCATTTGTTATATGGGCGATGGGGCCGTTCGCCAGGGCGCCTTTCATGAGGCCCTTAACCTCGCCATGCTCTGGAAGCTTCCGGTGATTTTTGTTATCGAGAATAACGGTTATGCCATGGGCACATCGGTAAAGAGAACATCGAATGTTACTGAACTTTACACCTTGGGTAATGCGTATGACATGCCATCGGAGCCGGTGGATGCTATGAGTGTGGAAGCAGTGCACATTTCAGTGGCAAAAGCGGCAGAGCGAGCCCGCAGTGGTGAAGGACCCACGTTGTTGGAATTTCGCACTTATCGCTATAAAGGGCACTCCATGTCGGATCCTCAAAAATACCGCACCAAGGAGGAAGTGGATGAATACAAACAGCGCAATCCGGTTGAGGTAGTAAAGACTACGATCCTTGAAAAGAAATTTGCCACCGAACAAGAGTTGGGAGTGATTGAAAATAAAGTTCACGCCCAGGTTGAAGAAAGCGTCAAGTTTGCCGAAGAATCCAATTACCCTGATCCAAAAGAGGCATTAACCGACATTTACGTTCAGCCGGATTATCCTTTTATCCTCGACTAACCAGTCGTTTCCGGGTTTGTTTAATGGGCTCGAATATTTAGTTTTGCGGCCCTGCCGTCCGGATAATCCCGATAGGTATCGGTACAATCAGTAGGAGGGCTTATTTTTTTTAAGAATCATGGCAAAAAAGGAAGAAAAAAAGGAATTACTGGAAAACTCCGAAGTACTCGCTGAAAAAGTTGAGGGTGCGGAGCAGTGGATTGAACGAAATCCAAAAATTGTATTTGGTGTGCTGGGCATTGTTGCTCTGATCGTTGGGGGCTACTTTGGATTTCGTTATTGGAGCGGCACACAGGATGACCAGGCGCAGAAGGAAATGTTTCAGGCCGTTCGTTATTTTGAGGCCGACAGTCTTAATCTCGCGATGAATGGAGACGGCAACAATCTTGGTTTCAAGCAAATCATTGATGATTATTCCATGACCCATGCAGGCAACCTCGCTAACTATTATGCCGGTGCCACCTGCCTGAAGCAAGGGAAATACCAATTGGCAGTTTTTTATTTTGAAGACTTCAAATCAGACGATCAGCTTGTGCAAGCCCGTGCCTACAGCCTGATGGGAGATGCGTACATGGAGCAAAAGAAGTACGAAGATGCAGCTGGGTACTACAGCAAAGCCGCCGATTATAAGCCGAACAAATACTTTACTCCCTCGTATTTAATGAAAGCTGCCCTGGCCTATGAAAAATCAAACCAGAACGACAAAGCCATCAAAATGTACCAGCGTGTAATTGATGAATATTTCGAGAGTAACGATTTTCGGAATGCGCGGAAGTATTTAGCGCGTTTGGAGGGGAAGTAGGGGCCTCACCCCAGCCCTCTCCGGAGGAGAGGGAGTGATTAAAGTATATTTAAGTTCTGTTCTTTCTTTCAACTTTATGGCTGGTTCAATTACATCCGTTTCCGGAAAAAGCAAACTCAATTTGTCACGCAGGAAATTCGTCGTTGTGGTGGCGGAATGGAATGAAGACGTTACGGAGGCCTTGTACCAGGGTGCGCATCATGCTTTGCTATCGCTCGGCGCAAAAAAGAATAACATTATCCGAAGGAATGTTCCGGGAAGTTTTGAGTTGCCACTCATGGCACAGTGGTCGGCAGAAAAAAAAAGTATTGACGCGGTGATCTGTATTGGTTGTGTTGTCCAGGGCGATACACCGCATTTTGATTATATCTGCCAGGCCGTTGCCAATGGGATCATGAACGTAAATTTAATGACGAATAAACCCGTTGCCTTCGGTGTACTTACAACCCTCAATAAAAAACAAGCACTCGATCGCGCCGGCGGAAAATATGGCAACAAAGGCGAGGAAGCTGCAGTAACAGTCGTGAAGATGCTTGAAAGCCGGGAGCAAAGGGATTAACTTTTCATTTGAAGGAACTGCCCGGATCTCCGGCAACAGTCGGGTCGGCGAAATCAATTATCTTGTCTTTGGGTCAACTTAATACTTGGCCATTTCATGCTCCGATGCCGCAAATCCATATTATTAAGTATTGGGATCGTGATAGCGTTTACGTTTTCTGTGTTCTCACAACATCAAATCCTCCGTGGCAAGGTTGTCAATGAAAGAACAAAAGGGTCGTTACCGTTTGTAAACATTGAAATATCAGGCACCCACCACGGCACCGCCTCCGATATCGATGGCCGCTTTGAGATTTCCATTCCCCTGTACGCAACCGAGCTTGTGTTTAGTTATGTCGGCTATGAATCCTCCACCCATTTGTTGCGCGCTGATCAGCCCTATATCGTTAGGGTCTTTACAAAATACAGCCTTTCATCAAGGCATTACTTTCAAGACTATGGAGAAAGGATATTTTGAAAGCGGGCTTATGCTGAGCAATCTGCTCAGATTCAAGTATCTAAACTTAATCTATTACGGCTTGGGTGTTGGTGCTTTCTACCGTTATGGAAATTATTCCCTGCCCACGACTTCCGATAATCTGGCGTTCAAATTAATTATCAGCGCAGGTTTTTAAATAAAATAGCCCCGATTTCTCAAGACCGTCTCTGCTAAATGAGGAGTGATATTTTTTTACTTTTTAATAAATTTAACCTGATAAATCGTTGCGTCTTGTTGTATGCGCAACAAATAAATCCCTTGCGATAAATGCTCTACGTTGGCGCGATGGATTTCGTCCCGCTTCTCCAGTATCATTGAACTCATGCGGCCGGTCATATCGAAGACCTGGGAACCAGTCACTTCACCTTTCAATCCCAGCAATTCTAAATAATTTTCTACCGGGTTGGGATACACCGTCACCTTATCCTGGATCGAATGCAGGTCACCCGTGATACTAATCGGAGTATCTGCAGAGAATTCACTTGCACAATCGTCCGTTTTGGCTTGCACTTTATAAACGCCGGCACTTGTTACTGTCAGGGTGGTGCCGGTAGCAGCTGAAAGGGCGGTGTCGTTCAGATACCATTGGTTGCCCAAGAAGACACTCGAGGTGAGCATCGGTGCTTCGGTATTGGCGTTAGCGATCGTTACGGTTGGTTTAGGCGGTCGGATACAGAAACTTTGATCCACGGGTGTTGCGCTATTGAAATTTGTGTTACCCGTCTGACTTGCCGTGATACTCACTCTCCCGGCCTTCACGATGGTTACTTGATTGTCACGAAGGATGATTTTGTCAGAGGGGGAAGAGTAGCTTACCGTCAACAAAGAACTTGTCGTAGCCGATAGAGAAAAAGGTGCATCGCCCACGGTCTTATCGGGGAGTGCCCCAAAGATGATGGCCTGATCCATTCTGACCAACTGGAACCTTGCGATGACCGGTAGGTGATCCGACGTTGTATTGATATAGTTTGTTACATAAGTCCTGGCATCTTCCACCGCTGTCGAATGGTCGATGTACGAATTATTTAATTCTGTTGAAATTACGATATGATCAATGAAGCTGCTCGATTTGGGAAAGCTACTGGCACCGGTTTGACTCAGTGCGTAGGTGAGCACGTTAAAATTGGCCGCATCATCGACGATTGCTTTGTACGATGATGCCTCGCCATTCAAAAGGGAAGCATCGACATCATCATTGAAGTCCCCCAGCAAAATAATATTGTCTGTTACGTATTGTGCGGTTAATGAATCATACAGCACTTGCACATCGTATTTTCTTCGGTCATAATCCGATTGCGCAGAACCTGATTTTGCGTGGATGTTAATCATCCGTATCCGCTTTTTGATTCCATTGATCGTCACGTCAAGGGTAACCATAAATGGCAATCTGCCGGATGACCAGAAGCTGCTGCTGCCACCCGGATAGGACGGCAATGTCACCGTCCCTGCCTTTATATCATCGTACAGTTGCACAAACATCACACGTGAACCGACAAGCTGAACAGTAGACGTCTTGTAAATGAATCCTACTTTTTGGGGTGGGAAGTTAGGATCAGGAGGATCAAAGGAATGTGACCAACGATTGGATACGATCTTATCATAACCGGGCAGACCGGCTACCAATTGGTCCAATGCGTTTTCATCAGAAACTTCTTCCACAGCAATTACATCGGCGGCCATAGTTTCCATGACGGTTCTTACGTTGTTTATCTGCAACGCATCATCCCGTGGGCCAAACTCGTTTCCACCTATATCTTTTATGTCCGTACCAAAGAACTCGAGGTTATAGGTGACAACGTCAAATGAGTTGTTGCGTGGATCAGCACCTTCCGTGCCACTCACCGCAACATTTCTTGAAATACCTCCACTTACAAGGGAGATACTACTATTGACCACACCCACTCCTGCAGCCGGCTTGAAACGAACGAAAACTGATTGCGATGTGATTGATTCTGCAGAAGTAAAACCTACAGAACCAGCAAACGTGTTTCCATCCTTCGAAACTTCAAAGTTTGCCGGGGCCGAGATTGTAAGATCGGCTGACAATCCAGCTGCCTTAACTGAAAAACTTTTGGCTACTGAACTCCCGGGGGATTGCACATAACCAAAGCTTCCCATCCCAGCAGTAGATGTGATGATATAGTGTGCCGTTGCGTAGACAACAGAAAAGTTATCAACTCCCCAGCGCGCGCCTGAATTGGCAGTGGACCCGGACGTATAAACGAAGGCCACATAAACATTTTGATTTTTAAAAGAAGATAAATCGATTGAGCCGGAAGACACCCATGTTCCTGTTGAGCCTGAATTCGTTGATTTTGTGAAGGATAGATTGATCCAGGACGCCGATGCAGGAGTTGAACTACCATCGTAGTCAGTGGAAATTTTCAAGCCTATATCTGCTCCCTGAAAGTCTTTCTTATTGTCGAAGGAAACGGTAGCGTTCGTTGTTAAGGTGAGCATCGGAGAAATGAGCCAGTCCTCGTTTAGCGTTGAACCTGATGAAGTTCCTGCGTTGATCTGGACACCATTCGTGGTGTTTTTTCCGAAGGCGGTACAATCCCAAAACTGTAAGCCGATTACACTTATCTGGGCGAATGAACTTACATGGCCACTGCAGTTATCAAAATTTTCAGTGAACACGATAGCCGTAGTTACAGTAACCTTTATTGGATTCGGTTGCAGATTCGGAATATTATCTTCGGCTACGAGGTAAACATCGTAGGTAGTCGCCGGCATCAACCCATTTATGGTCATGTTAAATTCGGTATTCGTTAATGCTACATCGATAGTCCCGATGAGATTCCCCGGCAGCAGGATTTCGCTTGCATTTTTTCCTCCTTTCACCTGTACTGCACCTGGTGCGGGCGTACCTGCATCCAGCACTACAAAATATGTCTTACCTGGTTCGTTCAAATTTGTTCTCACCGTGAAGGAGGCAGGTCCGATTCCATTAACAAGCGGATACGAGGGTAAGAAATTAGGCGGAGAAGTATCCGCGGCATTAAGGGTCGTAATGTCAACTCTAACCGGAACTGTCTGAATACCGTCTGAATTCCCGGCAACAAAATAAACATCGTAATCTGTTAGGGGTGTGAGTCCGTCAATCTGCCCGGTAAAGTCCGTCCCTGGAGTTGATACGGTTATTGAGGTTTTCAAATATGCAGCCAGCGAATTTCCTGATCCATCCTGACCGGCTTTGACGTGCGCTGAAGTGGGTGGTGTGGCGCCGTCTGGCAACACGACTACATACGCAGTGCCCGGCTTATCCAAATTAACAACGGCCTGAAATCCAGTTGAGGTAACCGTTTGAGCTTTAGGATAAGAAGGTGTAAAGTTGGGTGGCAAGGCAGCGGATGCATTGATGACAAGGTTGTCCAGCCTGTTATTGCCACTGGCTGTGGTTGCCCCCGTTACGGTAAGTTTGAAATAAACAGTGGCGGCCTTGTCTACCAAATTAATGGAAGACAAGTCTACGCTTTGAGTTGTAAAGGTGGATCCTGTAATTGCTGTATTGGTTCCAACATTCGTAAAGACGGTTCCGTCTGTGCTCCATGCCCACTGGTGGGTATTAAATCCTGTACTGGTACCGCGCGTGGCAAAGCTCAATATTGGATCCTTAAAATTCGTCATGGAGAATTTGATGACAATTGTTTTACCATTGGCGGAGGAGTTTTCAAGCGTGAGCGCTGAACCCGCAAACGTAATCGCGCGTGGGTCATTTGTGGTTGTTCCGGCAAACATTGTTAATTCATTTCCCGTCGTTGCCGTTGTCCAGGTTGAAGAGCCGTTCGTTCCATTGGCATACAAAATGGCTGACCCGCTTTGGGCACCGAGGTTCGCGTTGAGTGAAGTGGGTGTATTCGGCGCAGCCGGAGTCGAATCAAATGTCCAGGCCGCTAGTTGTGTCTGTGCGGATGCATAAAATAGTTGACTATAAAACGATCCTATTGTAATGGCAACCAATCTCAAAATTCTCTTTTCCATAACCTTATTTTTAATTTCAGGGAATGGTGAGCAATGTAAAAAAGAAGGTAACGCCCATGAAGCAGCGTTCGACCGGAAAACCTGATTACTATTTTTTGTTGTGCGAAGTCTTTTTTAAACAAAAAG
Source organism: Cyclobacteriaceae bacterium (assembly GCA_025350305.1). Taxonomy (GTDB): domain Bacteria; phylum Bacteroidota; class Bacteroidia; order Cytophagales; family Cyclobacteriaceae; genus ELB16-189. Next base: position 1,977 of record JANXYC010000042.1, on the reverse strand, counting down.
GCCAACCACGCTGAGGTGATTGGCCTTTTTTTTATTTCTGAGTAATTACATGTTCTTCACCACTTCTTTTCCAAACTCAGAACACTTTATCAAGGTTGCTCCTTCCATTTGTCGGTGGAAGTCATACGTCACGCGCTTGGATATAATCGCATTTTCGAGGCCTTTGTAAATCAATTCTGCGGCTTCCAACCAGCCCATGTATTCAAACATCATAGCGCCGGAAAGAATCACTGATCCGGGGTTCACTTTGTCTTGTCCCGCATATTTTGGTGCGGTGCCATGTGTGGCTTCAAATACAGCGTAACCCGTTGTGTAGTTGATATTGCCTCCCGGTGCGATGCCAATGCCCCCTACAATTGCAGCGAGTGCATCGGATACATAATCGCCATTGAGGTTCAGGGTCGCGATCACCGAATATTCATCAGGACGTAACAATATCTGTTGAAGAAATGCATCAGCAATAGAATCTTTGATCACCAACTTATGTCCACCTTTATTTATTACTTGCCATGGCCCTCCATCAAGATCAACAGCCCCATACTCGCGCTTGGCCAGTGCATATCCCCAGTCGCGGAATCCCCCTTCCGTGTACTTCATAATATTCCCTTTGTGTACCAGCGTCAGACTTGGCTTCTTATGTTCGAGGGCAAAATCCAATGCGGCCCTGACCAGGCGTTCTGTTCCTTCCCTGGACACAGGCTTGATGCCAATACCCGAGCTATCCGGGAACCGAATTTTCTTGTATTGCTTGGGAAAAGAATCCCTGAAAGCTGCCATGAATTTCTTGTTTTCATCTGAGCCCTCCTGGAATTCGATGCCAGCATAAATATCTTCTGTATTCTCACGGAAAATCACCATGTCCGTTTTGTGCGGCTCTTTTACTGGCGAAGGAACGCCTTTGAACCAACGTACCGGTCGCAGACAAACATAAAGATCAAGGTCCTGACGCAGGGCAACATTCAACGACCGGATCCCACCGCCGACAGGGGTTGTGAGCGGGCCTTTTATACTTACCAGATAATCTTTTAGAGCCTTCAATGTCTCTTCGGGCATCCAGCTTCCGGTTTCATTGAAGGCCTTCTCACCAGCCAGCACTTCCTTCCATTGTATCTTTCTCTTCCCCTTATAGGCTTTTTCTACGGCCGAGTCAAACACCAATTTGGCGGCAGGCCAGATATCGATACCCGTGCCATCACCGACAATAAATGGAATGGTAGGGGCATCAGGTACAGTAAGTTTTCCGTTTTGAATACTGATTTTTTGGTCACTCATGGTTATGCGTGTTGAAGTAGTTATGTTGCGGTTAAATGAAGTGGCGAAGATAGAAAATTACGGCCATCCGCTAAAGATTTTTTATAGTCCTTCGCAGCCTCAAAATCGTAATCGATTCAAATGAAAACGATCCTTTTTTTCGCCATCTGCCTGTTGGGATCAGGCTCTCATCCTGAGTCTTCTCAGCGCGACCAAACACACGAGGACGTTTGCATTTCGGCCGAAGAAAAAAAACTTTATGACTTGATCATGGCCTATCGCAAAAGTAAAAAACTCAAGGCGCTCCCCTTTTCCGCAAAACTTACACAGGTAGCACAGGCCCATGTGCGCGATTTGGCTGCAAATTTTGATTACGAAAATCGAGGTGATTGCAATCCCCACAGCTGGTCGGACAAAGGAACCTGGTCGGCCTGTTGTTATACTGCCGATCACTCCAAAGCGAAATGTATGTGGAGCAAGCCAAAAGAAATAGCAGGCTACGAAGGGGAGGGTTATGAGATTGCGTATTTCAGTTCTGCCGGGGCCTCTGCTTCAGAAGGACTTGAAGGATGGAAAAAAAGTCCGGGTCACAACCCACTGCTCATCAATTCAGGCAACTGGAAAAAAATGGAATGGAAGGCGATCGGTATTGGAATTTATGATGAGTACGGCGTGGTGTGGTTTGGGGAAGTAGAAGACAAATCAAGGATGAAGGTTTGTGATTAG